>JBFMCO010000018.1:0-19893 GCA_040754495.1 Microcaldota archaeon
CTGACACCTCAGAAGCCAAGACCGAGTAGCGAGCGAGGCGAACGAGCGTATGTTTTTATTTTTTTGGCGAGTATTAGAGCTGGGACGATTCCGCTGCTTTTGGGGAAAATTCGTCCGCTGTTTTCAGAGATTCCCAAAAGCAAGGTATTACACAACGACATTGAAGGTAGGTTCCCCCACAGAGTGCATGACATTTCTGATTACATGGACTTTTATGCTCTAGAGAAACGTCTTGAAGAGAGGGGTATATTCTCTAAACCAGGACACGTGAAGCAGATTGTTACGCAAAAAGAAGAACCTCCACCAGAGTTAAGCGATGATGATTTAAAATTTTACAAGGATGCCCTTAGGAAAGGCAGTCCACTAAATAAGGAACAGGTAGCAAGCGATGTTTACTACCTAAGCCAACACCATCCATCGAAATTCAGAGACTTTGTCCCTATCTGTGTTGATTTGCTAGGTGACGATAATCCTGACAACCGCAAAACAATAATTCGGTTGCTTGATAATCTGATGACTCGAAGTGATGATTTGAGAAGAGACGTCATCTCGCAAGCCTTCGATAAGATAGCTGCACTCGCTGAAAAAGATACCAATCCCCAGGTGAGAAGCTACGCCTATTCCTTCCTTTCGAATTCTGACGATGAGCGGAGTCTGGACCTGTTAATTAATGCCCTCGTTACACTTACAGACCAAGAATACCCGCAGCTAAACTTCCAGAATATTTTTATCGGCTGGCAGTGGCACGTGAAACGTAAACTCAAGAAATTACTCAAGAGAAAACTCATGGAGGAAATGGACAAACCCCATTCACAGCCTATCCTTATGAGACTGAAGAATATTGCTGGTCAACTTGGTGTTTAAACTCTCAAAGTATCTCTTGTGCAAGCCAATCTATGTTATCAGTGAACAATTCGTCTAACTCTGATTCTTCTATAAACTCCTGGAAGCTGTTCTTGAGTATTACTTGAAAGTTTTCTCTGGGGACCTGATTTGTCTTGTAGTAATGTGCTGCCTCGTCCCATGCACGAACCAATTTTTTTCCTGCGTTTTCTATGTCTTCATTAATCTCATCCAATACCTCGTCATCTTCCCCGTCTCTCTCCGCATTTTCATATTCTCTATCGAGTTCTGTGAGTTCGTCTTCTATTATCCCTATCTTCTTTGCTATTTTTTCTAGCCGCTCTTCATCACGAGCATCAACGCTCATTTTGCCTCCGCTAGGCTTTTCACTTTTTTTTGCTTTCCCACCGAGTTCTTGACTTGACAAAACTTTGGAAGATGCTGATGACCCATCACCGATTGAAGTGGATACACTTCCTCCATAGACATTATATGTTTGAGTAACCTTATTTTTTGACCTATCAACTCCGCCTGAACTGTCTTGGCTGCTGCTGCGACTAACCCTTCTCAAAAATTCCATAACAACTTGTCCTACCGAATCGGGCTTGATAAAACTCCCGATAGAAAATGCGCCAAAAAGAATCATCAAAAAGGTGGAAACTTGACCTCCTGTGTTTGACAACCATCCGCTCGAATTAGCAGCTATCCCTGTTATGACTGCCATTATCAGACTTGATATGCCTGCTAGATAGCCATCTCTTGTGCTCTCCTCCATACGCCCACTCCTTCTGTAGAAAGATATATAAGGAAAGAAAGCTATTTATTCGTAAGGAAGTGTCATTACTTTAGGCATCCACTAATCGTCTCCCGCCGCTCGGCAGGAGCATTGTCAGTTTGTCAACCCTCACGGGTTGACACTGACTCTTTTCCCTACATCTCCCTCTGTCTGCTAGCCCCTCCAAATTCTGCACGAAATGTGGCTATGCACTGAGCGTGGATGCCCCGCTAAATAAACAAGCGCTGGCGAACTTGAGTTAGCGCAAGGTTATGATTTAAATCGTTAGAAACGTATCCGCTTGAGGGGCATTGCTTGGAACAACCAATCGATGGAGACATCTTTAGTAAGCTGCTTCGTGTTAAACCACGTGGGTTCAGGTATACGAACCACGCAATCCAACAAGCCAAAAAGCGTGGCATCATCCAAGACCACGAAGACTCGATTATACGCTTCGAGAGGGATTTAACTGAAAACAAGCCTCATAAGGTAACGGAACAGGATCTGGAATATGATGGTGAACGGAAGTTCAAGGCCTATTACCCCGCCGCAGAGGGAGGGTATATCGCCTATATCGTTGTCCTAAATGCCCAGGTCCGTTTGTTAAGCCTGTATCGGACAACCAAAAAACTGCTAAGGCAGGTATACCGAATCAGGAAACGGCTGGGACCTGCGCACCAAAGAAAGCTATAAAAGCATAGAAATGGAGAGTTTTACGATGAAACACGTGAATTTTGATCCCGATGCCGATGCGCTTGCTGTCGAACTTAGTGCAAAAAAGGCTTACCGGACCATCGAACTGACCGAGCACATCCTGATTGATGTATCCGACTCTGGCCAGGTGGTCGGGCTTGAAATACTGGATGCAAGCGAAGAAATATCGAAAATTTTCGGTAGGGTTGTTTCAAAAGCCGAAATCAAGCAATTGCTTTGCCAGATAAGACAGAAACCAAATGACGAATACCTTATCCAGTTCAGTTCACCCAAAAAGAACAACCAGGTTGCTACTTATCTGTTCCAATTATACCGCAGTCCGTTGATTTCTTGATGGGCTGCCCATCACTACGTTAGTGTTTATTCCTGGAATGGAAAAAGAAGCTCTTCAAGAGCACCCACCTAAAACATCTCCGCCCCGAAGCCCTCGCTCTCGTACATCTTGTTCTCTGCGGAGATGATTAGGGCTTCCACAGGCAGCCTCCCCGAAAGCTCAATCCCCTCTGCAAAGCCCGCCGTGAAAAGCGCAGTCGCATAAGCATCCGCCTCCATCCCCGTATCCGCAATGACGAAAATCGCCTTGACTCCGCTCGCCGGCTTCTTCGTCTTGGCGTTAATCAGGTGGTGGTACCCGCCCCACCTCCGCCGGTTCGGGGCAGAGCCTGCAATCGCCCGGCCATCAAGGGAAACCTTCCCTATTGCCCTCGTAGAATCGTCAGGGTGCTCAAGGAGAACCGGCCACGGCTCCCCTTTCGCGTAAATATCCCCGCCTGCATTGATGTAATAGTGCCCGGCGCCCTCCCGCCCCAACAAACGGCTGACCCTGTCAAGAGCGTAGCCCTTCCCGAATCCGCCGAACTCGATTTCCTTGTTGAGCAGGATGCGGCTGTTTTTCGCATCAACGAGAATGTCCGGGCCATCTTTCCCGGGGCTTTTCGCGCTGGACGCACTCCTATACCCTATCTCGTCAAGCACGGCCTTGAGCGTTATATCGAAATTGCCGCCGGTTTTCCCCCTGAACTCCATGCCCTTGGATACAAGAAACAGCATCTCGGGAGAAGCGTCCTGCCACTCGCCGAGCCTGCAATTCAGCCTGGACAGCTCGGAATCCGCAAGGAAGCGCGAATAGGCCCTTTCAATCCTTCTTATCTCCTCAAAACAGGCAGAAAAAAGATTCGAGTGCCGCTCGGGAAGCTTTATCTCGACGACCGTCCCGAGCAGCTCCTCGCTCCTGGAAATCATCTCATCCCTTGTAGCTCTCGACGAGCCCCTCGGCATACTGCTTGAAGGCCGCGGTCGTCAGCGAGCTGCCGGCTACGTTTTTGGGTATGTTCAGCTCGTCGATTTTCTTGCCCACGACAAGGCCGGGCAGGGCGTCGTTGAATTTGCCGATGATTTTCGCAGACACGTTGTTCGACGGGTCGTCGGAGCGGACCGACGCGTTCATTATAGTGCCGTTCACCACCGTTATGCTTATGTCCACGGTCTCGTTGCCGCTGTGGAACGCATACGTCACGCTGTCCGAGTAATTGCCGTCAGGGACAGCCGCCAAAATCGCTTCCTGCGTCTTTTCATAGCCGGTCTTGTTGTCGGCCAGGATGGCGTCGCCGCCCTTCGTCACCGCCTCGCCGTCAGGCTGTTTCTGCACGCCCTGCGCCTGGGACAGGTATACCATCACCAGCAAAGGAACAAGCAGAATAGAGGCAACTACCTTGTAGTCGATAAACGTCCCGCCGTTTTCATTCTCCGCATCCATCCCTGCACCCTCCGTTCAGCGTAAGGCCTAATGTAAGGTCAATGTAAGCTTCGTGAAAAACTCTTTTTTAACCCAATAGTTACCCTGCGGTTAGCGCTTTGCGCCGGGCATGGCAAAGCAAGATGATATATAACTTTCCATGCGAATACGCCGCCTATGGAAACCATCTTTAAAATCGATGAAGACGAGGACGTCGACGAAGAGGACACCGAAGAAGAAGGCGATGAGGAAGAAGAAGACGAATAAACTCACGGGCCGATAGCCCCCAGGTCCAGCATGGCCTGTTCTGAAGTGTAATCCGGGACCGAGGGGTAATTCTTCCTCCACCTGGGGAAGTCGTCGAGGTCTATCTGCACGGGCGCTCCTCTTCCGTCTATGCGCGCGACCCAGTCCTCATCCCCGGGCGTCTCCAGCCTATACTGGCCCCCTGCGCTCAGGTCCTCCACCAGCATGGCATACATCGGCGACCTTCTCCAGAGCGGCTTGTACCTCACGAGGATTGAGAACGCAGTGGCATACCCTTCCCCGCCGTTCTCTACGAACTCCGAGACGCTCCTGTTCCTGCCAAAACCCCCGAATTCAGACCAGCAATACGCTTCCCTGCAGTATATCCCGAATTCAAGCGTCTTCCAGTTGCCGGTCTGCCTGAAGCGTGCCCGCAGCGGGTCCGCCCGGTCCGGGTCCCCGGACCGGATTGGCTCCTCGAACTGCTCCCGCGTCGCCACCCACAGGCCGCTTGGCAGCATTCCCGCCCGGTAATGGATGTTGTTCGTCCCGTGGCCGAGCACATCGTCCAGCTTCCGGGCTTCGAAAAAGTGGGCCGCCAGCTTTTTCAGAAGCGGCTTCTCTCCGATGATTTGCGCCCTGATTGCCATGGAGCGCTGGAAATGGTCCATGCAGATATCTTGCCAGGAAGGTTTTTTATAGTTTATTTTAGTGAAAAAAAGTGGTTATGACCTCCTACGCCGCCTCTTTCTCGTCCTCCACCGGCCCAAAGCCGCCGGATTCGGGTTTCTCGGATACATGTTCCGGCTTGGGCTTCTCGGGCTCAGGACCAGCCTGTTCCGCCTTCCGGTTCCTCCGGAGAATCCTCTCCACGAGAGCGGTCTCGACTCCGGCGAGCAGGACGTCCAGCCCCTCCAGCGCGCTCATGGTGGATATGAGGAATTTCGTGAAAGCGGCAGGCGGCAGGCCGCTCAGGCCCCCTATCAGGGCGACGCAGGCGCGCACGGTGTACCACGGGGCGGCCCACACGACAGCAGAAGTCCCGATAATCTCGCCGGCCTCCCGGTAAGCGTTCACCCTGGCGCTATCGTCCGCATGCCCCTTCCCGAACTTCCTCGCGTGCGCAAATCCCTTGAAAAATTCCCCGAGATTGCGAAGGAATCCCTCGCCTTCCTGCCTGCGGACGACGCGCACCCACCATGCGGTGTAGGCGGCCGACCACGTGCAGAACGTGGCGATGCTCGCGGCGATGGCCGCTGCGACCGCCCGCCCCACGCTTATCGTAGGGTCCGAGCCCCCATGCACGACCGCGCCCAGGGTCGCGAAGAAGACCGGCGCGGCGGGCGTGTACCCCACCACCGAAGCCTCCAGATAGCGGGATATGCCCGCGCTGCACCGCTTCACCTTGAAGAGCTTGCGCAGGCTGATGGCTATTGCCGAAGGGTGGGCGCAGGCGACGGTATACCCGATGATGTCAGACAGCGTCTCCCCGATTCCTTTCAGCCTGTCCGAGAGCCACGCCCCTGCCTGTGCAAGGCCGAAGCCGATTGCCGCCCAGGACACGACCTCAGCGATGCGCCCGAGGGCCGGGTGCTCTTTCTTGAAATTCTCGGTCCGCTCCACGATGCGCTTTGCCGGTCGCGACACGTCCTCGAGGCCGTAAAGCTGGGCGGCCTTGGCCATCGGCATCAGCGCGATGCATTTCAATGATTCGGAAAAATCGCTGGGAGGCTTGTGCTTTGCAAAAACAAGTACGCGTGGCTTATTCTGGGCCCCACTCCCATCATGACCCCCGGCGACTGCATCTCCATGGCGCAGTTTCATACCGAGCTCCGGATGGACTGGCACTTCCGCTCATTAGCGGAATATAAACCTGAGGGTAAAAAAGAAAGAAAAAATCTATTCCATCCTCTCGCCGCTCCATTCGCCGGCGAATTCGCCCTCGGAGCCGTATCTCCAGGCGCCTTCGATGCTGTTGCAGTCGTCGGAGAGGTTGAGCTCGACATCGCCGGCATTGCTAGGGGGCAGGTAGGCGTTCTCGCCGGCGTTCTCGGACCACTGGCCCCTGAGCGTTTTGCCGCTCACGGTGCCGGCTATCCTCCCCTCGTCATGTTCGTACGTGCCGCTCACGTTGGGGCCGTTCTGGAGCAGCGTCATCTCGCCCCAGTCACTGTTCCATTTGCCGCCAAACGAGCATCCTGCGGGTTGCTGGCCCGGCTGCGATTGGGCCGGAGGCGTCCCTACCTGCTGCGAAAACGTGCAGCCTGCGAGGAAGACCGCGGCCGCCAATATCAAAATCAATGCGGTTCTCATAGATTCACCGCAACCGCTTTCGATGCGTGATAATAAATACCCGTTCATCGCGCGAACTTGCCGGGATTCTCCCTGAACTCCTGCTGGCAGGCGGGGGAGCAGAAATAGTACGTCCTGCCCTTGTATGCCTCCTTCCGCGCCTTCTTCTCGTCCACATCCATTCCGCATACCGGGTCATTTGCCATGAAACCGCCTTAGTGCCGCCTGTGATTGTGGGGTTCTGTCCTTCCGTGGTAGTCCCCAAGCTCCACGCTCTCCCCGAGCCCTGCGATGTGCGTCCTGAAGCCGTCCCTCCTCAGCCTCGATTCGAGCTGCATGGCCGACTCGCCCTCCCCGTGCACGATGAATACCTTCTTCGGCCTCCTCCGCATCCTTCTCAGCCACCGCGCGAGGCCTTCGGCGTCCGCATGGGACGAGAACGCGTCTATGTGGCTGATTTTCGCCTTCACCGCGACTTCGATGCCCATCATGTGCACTCTCTTCGCCCCCTCGAGGATTATCCTCCCCAGCGTCCCCTCGGCCTGGTATCCCACGAAGAGCAGGGTGTTCCTGTGGTCCCATAAGTGGTGCTTCAGGTGGAACTTTATCCTCCCGGCAGTGCACATGCCGTTGCCGGCGATGACTATGCAGGGCTTCCGGTAGTCGTTCAGCGTCTGGGAGTCGTCGATGCTCTTGAGGAACTTCAGCTTCCTGAATGTGAATGGCGCCTTGAACTCCTTCCTCAGCCCCGGGGAGAAATAGTTCATGTGGGAATTGAACACCCGTGTCGCCTCTATGGCGAGCGGGCTGTCCAGGAAGACGTATTCGTACGGCATCTGCCCGTCGCGCTCCATCCGGTGGAGGTAATAGATTATCTCCTGCGTCCTCTCTACCGCGAAGGACGGTATCATGAGCATCCCGCCGCGCCTGAACGTGTCCTGGACCTCTTTCGCGAGGCGCTCCTGCCGCGAAGCAACGTGGCCGTGCTGCCTGCTTCCGTACGTGGATTCTATGAGCACGTAGTCCGCGTCGTCTATTATCGCCGGGTCGTCCACGATCGGCGTTCCGCCCTGCCCCATGTCGCCGCTGAAGACGATTTTCGAGGTCCTGCCATGCTCCCGCACCGTGACCTCGGCCATCGCTGAGCCGAGTATGTGCCCGGCGTTCCTGAACCTGAGCGTCACGCTGTCGCCGAGCCTCTGCGGCATCTCATACCCGAGGCGGTGGAAGAAATGGAGCGACCGCTTCACCTCCTGCACGGTGTAGAGCGGCTTCCTCGGCGGCAGGCCCTCCCTCAGGCGGCGCCGGTTCTCCTGCTCGGTCTCCTCCTTGTTGACGTTCGCGGAGTCCTCGAGCATGATGGTGGCGAGGTCGACCGTGGGCGGAGTCGCGAATATCGAGCCGCGGAAGCCCTCCTTGACCAGCTTCGGAATCAGCCCGCAGTGGTCTATGTGGGCGTGCGTCAGGATGAGGCAGGAAATCCTTTTCGGGTCGAACGGGAACCTCTTGTAGTTCAGCTTCGTTATCTCTTTCGGGCCCTGGAACATCCCGCAGTCCACGAGGATCCTCATGCCCGCGGCTTCGAGCAGGTGGCATGAGCCCGTGACCATCCCGGCAGCGCCGTTGAAAGTCAGTTTCATGATTCTGCTATCCGCCCACTGTTTATTATGCTACCGGCATGCCTCGAAAAAGCCCCTGCCTCGAGCCTCTCGGGCGGGGAGAGGTCCGTGCCTGGGTTCAGGCATCCTGGCACTGGAACCTGCGGGAATCTTCGCGAAAGGCCTTCCCACTCCGTGCCCTCCGGCAGGAGCCTCTCCATGTATCTCAGGATGCGGTATCCCTGGAAGATATAATACGCAGCCCGGGTGTCGGAGAGGTCGAGCCTGTTGCCTGATACCGCCCTCGTCACGGAGTCCCGGATGTCCCGGAGCGCACCATCATAGCCCTCCAGCCTCAGCAGCTCCAGGTCGAAAATCGGTATCCCGAAATGGTCCACGCCGCTCTGGTTCAGGTGTATCATCAGCGTGTGCTTCATTATCCCGCGGAGCCTTCCGTCATATCCGCCCATATCGATGCGCGCGCCGAAGTGCGGGCAGAGCGTCTTGCACAGCCCGATTGGCCGCTCCCGCTCGTCATCTCCGTAAAATATCCGCATCAGCGCAAGCTCCCGTTCCCTCGAGAAAGTCCCGGCCTCTATCCCCATCCACCTGTTGAAGAGCGAGACCACGCCCCGGTGCTCTTCCCTGGCCGCCGCATGGATGCGGAAATCAGTGTCGAAAACGACGTCGCAGAGGCGGGGCTTTTGCTCGATAAGGGGCTCTTTCGGCCGGAACGGCCACCCTCTTTTTTTAGCCGGGACTGGCTGGATGGCTTGCATGATGGGTATGGGGCGGAACAAAATAAAAAGTTATCCACTATCGACCATTTTCTGCTCCGCGTAGCCCTACTGCCGCCCTCTCAGGGCCGCGAATCCGAGCAGCGCCAGGATGAACGCGCCCGAGCAGACCTCGGTTATGGGCCTCTTCTTCGGAGGCTCCGGGGCAGGTTCTTCAGGTGGCTCCTCTCCGGACGGTTCTGCGGAAGGCTGCGAGGGCTGGTAAGGCTCGCCGCCTGTCCCGGATGGCGGGGATGTCTCGTTCGGCTGGCTCGGAGGCTGCGACGGGGGCGGGGTAGCCGGCGGCGTGCCGCTTCCGTTAGACGGCGGGGTCGCGTTCGCAGGGGGCTGCGCCGGAGGCGATGATGGCGGCGGGGCCGCGCTCGGGAAATAGTATTTGGAGAGTATGACCTCCGGGGCGCCGCTAGCCTCCACGGTCTGCTTGAGCATCAGGCCGCTCTTCTTGTCGTATATCCTCGTGGTCTTGGCCCCGCTCAGCGTGGCCTCCAGCGTTACGGTCTCCCACGTCTCCCCGGCAAAGCTCTGCGTGCTGCTCCCCTTCACCTTGAAGTCGCCGATGCTGCTCCCGGTCTTGGCGGTTGCGAGGAGGGAGCTGTCGAACCAGAACTGCCCGGAATTCCCGCTCGCGTTCTCGGTCCCGGTGCTCGGCTTGGGCGCGGAGCTGACCGCTATTTGTATCCTTATGTCGGTGGAATTCCTCGAGAGGACCGTGAACGACACCGCGTCGCTTCCGGCGCTGTAGTTCAGGCTGGCCCCGGGAGCGACCCACGACGGGGCCGTTGCGAAGGACATGGACAGCAGCAGCAGGCAGAGGACCAAAGCGCGGGAAGACATGAAGCAGATGGGATTGTATTTCTTTTAATCCTTGCGAGAGCTATCATTCCATGGAATTCTCGGTCAGGAAGGCCGCCCCGGAAGACATGGGAAGGCTCGCGGCCATGTGGCGCGGTCTGATGGGGCACCACCGGAAGCTCGCAAGGAACGTGCAGCAGAAGGAGCAGGTCGCGGAGGCAAAGGGCGCGGAGGGGAAATGGCGCAGGTGGGCCCGCAAATGGATGCGCTCGCGGGACGGCCTTGTCCTTGTCGCCGAATCGGGCGGAAAAATAATCGGCTACTCGCTCAACCATGTGAAGGCCAACGTCCCAGTCTACGGGATAAGGAAGCTCGGCCACATGAGCGACCTTTTCGTGGAGGAAGGCTACCGCTCGAAGGGAGTCGGAAAGGCGTTCCGGGATGCGGCAGCCGCATGGTTCAGGAAAAAAGGCATGAGTTACGTTTCCATTGCCGCGCATGCGGCGAACAGGAAGGCGCAGGCGCTCTATCGCGGGTGGGGCTTCTCGGACTACCACGTAGAGCTGAGGAAGAAGCTGTAAATTTTCCCGTCCCGGCCCGCTCCCAGCTGATTTTATTGGAAAATTTTTCGCAATCATGTGCGCGGTTTTTTATATGCGCCAAGGCCGCGTATGCGCATGCAAGCGCGAAAATTCCGCACGCCCGCCCGGAATCATGACGCCAGGGCGGAAATGAGGAAATACGAGGTGCTCGCAGATATCGCCGATTCCGGCCTCGCGCTCGCGGCCGCGCGCGCCCTCAACCAGATGGTCGGCCAGGCGAAGTCGTTGTTCGAATCCGGCGCGCAGCCTGAAGAGGTGTTCAGGCAATTCGACGTGGAGAAGCTCAGGGCATACATGAGTCTCGACAAGTCGCTCGCCGGGGAGCTTCTCAGCCTATACAAGGACAGGAAAGGGGACGAGAAATTCTCCGCATCCGTCCTTGTCGCGACCGCAATCTTCTTCATCAGCGTCGCCGAGCCGCCCTTTGCCCGGGATATCATTGCAGACCTGGCAAGGCGGGCGAGGAAGGACGAAGGCTTCCGGTATATCGCCAAGATAACGCTGATAAGCGTCGCGGAGGTGGCAAGGGGCGTGTCCGAAGAGGCAGGATTCGCGGACGGGGGGCCTGATTCGATCGGGAAAAGCTGCATGGGCATCTTCACCAAATTGTGAATTTTCCAATGGAAGACGGGCAGCACCCGGAAAATCCTGCAATATTTTCAGCGAAAGCGCCGCAACCTCTTTATTGCCGGGCGGCGCGTCCGCTTCCATGCTCCACAAAGCCCCGCGGGGTGGCGCCTCCCCGGGGACAAGCGCGGCAGTCCTGGATTTCGACGGCACGCTCACCGACATAAAGAGGGAGGCAGGCCCCTTCAGGGAGAGGTACAGGAAGGGGTTCGCGAAGATGATTGGGATGGGCGAAGGCCCCATCGAGCCGCTCTGGGCCGAGGCCGAAAAAAAGATACTGGGCGACCCGCGGGCTGGCTGGATAATCGGCGGGAAGATTGTCGCACCCGCCTTCCCAGACCCCTACGCATTCGCCACGGCGGCGGCAACGGATGTGCTGGATGCCCTCGGCATCCTCCTTGACGCGGGGGAGAGGCTGAAAAGGATGGACCTGCTTTTCCATTCGGCCTACGCGGGAGGCGATGTCGCATTCAGGGAAGGGGCGCGCGATTTCCTGCTCGAGCTGATGGCGCGCACGGAGGTCAGCATAGTGACCAGCTCCGGGACCGCGAGCGTGCTCCGGAAACTGGGGCATCTCGCCCTTCCATCCTCCCCGCCCGTTTTCGGCAACGCGCAGAAATACCTGGTGGACGGCGCGTGGGACGCTCTCCCGGAGTCATTCTCCCCGCAAGGATACGGAAGAAGCGTGTTGCTTCGCAGGAGGAAATACTGGGATATCCTGGAGTCCGTGCGCAAGGGGAACCCGCACGAAAAAATCCTCGTGGTGGGTGACATTTACGAGCTGGACCTCGCGCTCCCGCAGTTCATGGGGATGCGCGTGTGCCTGGCCTCGCGGGACGACACGCCCGCCCATCATATCGCCGCCGCGAACGATTCCGCCCGGACTTTCGAAGAGGCCCTCAGGCGCGTCTGAGAGACGAATGGGAAAAATTCCAGCGCATGGATGGCTTCCGTTGGAAATCCTGCAATTATTTCCGTTTTTTCGCGTATAAATTTATATAGGAAAAAACGGCGTACAGATACACGGAGGTGGGCTCGTTGGCAGCCGCTAAGGTCCTCTTGCCAGAAAAGCCTGAAAAGGCTGAGAAGGCGGATAAGAAGCTATTTAGGCCAATGGACTCCCTGGACGAAGCCAGGCGCTCTTTTTCCGGTTTCACTCCCCTTGCGGAGCGGCTAAGGAGGGATGTGCGCATTCTCTCGATAGGCGAATTCTTCGGGGGGACGATGGCCTTCAACAGCAGGGCGTTCATAGGCGTGTGCTCCATGCTGCGGCAGTCGGCCGCGGATGGCAAGCCGCCGGACCTGATAGTGATAAACGGCGGTGCCATACCGGAGGTGCCGGCGCGCGGCTCGCGCGCGAACCGCAGGAAGATGGAGTTCCTCCTCCCCGGCATAGAGGACGCGGACGACGCCTGCGGGCTGATGCGCAGGCCCATGAAGCAGCTCATAGATGCAGCGCGCGGCACGCCGGTCGCATACGTCCTTGGCGAGGACGACAAGGCCAACATAGAGATACTCATAGACAGGAAAATCGCCGAGAGCAGGAAAGCCGAGCACCTCCAGGCGCGGATTGAAGGCCTGAAGGAGGAGGCGAAGGACCTTGATGCCCGCATCGAGAGCATGGACGAGGAGAAGGACTCGCTCGTCCGCGAGCTGCGCAACGCGAAGAAGTCCCTGAAGAAGCGCGGGGACGGGCGCATCGAGTCGCACATCCGGAAGCAGGCGAAGGAGATACGGGGCATCGCTAAGAAAAGGGACGAGCTCCTGCAGAGGAGGAAGCGGCTGGAGTCGCGCATCTCCCTCTTCGAGGACGACCTGAACAACCTGGGCGCCGTGCGGCGCACGAACACAGAGTTCCTCACCCCGGCCGAGACGCGGGAGATGAAGGAGAGCGCGACTAAGGAATACCTTGACCTCCTGCAGCGCCTCTTCGAGGGCGCGGACGTCCGCATCCTGCACGAGAACGTGTCGGTCTTCGAGCTGGGGGGCCTGCGCGTCGCGGTCGGCCACAGCATGGAGAACACATCGAACACGGCAAAGAAAGGCGCCCTCCCGACAAGGGCGGACGCGCAGTCCAAGCTCAGGCTCTACGGACTGCTCCCGGCGGTGGACCTGCTCATGTACAGCCACCACCCCGGAACGAAGGGCTGGGCCCTGCCGCAGAGCTTCGCGAGCAGCCACCCTCTCTACGTGTTCCAGCAGGGCGGCCTCGCGGACCCGGAAGGACTTTTCGACGCGCACAACCGCGGCATCAAGACGCCGCACACCGAGGCCCTCGAGAAGCACCCGGTGGATTCGGGGGTGACTATGATAACCGCGCAGGCGGACGGCTCGATGAAATTCGACATGATAGGCCTGAGCCAGCTCGACCAGCTCGCGAGGCCAGCCCTCGCGTACGAGCACAACGTCCTCCGGAGCCGCGTGGAAGACGGGCTGAAGGAGGCCGACGACAAGCCCGCACCCCAATCCCTGCTGGAGCTCCCCTCGCGCCTGCAGGACGGCCAGCTATCGGCCGTCATGACGCAGCGCGACTTGCAGAAGCTTTTCATGCCGCCGGCGAGGCGGAAGATACGCGAGCTGATAGCCGAGATATACAGCGACCACCATATCGGCATCGGGAACCCATGGGACGCGCGCTCCAACCAGGAAATCATGAAGGCAGAGATTGCAGACAGCGAGGAGCAGGGCCTCCCGGACATCATCATATTCGGCGGCGACATGGTCGAAGGCGCTCTCGGCTCCAAGCTCAACGAATGGAACGCGAGGAACTTCGTTGACGAGGAGGAGTTCGCGAGGCATCTTGCGGAAATGGCCACAAAGGGCCCAGGGCTGAAGCAGGCGGACATCGACCGGGCCATGCTGGAATACTTCCGGAGGAGGGCCTACGCGTACAACGTCCCGAACGTCGACCAGCAGGTGAACCTGCTCCTCCCTCTCCTCGAGCATGCGGCGAAGGTCGTCGCTAAAGGCGGCGAGGCGATATTCATCTCCGGCAACCACTACAACCAGACGCACCGGGGCGAGGTCTTCGACGAGGCCATCCGCATGGCCGCGGCCGTGCGCATGATAGGCGGCTTCCCGGAGAACGACCCGCGCATACACATCTTCTACGGCGGCTGGATAGGCAGCGGGCAGGTTACCGTCAAGGGCATACCCATGTTCGGCATACACAAGGCAGGAAGGCCCTCGCGCGACCACGTGAGCGGCCAGATGGAGCAGCGGACCCTCCAGCGGAGGGAGGATGCGTTCCTGCACGTGCAGGGGCACCACCACGACATGACCTTCGGCAAGACGCTCTCTGACGCCCATGTGAGCGCGCCATCCATCGCGCCGATCATCCCGTATGTGGACCAGGCGGCGCTGCACGGGGGCCTCCAGGGATACACGCGTCTTTCCCTCTATGTGGACCAGGACGGGAAGCACCTCGAGAGCATGGGCGTGCTGAACCGCTTCCTGCCGCAGCTGGAGAAGTATCTGCCGAAGATAGACCCGCTCTACCTTGACGTATTCAGGAAGATGGTGAAAAAGGGGGCCGGCAGCTAGGCCGGCTCCGCCTCGAACTTCTCGAGCCCTCCGTCCCCGAAGACGAGGGAAACGTCGTAGTCCGTCCCCCGGTACTCGAACGAATCGCCGTCCTCGACCTCGAACTCGTCCCCGTCCACCTCGAAGGTCAGGAGAAGCCCGGCCGTATCGACATCGACAATCTCCGCGTCCGTCCCGAACAGCTTGAATTTTTTCCCGTCCAGGTTGAGCCCGGAGGACTCGGTGTCGAGGTACGGATAGAACTCCGCGACGTATGAGTCGTATTCCTCTATATCGTCCGGGCACACCGGGTTGTCGGTCCAGTCCTCGACTAGCCCTGCCTGGGAATAGAACTGGACGGCGTAATACTCGTCCACGGTCAGCTCCACGGAGTCCGTGCTGTTGTCTGACGAATCCAGCGTTACCTGCACCACGTTCTCGCCGCAGAAGTCGTCGTCGGTGTCGCCCTCGTCGAGAGTGAAGCTGCACAGCTCGTCGTCGTCCTTCCAGTCGGCATAGTTCTCGTAGAGGCGGAACGTGGTAGAGTTCGCGCCTACAAGATGGGCTTTCATGATGAAGTTGTCGTTCAGCTCTACCGCGCCGCCCTCGTAGAGCGTCAGCGCGTCGGACTCGTCGAAGGCCGCTATCTGGTATCTCTCGTCCTCGACGTCCACGTCCGTTTCGTTATTGACGCAGTTTACCTCCCTGCATTTGCCGTCGAAGCACTCCCTTCCGGTGCCGCAGGCTATCTTTTCGTTCGCTATGGACGACTCGGTAGCGCAGAAGTATTCCAGCACGGTCGTGTCGCTGTAGCAGCTGTCGGTGTTCGTCTTGTCCTCGAAGGAGGACGTGCCCTTCGTGAACTGGTCCTTGCCCTTGTCCGAGTCCACGCACACATTCTTCACGCACTCCCCGCCGCTGCAGGAGAATCCGCTCCCGCATGGGATGAGCTGGCTCTTCGTCGCGTTCCCGTCGCAGTAGTATTCCTGCACCGAGGCCGTCCCCTGGCACGAGTCCTGGAAGGCGTCATCGCCTTTGGTCACGGTGCCCTTCTCGGATGCGTTCTTGCCCCCGTCGCTGTCGGCGCACGGGCTGTCCCTGCACGCCCCGGAGACGCATTCCCTTCCCGGGCCGCACGATATGTCATCGGACGCTGCAATGCCCCCTTCGCAGAAGTATTCGGTCACGGAATCGCTGTCGGCGCATTCGTCCGTCTGGCTCCTTCCGGACGCTTCAACGGTCCCGCGCGCCTCCCTGTCCTTTCCGCCGTCGCTGTCCGTGCAGGGCGATTTCACGCACGCGCCGCCCGAGCAGACGTACCCGGCCGGGCAGGGCAGGTCATCGCCCGCCGCCCGCCTCCCGTCGCAATACGCTTCGGAAACAGTCCCCGCATCCTTGCAGGTATCCAGGACCTCGCCCTCGCGGTCGGTCACCGAGCCCGCCGTGAACGTGTCCTTCCCGCCGTCGGAATCGGAGCAGGCAAGGCACGCACCCTTGCTTTTCACCTGGGCTCCCGCCTGCTGCGCGTGGCACGCGCTCGGGTAGGTGACATCATCCGACCCGCACACGGGGTCGTTCACGTCCGGACAACCGCCCACGGCGAGGCAGCCGGATAAAAACAAAATCGCCAACACAGGAACAGCGAGGAACGCTTTCATGCAGCGAAACCGCACCTGAATTTATTAAATCTTGCTGATTTTTGCGGGGTCGCGTCTGCCTCCACATCGGACTAGCTCTGGCCTCAATAACGCCTCCAGGCCGCCTTCCATCCGCTGATTTTCACCAGGCGGAAGCCGAACCATCCAGCCCTGCGAGGCAGTCCCTTACTATAATAAAGGGCATCATGGCGCGGCATGCGCAGGCGCCCCCTCCCATCTTTTTTAATTGTTGGCCGCCAAATGCGCTCCATGGAAGAGAACAAGGACCTCAAGGAGGCGATAGAGGCCTGCGCGAAAGTCGTCGCGGAAAAGTGCGGCAGGAAGCCGTTCATGATAGTCATATCCAGCGCGGACGTGAAATTCGCCACGAAAGAGCACCGCGAGAAGGGCATCCTGAGCGGGACGGCCAATTACATGTACCTATCCAGGCCGGTGCTCAGGAAGAA
The DNA here is from genome assembly GCA_040754495.1 of Microcaldota archaeon. Taxonomy (GTDB): domain Archaea; phylum Micrarchaeota; class Micrarchaeia; order Anstonellales; family Bilamarchaeaceae; genus Bilamarchaeum. The sequence continues at coordinate 16,648 of JBFMCO010000018.1, forward strand.
CGGCCTCAGCAAGCTGCTGATAGACACGTCGCAGCACGCCCTGAAGCAGGCCCAGAAGAAAGCGCTTGGCGAAGAGTAAGCGTCATGAGACGTAAACCCGATGCGCAGCCCCTAAAGCCTTATAAACCCATTTTTACAAACTACTCCCAAGGTGTTTGTTTTTGTCTAAAGCGGAGGAAATGCCCGCCCCGGGGGCGAACCCTGCGCCAAGACGCCTGATGAGCGCTTATCTGGCGAAGTCGCCCCCGAGGAACAGGGAGACCGGCGGGAGGAAGTATTTCACTGCGGCCATAATAGACCGCATACAGCGGATGGGCAGCACCGGGCAGCCGCAGGCCGACATGGAGGAGCTGTGCTCGTTCCGGCCGCGCTTCGATTCCCCTCCTTACCCCCCATCGGACATGCTCGTCCTTGAGCGGCCATCCGCAGGGGCGGCTGCCGCGGCGGACCTGTCATTCGCCCTCGGGGAGCGCATCTACTCCGCCCCAATAATCTTCGGCGAATACTCCTACGGGGCGACGCAGGAAGAGGTGCACAGGGCGGTCGCGCAGGCGGCGGCGGACAACAATTTCATCTTCGGGGTCGGCGAAGGCGGCGTCGCGCCGCCCATTACCGGAAACCCCAACCTCATGGTGCAGGTGGCGACCGGCCTTTTCGGCGTCAGCCCGGCCATGCTGCGGGCTGCATGCGTCGTTTCGGTCAAGATGAGCCAGTCTGCCAAAATCGGCATGGGCGGGCACCTCCCGAAGGCGAAGGTTACGTCGACAATCGAGCGCATACGCGGCATGCCTGCCGGCGTGGACATCCTTTCGGATGCGAGCAGGGTATTCTCCATCGAGGAGATGCGCGCGCTCGTGCAGGCCGTGAAGCATGTCACCGGGAAGCCCGTGCTCGTGAAAGTCGGCGCGTCGCACTCCATCGCCCATGTCGCGGCAGGCGCGGCGCGCGCAGGCGCGGACGGCATAATCATAGACGGGCTCGGCGGCGGCACCGGAGCGTCGCCGAACGTCCACCGCGACCACATCGGCATGCCTATCGAGCTCGCGGTGCATCTTGCGCACAGGCAGATAGAAGGCATCGGGATGCGGGATGCGTTCCGGATAATCGCCGGCGGCCGGGTGGACCTGCCATCGAAGGCGTTCAAGCTCATGCTCCTTGGCGCGGACGGGCTGCTCCTTGGCACGGCGTCGCTGGTCGCCCTCGGATGCAAGGTCGTGAACATGTGCCACAAGGACTGCCCCACCGCCCTGACGGCCATACCTTCCTTGGGCGACGGAACGAGGAAAAGGGAGCTGGATGTCAGATGGGCATCCCAGGTCCTCGGCAATTTCTTCAGGGCTTACAGGATGGAGCTTGAGCAGATGCTGTCTGCATACGGGTTCGCGTCGCCGGCCTTGGCGCGGGGGCGCACGGACCTCCTGCACGCGGAGGGCATGCCCGAAACACTCGCGCGCATGCTCGATGTGCAGACAAGCGGCGGGATTTTCCCAGCGCCGGCCAGCCAGCCACAGGAATACCTCTCGGGCCTCCTCGAGAGCCTTGCGAAGACCGGCAGGCCCTCGGTATCGAGCATGGGGCGGACGACCGACATGGACGCGCCCTTCTCTAACCTGGACCTCCTGACCCACGAGGGGAGGACCGTGGTGGGGCCGGCATACGACTCGCACAGGGAAACAATCGAGACGATGGTGCGCCTGCCGGGCACGGTCAATATAAGCCTCCCGGTCATCCTCCACGACAGCGGAAGCGAGTCGACGCGGCTTGCGCGCGAGAAGAACACCGTGATTCTCTGCGACAGCCCGCCTGCGGACCCGAAAAGGCGCATCGTGCCCCTGGAGATGGCAAAGGCGAAAGAGATGCTCTACCAGATACGCGAATCCTCGGGCGTCCTCCTGCGGATGGGTGAGGCGACGCCGGAGAACCTGCGCAGCCTCAAGGTACTCGCCCCGCTCACGGCCGTATACGTTTCGGTGCCGGCCGCCCCGGATTCGGACGAGGCCGCGGTGGCGCTCGCGCGCGCAGGCGTGGACGGCATAATCCTGCGCGGCGGCCTTTCCATGAAGGAGCAGGTGCCGATAGACATCGCGGTAAGCCAGGTCCATGACGCCCTCAGCAGCACCGTCCACAACGGGAGCATACTGCGCAGGAAGACTGTTGTCCTCGCCCAGGCCGCGATACGCAGCTCCAGGGACATCTACGCGCTCAACTGCCTGGGGGCGGACGCGGTAGTCTGCGACACGTCCTCGCTTATAAAAGACCCGAAGTACGAGCGCCAGCTCCAGCTCCTGCACGGCCTTGGCGCAGAGCTGAAGCAGCTCATGGGCGCATCCGGCCTCAGCATGATGAACTCGATTATAGGCAACAGGAACATCCTGCGCGCCGACCATTACATGGGCAGGGAGACTGCAGACCTCCTCGGGGTTGATTACGTTGGCGCTTAAGCCCCTCCGCAAGGCGCCGCAGGAGCATTCCAGCTGCGCCATCTTCGGCGCGATATCGTTCAGCGGGGCCCCCCTGCACGGCAGCCTTGCCGTCAAGGGCATATGCGAGGCCGAGGAGGCCCGCGGAGGCACGTACGGCAACGGGGTGCTGTTCGCACGGGCCGAGCGGGGCAAGCGGGGCAAGAACCTGTGCTTCTGGGCGAAGAAGGACATCCATGTGGAGCGGCTGAGGAAAATACTCGCTGAAGAGGGCGTGCCAGTGCGCGACTTCTCCAAGCCCGGCGACGGGGAAATCTACACCGCACGCACCGAGGCAGAGTACCTCCCCCTCCTCGTGGCCGTGGTCCGGGCCAACTCCGAGGTGCCGCTGGACGAGGGGCGCATAATATCGTTCGGCCATGGCCTCGAGCTATTCAAGGGCCTGGACTCGCTCTCATCGCTCGACCCGCGCTACGGCCTTTCCGCGATGGAAGCGACAGCCATGATAGCGCATACCAGATACCCGACCGGCTCCGAGCCGAAGGTCGCCCGGGCGCACCCGTTCAGCTACGGGAACGTCGGCATCGTGCACAACGGGGACGTGACCTCGTACATGGCCAACCTCGCGGCATGCGAGGCGCGCCTTGCGGAGATATACCACGCCTACTCGGGCAACGGGAAGGGCAATGGCGGGAACGGCGATGTCGGGAAATTCCTCGCTCAGCTCCGCAGGAGCTGGGTGGGAACGGACAGCGAAATCATCGCGGCCATGATGTATACGATGCTCAAGACAGGCATCATGTCTGAGCCGGGCCTCTCCATCGGG
>JBFMCO010000019.1:0-20849 GCA_040754495.1 Microcaldota archaeon
TGTGGAATAGGTATTATCGGAACATACATGCGGTCCAGCAGTCTATCCGCAACTTTGTCAAGAAGGGTTTCGTGATGCCCAAAATGTTCGCCTATTTATGTCCCTGACTATAAGAAGGTTCGGTTGCCCAAACCTATATAAACATACTAATCCGAGTACTTGCGAGGTGTCACCTTGAGGATTATCCTGCTCTCCGGTCTTTTCGCAATTCTTATAATCGCCGGATGCGTTTCCCCGCCCTCAGAAGGCGGGCAGGCGCCGCCCGCCGGCCAGCCCGGGGGCAAGGTGTGCAGGAACGTAACCGAGGCCGTCCCGGTCGTGAAGGAGGAGTGCGGCCCGGTCTCCTACACGGAGCAGGTGTGCGGGATAAGGAAGCTCAACTACAGCTTCAAGCTGCTCCCGAAGGTGGACCTCTGCATCGGAGACAGCTCATGCACCGGCAACCCGCTCGGCGACTGCCAGGCGTGCTCCAAGGCCATGACGCGCTGCATAATGGAGATAACGAACCTCGAGCCGCAGAAGACCGGGCTATGGAGCGTCGGAGCCAACTACACCCTCGGCTCGGCCGGGTTCCTCAAAGACCCGATAATCCATACCATCGGCCCCAACCAGACCGCACAGTTCGATTTCAACCAGATATACACGCCGGGCCAGCCCATCAACTCCGCCTCGTGCAAGCTGTTCGTGCTCTCCGAGCCTACGATAGAGGACTGCCACGAGGAGACGCGAAGCCGCCAGGACTGCAGGAACGTCACGCGGACGACGCAGGTCCAGAGAGAAGTATGTGAATAAAATCCTTCTCTATCATTATACCCTGCGGTGCTCTTTTTGCTCCTTGGCGTCACATACTCAGAGATCATGATGAAGGGCGGCAACCGCCGCATTTTCGAGAGCCGCCTCATCTCGAACATGCTCTCCGCGCTATCCCCTTTCGGCAGCTTCAGGGCGCGCAAGCTGTCCGGCCGCATCCTGCTCTCCTGCGAGGGCGTTGCCGACAGGGATGGCGCCATGGCAGTCTTGGCCCGGACATTCGGCATAGAATACGCATACGCGCCCGTGGAAACCTCCCCGGACATGCCGGAGATAGAGAAGGCGGCCATGGCTTATGCCCCCTCCCTTGCCGGCAAGGCCATCAAGGTGGATACAAGGCGCTCGGACAAGAGCTTTCCCCTGAACTCGCAGCGGGTAAACGAGATCGTCGGGGCGCGCCTTGTGGCCGCAGGCTGCAGCGTCGACCTCGATACGCCGGAAGAGACGCTCTTCATAGAAATCATGCACGACCGCGCCCTCCTCTATGGCAGGAAGGTGCGCGGCCCGGGCGGGCTTCCGCTCGGCTCAAGCGGAAAGGCGCTGTCCCTGCTTTCCGGGGGCATAGACTCCCCCGTGGCATCATGGCTCCTGATGAAGCGCGGATGCAATGTCGATTTCCTGCACCTCCACCAGTCGCCCGAGCCCAAGGCCGTGCTGGACTCCAAGATGCCCCGCATCCTGAAGGCGCTCGGGGCATACTGCCCGGGGAAGATGACGCTCATCGCGGCGCCTTACACGGAATTCTACAAGCGCACGCTCTCCATGGACGCCCGCATCGAGCTCGTCCTTTTCAGGCGCTTCCTCTTCCACCTCTCGAACGCGCTCGCCGAGTCGCACGGGTACAAAGCCGTCGTCAGCGGGGACAGCCTGGGGCAGGTGGCATCGCAGACAATCGACAACATCTTCGCCTCTGACGAGGCATCCCGAATCCCGGTTTTCCGCCCCCTCATCGGCTTCAACAAGCAGGAAATCACAGACCTCGCCATGAAAATAGGGACGTATGGCGTCTCCATAGAGCCTTACAAGGACTGCTGCTCGCTCGTCGCCACAAAAAGGCCCTCAACGAAGGTTCCTCTGGAGATTGCGAGGAAAGCCGAGGAAGCCGCCGGCATATCGGAAGTGGTCAGCAAGACGCTGGCGCAAGCCGAGACGTTCGAGCTGTGAAAGTTTTATTTAATATCGCTCGTATAAGTGCCCGATGGCGACCACCCTGGAAAGCGTATTCCTCATCTTCGGGGGCATCATCCTCATAGGATATCTCGGAGAGCTCGTTTCGAGGCGCTTCAGCCTGCCCAGCGCGCTCATCCTGCTGCTAATAGGCTTCGCGCTCAAGGCGTCTGGGTACGCGGATGCATCGGCACTGAGCGGTATACAGGACATATTCGGCACCCTTGCCCTGGTGGTACTGCTTTTCGACGGCGGCCTGTCCCTGAACCTGCGCAGCGTAATATTCAAAAGTGGCAGGGTCGTGCTGGTCGGGGCACTGACGACATTCCTGGCTATCATCGGCTGCTATCTTTACTTCGGCTACTTCCTCGGCGTGAATCCCCTGATAGGCGCTATTTTCGGGGCCCTCGCGGGGGGAATAGGCTCCGCGACGACTATTTCCATAGTGCGGAGCCTCTCGCTGCCGAAGGAAATCGGCGATTTCCTGACCATGGAATCCTCCATCACCGACGTCTTCTCAATTATCCTGACCATCGTATTCACCGGCGCGCTCATCTCCGGCTCCCTGGACCTCCAGTTCCTCGGCCAGAGCGTCATGAGCCGCTTTTCCGTCGGAGTCATGCTGGGGGCCCTCTTCGGCCTGCTTTCGCTCGCCATCCTCTCCAGGATAGAAAAAGGCTATAACTACGTGGTGACCTTCGCGCTCATGCTCATGATATACGCCTTCATAGAGCTGCTCGGCGGAAGCGGCGCCATAGGCGTCCTTATCTTCGGAATCGTTTTCGGCAACGAGACCGAAATCCGGCGCGTCCTTAATATGGGCAACGGCGAGAGGAACTTCACTTCCAGGGGCGTGCAGGCGGAGATATCCTTCTTCATCAGGACCTTCTTCCTGGTTTTCCTGGGGGTGGTCGTGAATCTCGGCAGCGTCACGAACCTCCTCCTCGCGGTCGGGCTCATGGCGCTCCTCTATGTCATCCGCTACGCGGCCATCAGGGTGTCCCTCTCCGGCTCTGCGCAGGGGGTTTACTCGGGCATTCTCACCGCGATGAATCCCCGGGGGCTCGCAACCGCAGTCCTGGCCACCTATCCCGTCATCGCTGTCCAGAACGCACTTGCGGCATCCGGGGATGCCCGCCTCTCTTCCGTCCTTTCCCAGCTTTCCAGCCTCCCGGAGATAACCTTCTATATCATCGTGCTGTCGGTGCTCCTCACGAGCGTTCTCGTTCCCATCATGGCTGCGAAACATATGGGCGGGGAAAATGGCGAAAAAAAGAAGAATAACGGCGGGAAGCAGCGCAAGCCTACCTCTTCCTGAAAGAGAATATGCCGAGCGTTATGAGGTCTATGACCTCCATGGATTTCCTGTGGTTGTAGAACCCGTACGCCAGGAACGCGAGCGAAATGACGACGGTCGCATAACCTACGTATGAGAACAGGCTCTCATGCGGGAAATAGCCTATGAAGAACAGCCCGCCCAGAGTCAGGCTCATGCCGGTCCGTATATAAGCCAGGTACGTCCTCTCCTCAGCCAGCTTCGTCCTCTGTATGGCAAGCTCGTCCCTGAGTATCAGCTCTTTCTTGTCGTTGTTCTCGTATGCCATGCGCGGTTTTCTCGTGAAAGGTTTTTCAGCTTTTGTGCACCCTTTCCAGCTTCACTGCAATCCCCCTTGCCATCGTGTGCAGCCTGCTTCCGTCCACCTGCATTATGCCCACGCCTACGAACCCGGCGCCGCAGTAGAGCGCGACGCGCTCCCCTCTCTTCACGTCGCCGAGCTTCTCGATGCCGGGCGCCATCACCTGCGCGCCGGTCAGCACGGATTTGCGCGCGCTCTCCTTTATGTGCACCTTCGGGAGGTCTATCAGCTCCTCCGGCCTCCTGAGCATGGCGAGGAGCGGCCCGGCGTCAGCGCCCGTCTTCTGAAGCCAGACCGCGTCTATGAGGCCGGACATGGTGTGCGTTTCCTTCTCGCCTATCCTCCCCACCGCGGTCCTCCTCAGCTCGACCATGCGCGCCCCGCCGCAAACATGTCCCATGTCCTCGCAGAGCGTCCTTATGTACGTGCCCGCATCCACCCTGGTCTCGAAAAGCGCGAGGCGGCCGTCGAGCTCGAGGAGCTTCAGCGAATAGACCGTCCGCTTGCGCGGCGCTTTCCGCACGGCGCTGATTTTCGGCGGAGTCTGGACGAGCTCGCCGGTGAATTTCCCGAAGAGCGCCTCGACCTCCTCCCGCGCCATCATCCTCCTGAATTTGACTATCCCCACGTACGTCTTGTCCTTGCCCGCGATGTAGCGCAGCAGCTTGGTGGCGCGGCCGATTGCGACCGGCAGCACCCCTGATACCTCCGGGTCGAGCGTCCCGGCGTGGCCTGCCCTGGATGCGCCCACGATTTTTTTCACGTAAGTGGATATCTCGTGGCTCGTCATGCCCGGCGGCTTGTCGATTATCACGACCGCGTTTGAGAACATCGTGCACGCTCAGCGCTTTTTCGCCCCTATCACGGCGAGGCTCATCTTCATCAGCGCCTGGGGCTCATGCAGGCCGCTGTTGAGGCAGGCATCGAAAATGTCGTCTTCGAAAATGTCTATCCCGTACAGCTTCTTGTACCTTTTCCTGTTCCTCCCGTCGCGCTCTTCCACGTGCGCAACGGCCTCTTCGAGCTGCATGGAATCCCGCCTGGCAATCCTTTGCGCCCTGGTCTTGAGCGGCGCGAACACCTTTATCCGCACATCAGCATCCACCATCCACGGGCCGAGCCAGGTGGTCACGACGCAGTCGCCGGCCGCAGCCTGCTCTTTGAGCACGGCATCGAACTTCCTGTCTATGCCAGCGTCTTTCTCAGCCCTCTTCTGGAACTCCATGAGGGATACCCCCTCCCTGGCCGCAAGGTCCTTGAAAGTCGGGCATACCAAGCGGTATCCGAGCTCGCCGGAGAGCAGCCCGCCAAGCGTGTTCTTTCCGCTTCCGGTGAGGCCCGAAACCGCGATTATCATTTCTTCCCCCCGGTCTTCTTCATCTTCTGGTACTGCCCCCACACGAACGATATGCCGAGGTTCCCAATGAGGGACACGAATATGAACCACCAGTAGGGCTGGTATATGCTTTTCACGTTCAGCACCGGTATCGCGAGCGGCAGGTCCACCTTGAAGTAGGTGCCGTTGGACACGATGGCCTCGACGCGGTCCACGCTCGTTTTCCTCGGCGGGGCCAGCGTCACGATGAACGAGGTGCCTTTTGTCATATTGGCCGGGGCCGCCGTTATGAGCACGCTCTGGCCCGGCTCGTAAGCCATCCTTTCCGTGGCGAGCTCCAGGCCTTCCCCCTTGCCCGCCTCGGTGTAGGTGTCGCTCCAGTTGGCCGCCCCGTAGAGGAAGTAGGTCTCGTTGCTCGCCAGCTCGGCCCCGCCCTCGTAGGCCTTCGCATTAACGGTCCATTTCCCGACGTTCCCGCCCTCCATGGGAAGGCACGCGGAGAAAACGTAGTCGCCGGCCGCCTTGTCGCATCCCTGGCCGTCGTCAGTGAGATTGACGTGGATGTCGTCTTTCGTGAACGGGTCAAGGGTCCCGACGCCCCACATGAACACGGCAAAGACTCCGAGTATGACGAACATGGGCTTCATCTGCCCCATCATGACCTTGTTCATCTTCGGAAGCAGCTCCATCTGCTGCTGCATGAGCCTATCCATCTTCTTCTTGTCGCCGCTTTTGCGGGCCTTGTCGAATTCGGCCGAGAGCCGCTTGGATTCGGCCTGGACTGCCTCCGTCTCGCTGCGGTTCACCAGCCTGCCCTGCAGGAATTTCACGACCGCTGCATAGCTGAGCGCCAGGAATCCGACTAAGGCGGCGAAATCGAACATCGTAATTCTTCATTCAGGAAAAGTTATAATACTTTGGCGTGTTCTCTATACTGCGATGGCGGACGAACTGGATGCCGAGACGAAGCTGTCTATTTACAAGCTGGTCCTCAACAGGTACAAGGACTTCATAAGCGAGAAGGAATCCCGTTCCATATCGGAGATACGGCAGAGGGTGTCCCCTTACAACGATTTCGTCCGCCGCCTCCGCGACTCTTTCACCTCCGACATGGCGCCCTACGACCACCGCAGCCAGTTCATGGCGGCGGCCGAGCGCGCGATGGATTACGTGCGCAGGATACGGACGTGCGAGTTCGCATTCACCTTCTGGATGGATTTCCCGGAAATCGAGCGCCTGAGGATAGCGACGGCCATGGACAAGGCCATCCTGCTCGCCGCCCTCCTGCGCTCCCTCGAGTCCGAGGACGCCCGCGTGCTGGTCACGCGCAGGGGCAGGCCGCTGGTCCGCTTCTCCTGGAGCGGCACGCCATACATGTTCATCCCGGAGAGCGGCTCACTGCTGGTTGGCGACGACGCCAGCAAACTCGTCTCTGACGATCCTGTCTCCTATTGTTTCAGCGATTTGGTATATGAAAATTACGAAGAAACCTGAATTCATGTTGAATTTTCACTGCTATTGTGATACTTTGTGTTCCTTATTGTGGAATATTAGTTGAAATTAGTGGTATTCTGTCGTTTTTCCTCCTGCCTCTTTTATATACTTTTCGCCATAAATTCACTCACGGAGAGGTAAAGAAAATGCAAGGGGTGGGGGCAATGTCGGTCCGCGAACTGGCCGCACGGAGGAACGCAGTGAGCCACCAGCTGGCGCTGCATTCGATAAGGGACGTCCTTCGCGAGCAGAGCAGGCGGGACCCCATGAAGGGCTTCGACACTCTCGAATCCATGACGCGCGGGAACCTGGATATGCTGCGGCCGAAGATGGAAGCCGCAAGGAAATTCCTCGAATCGGCCGCGAAAAGGAAGGAGGCCGGGGCGCTGGACGATTCCACTTTCGGCGCTGAAACCGCGGGGGCTGCAACTGCGCTCGCGCTCTTCGAATCCCTCGTGGCTCTTCTTGAGGTTGCGAGGAAGGCGGACAGCAACTATCCGCTCAAATGCGTGCATTATGCGAGCGGCGTGCTTGTCGCCAAGATGGAAGGCAACGTGCTCCGCGAGAACCGCTATCCGGAAGGCGCGGACGCGCTCAAGAGGGCCCTCGCGCGCTCGAGGGTCGCTCTCGCAAGGGATATACATGAAGACGTGGTGCAGGCCCTTGACGGCGTGCCTGCGCAGTTTTCAGTGAAGCTGCCCGGGCCGCCTGCCCAGCTCTAAGCCGCGAATCTCTCTTTCTCCTGCGCTATGCGCTTCACCCAGAGCTTGAATATCTGGCCGAACCTCTCATGCGCGAAGTCGAACAGCCACTGCTCGAGCGTGCCCTTGTTCGCCTTTATGTCGGCAGGAAGCTCCTCGTCGTTCCTCAGCGTATAGACGAAGTCCTCGGTGTCGCGGATGGTTCTCCTGGAGGCGCATACCCTCCTCACCATCTGCATGCGGTCGAAGTCGTGCATGTGCACCGGCCTGCCGCCATTCTCGCTCATCGCCAGCGCGTCGTATATCTGGAGCTGGACGCTCGGGTGGACGTTCTCGAAGAAGTTAAGCATGAAGTCCGTCATGTCGAGGACCTTCGGCGGATACAGCGACTTGCCCATCCAGCCGAGTATGAACCTGTTGCGCGCTTCCGCGATGTCCATGCCCTCGGCATCGAGCACCATGACAACCGGCTCGAAATCAAGGTCCGCGTAGCCGGGGTCGCCGTTCGCCCCCTTGGCATGTATCCTGCGGGCTATGGCCCTCCTTATGAGCGTGGCCGTCTCGTCGTTTGCGGGCAGGTCGGCCCAGAACTGGAGGTAGCCGCCGTTCAGCGGAATGACCGTCGCGACCTGTCCGTCTATCTCGCCCATCGCCTGGGCTATCGGAGTCAGGACGCCGTTCGTCCTGGGCTTGCCGGCATAGGTGTTGAACAGCGTCATGCCCGCATCGCCGGAGAAGATGCCGGCGTAGCCCTTTCTCGTGCCCTCGAAATCGCCCCTGTCGCTGGTGAAGGTGAGCAGGCCGCGCGCCACGTCGGGCCGCATCCTGAGCTTTGTGTCTACGAATACGCCCCTGTCCATCTTCCTTAGCGCCGGGTCCTCCTTCACCATCTTCTGCAGAGAGGTGTCGAAGGGGCTCACAACCTCGGGAAGGCCATGGTCGCTTATGCGTCGGAATTCTCCCGGAAGGTCGTTGAAGAACGGAATCTCGGCGTTCCCGGCATCCCTTATGCGCTCCATGATGAACCCCCTCCGGTCAAGGGGCACCTTGGCCGGGCTGGAAACCGAGAAGCTGCATGCCACTATCATCTCGGGGTGCCTCAGCATCCTGGAGAAGGAGCGGAGGTCCAGGTCGTACGACCTCCCCTCCAGCGGAACGTTTATTGAATAAGTGTAAGTCTCCGGGGCGAGCTCCTTGCGGGCCATCTTCCATGCCCGGTCGAACACGAGCTCCAGGCTGGCCTCCGCACCGAACTGCGCCTTGATTTTCCCCTCGAGGTCCATCCCTCCTATCACAAGGATGCCCTCGTCCGAAGTAGGGGAGACGCGGATGAGCTCCAGCCTCATTATGGGGTTGTCGTAGATGCCGGCAACAAGGCTCGCGGCCCGCTCGCTGGTCTTCCAATAAGCCTTCATGGACTGCTCGCCGGCCTCGTCCTGGCCGCCGAGCTTGTTTATGGGGTTCTGCCTGGACTTGTCTAGGAGAACCACTGAGAACTCATAGCCGGTCTCGGTCGCCGCCATGGTGCAGAGGCCGGGCTCGACGCTCTCGAGATAATTATGAAGCCTTTTCTCCTTCTCGCCCTGCGGGTCGCAGACCATGAGGGACGGGGGCTCGATGCCCTTATCGGCGGCCTTCCTCAGCGCAGCGTCAATCCTCCTGACCATGGCTGAGCGCTCGTCGTCGTGCGAGCCGGTGCTGCCGGGGCCTCTAAGCTTCCTGAGAGTCATACCTATCCTCCGCTGGGGTTGTAGCGGTTATTGTGAGGGTCTGGTTATCCTTATACATGATAATATATGTTAGACAACATTTATAAACCATGCTTTTTTATTGATTCCAACACCATATACCATCATGTCCAGATACCTCATCCAGTCATGCCACCTCACATCATCGAAATTCTACGACGATGGACGTCTTTCACGCACATTACGTCCATGAACGAAATTTATATATTGCCATGAACAGCCACGAACAAGGCCGGGAAAGTGCGGACGCAGCCCTGCAGGGACAACTCGGGGGAGGAACCGGAAATCAATATATACCCCTGCTGCCATATAGTGCCAGTGATCTGATATGACCGGTCCGGCACAGAGGAATCCCGCAGAAGACCAGAGGATGCAGCAGGCCCCGCGGCGCGCGGACCAGTACCGGCAGCTATTCGAGAACCTGCGCAGCGGCTCGCCTCAGGAGCGGCTCGGCGCCATCAAGGCATTATCCACGTACATAGACCGGAATACCCGCCCCCTTCCATTCGATGACCGGTTTTTCCCGGTGCTCCGCCAGCAGCGCACCCTCGGCAGCGAAATCGACGTACGCTTCTTCCCGGTCCTGCTTTACCAGAGGATAAACCAGATACGCGGGGTGTTCGCCGGGCTCAGCCATACCGACCCGGACCCGCAGGTGAGGAAGGCTGCGGAAAGCGCCCTGCGCCAGCTCGATGCCCTCTTGAACCGCCCCCAGAACACGTCTCCGGGCTCCCAGAGATAGCATCTTTATAAACATTTCTCCTTATACTCCTAAAAGTCCAATTATTTCCGGCGCGGCAGGCAGTGCCTGCACCCCTCTACGGGAGGGGTCCCGAAAGCAGTAGGGAACCGATTTCAATCGCTTCCTGAAATCCAGACGGGCAACGCAGAAAAGCAGGTGTAGAACTTGACAGATATCAAGCGCCCCCGACGGGGGTCTATGGCCCACAGGCCACGGAAGAGAGCGGTAAGCCAGAACGCCAGGGTCCACTGGCAGGAGTCGGCGGAAAAGCGCGTCCTCGGATTCGCAGGCTACAAGGCGGGCATGACGCACGTCTCATACGTGGATGACAGCGAGTCTCCCACCAAGGGCCAGGAGGTCGTGAGCGCGGCCACGGTCATCGAGGTTCCGCCCATGGTCGTCTACGGCGTGCGCTGCTACAAGGTCAACAACTCCGTGGGGGACATCCTGACGACGGACGAGAAGATACTCAAGCTCGCAGGCTTCAAGAAGAAAGTCGTGGCGAAGGCCGTGAACGAGGCCGAGGCCGACGATTTCCGGCTGCTCGCGTTCGCGATGCCCTCGAAGACAGGGTTCGGCAAGAAGCACGTCGAGAAGATGGAAATGGGCTGCGGCGGGAAGGACGCCAAGGAGAAGCTCGAATACTGCAAGAGCCTGCTTGGCAAGGAACTCCGCATCGGGGACGTGTTCAAGAGCGGCGAGCACGTCGACGTCGTTTCCGTATCCACCGGAAAGGGCTGGCAGGGCGCGGTCAAGAGGTTCGGCGTCTCGGTGCAGCGGAGGAAGGCCACAGGGAAGCGCAGGCACGTCGGAACGCTCGGCCAGTGGCACCCGGCCTACGTGCTCTACACGGTTCCGCAGGCGGGCCAGACCGGCTACCACCAGAGGACCGAGCTCAACAAGATGATACTGAAGATTGGCCAGAAGCCCGAGGACGTAAATCCCTCGAGCGGATTCCCCAGCTACGGGTTCGTGAGGGGCGAATTCGTGCTCCTCAAGGGCTCCATACCGGGCCCTGCCAAGAGGCTGATAAAGCTGAGGCTTGCGGTCCGCGCGGCAGCTGGCGGCAAGGAGCCGCAGGTGGGCTACATATCGCTGGCTCCCCGGTAGGTGTTCAAATGAAAGCTACAGTATATTCTCTGGAAGGAAAGGCGCTGAGGCAGATAGACCTCCCGCAGGTCTTCGAGTCGCAGAGGCGCGACGACCTCGTGAAGAGGGCGGTCCTCAGCGAGGAGAGCAGGCTCTACCAGCCCAAGGGCAGCTACCGGTTCGCCGGGCTCGAAACGAGCGCGCGCTACCGCGGCCGCAAGGAGGATTTCGGCACAGTGAAGAACAAGGGCATCCCGCACCTGCCGCACGAGGTCCTTCCCAAGGGCCAGCTCGGCAAGGTGAAAAGGGTTCCGCACGCGGTGAAGGGCCGCAGGGCGCACCCGCCGAAGGTCGCCAAGATACTCGTCGAGAAGATGAACAAGAAGGAGCACAGGCTGGCGCTCGCCAGCGCGCTCTCATACGTTGCAGACCGCGACAGCGTCTGCGGCAGGGCGCGTTCGGACATAGGCGTCTCCATACCGGTCGTCCTCGAGAGCGGATTCGAGAAGCTCGGGAAGGCCAAAGACGTCGCGAAGGTGCTCGATTCGCTCAACCTGTCGAGGTTCGTGGACAAGGCCAAAAGGAACGGCACCCGCTCCGCGCTCATAGTGGTCTCCTCGAAGGGGGCCGGAAAGGCCGCGGCAAACCTTGCCGGGGTGGATGTGGTGAGCGCAAATGACCTCGAGGTGAGGCACCTCGCGCCCGGGACTCATCCGGGCAGGCTGACCATCTTCACAGAGGGCGCGCTGCCGGAGCTTGCCAAGAGGTTCGCATGAGGTGTATGGCATGATACTGATAGCGCCCATCAAGACGGAGAAAGCGATAGGGAAGATAGAATACGAGAATACGCTCACCTTCGAGGTGGCCCTGAAGTCCTCGAAAAAGGAAATCAAGGCCGAGACCGAGAAGCTCTTTGGCGTGAAGGTCGCGTCCGTGCGGACCTACATAACGCCCGAGGGGGCCAAGCACGCGCTCGTGCGGCTCGACAAGAGTTCGAAGGCCGACGACGTGGCAACGAAGCTGAAGATGATTGCATGAAACTTTTTAGGAAAAAGTTTCACAAAAACTGACTGAAATGGGATATTTATGGGAAAAAGGCTGAAACAGCAGAAAAGAGGGTCCGGCTCCCCGCGCTACATCGCACCGAGCCACCGCTACAAGGCGGACCTGTCGTACAGGCCGTATGACGACATAGAGAAGACCGGCGTGCTGACCGGCAAGGTAGTGTCCTTCATAGACGACCCGGCCAGGACCGCGCTCCTCATGAAGGTCAAGTACGACAACAGCGAATTCGGGACGCTCCTTGCGCCCGAGGGCATAGCCGTCGGAGACGAAGTGGATGTCGGCGCGCAGGGCCGCCTGAGGCTCGGCAGCGTCCTTCCTCTCTACCGCATCCCGGACGGCGCATACGTCTTCAACATCGAGAGGAACCCCGGCGACGGGGGAACGCTCGTGAAGGCCGCCGGCTCCTACGCGAACATAGTCGCCAAGGAAGGCAAGGTGGTATATCTCAAGCTGCCGAGCAGGGCCACGCTCGTGCTCTCCAACGAATGCCGCGCCCAGCTCGGCGTGATTGCCGGCGGAGGCAGGCTCGAGAAGCCGATGCTGAAGGCAGGGACCCAGTTCTACAAGATGCGGGCCGTGCACAGGCTCTGGCCGGTGCCAAGGGGCGTCCACCAGGCCGCCTACAACCACCCGCACGGCGGCAAGCAGCACCATGTCGGCAAGCCGACCACGGTCGCGAGGGGAACCCCGCCCGGAGGCAAGGTGGGCCACATAGCCGCGAGGCAGACCGGGCGCCGCAAAGGCAAGAGGATGGTAGAGGAAACTGAAGAGGCCTGATCATATGAAGAAAGACACATGGAAAGGGGTAGAGGAGGAAAAGGCCGCTGCGGTGACCTACGACGACTTCCTCAAGAAGATATCGTCGAGGAACCGGAGGGCTCTCCTGCGGATGAACGTCAACCCGCGGCTCAAGAAGCTCGTGGAGAAGGTGCGCCTCATAAAGAAGGCGAATCCGAAGAAGCTCATCAAGACGCACGTGCGGGAGGCAATCATCCTGCCCGAGTGGCTGGGCCTCTCCTTCGGGGTGCACAACGGGAAGGAGTTCAAGCGCGTGGAAATCACGCTCAACAAAATCGGGAGGCGCCTTGGCGACTACTCGCACACGACCGGAAGGGTGCTCCATTCGGGCCCCGGTGTCGGAGCTACGAGAGGTTCCAAGTTCGTCCCGCTGAAGTGATGAAGATGAAAGGCTACTCTTCAGAGATTCCGGACAACTGCGCGCGTGCGCGCGTGGAAGGCGTGAACGCCTCGTACAAGGACCTCTCGGAGGTCTGCGGCAGGATAAGGAACAGAAAGACCGACTGGGCCGTCTCGTTCCTGGAAAAGGCCGCCGAGGGCGAGGTCGCAGTCTTCTTCAGGAGGCACAACAAGAAGCTCGGCCACAGGCGCGAGCTCGGCGGCAGGAAGGGCAGGTATCCGGAGAAGGCCGCAGGCATGGTCCTGAAAGTCCTCAGAAGCGCCATCGCGAACGGGAAGACGCAGGGCCTTGGCGAGGTCTACACGATACTCGCGGCCAGCGCGAACAAGCTGCAGGTGTTCCCCAGGATGGCATCCAAGGGGAGGACCGCGCGCTCGTTCCTAGAGACCTCGCGCATCGAGATAGTCCTCAAGGGCGCGGAAGTCCCGAAGGGAGTGAGCGTCACGCCTCCGAAGAAGGCGGAGAAGCCTGCAGAGGCGAAGAAGGAGAAGGCCGAGGCCAAAAAAGAGGAGAAGAAGGCCGAGGTTCCCGTCGTCGGCAAGGAAGAGAAGAAAGAGCCCCCGAAGCTCCTGAAGGAGGAGGGGAAGCCCGAGCACAAGCACGAACTCGAGAAAATCCAGGACAGCGAGAAGAATCGCGCCGAGCCTCCGCACCAGCACGGGGAGTACAATAAAAGGTGAGCATGATGATATACCAGGAGAAACTGATTGAGGAGCCGTTCAGCAAATACCAGGTCATGAAGTTCCTGGAGAAGAAGCTCGACCGGGCCGGTCTCGCGAGCGTCGATATCCAGAGGACGCCGCTTGTGACGAGGATAACCCTCGAGGTCACGAACCCTGCCAGGATTATAGGCAAGAAAGGCCGCCTCATCAACGAGCTCACCGACATCATCAAGGCGGAGTTCAAGATCGAGAACCCCCAGATAAGCGTCATAGAGGTGCGCGAGCCTTTCCTGGAGCCGCGCATGGTCGGGAAGAGGGCGGGCAAGTACATCGAGATGGGCAAGAAGGTCCGCGCCGTGCTGCACTACCTCCTCCGGGAAGTCATCCGCGCGGGAGCACTCGGCGCCGAAATCGTCGCCTCGGGCAAAATCGGCGCGAAGGGCGCGCGGGCAAAGAGCCTGCGCGTCGTGGCCGGGTACATCCCGAAGGCAGGGGAGCCGGCGAGGCTGATACGCGTCGCGCACATAAGCGCGAACACGCGCTCCGGCGTCATCGGAATACTCGTGCGCATCGTCCCTCCCGGGACGGTGTTCCCGGACAAGCAGACGACCGAGGTCGTCCTGCCGAAAGTCATCGAGGCCGCGACCGAGGTCGGCGGCGCGAGGAGGGACGAGCCTCCGCCAGCTGGCGAGAAGAAGGCCGAGCCGCCGCACCACCACCGCAGGCCTCCTTTCAGGAGATGAGCACATGGCAATACTCAAGAAGACTGAAATAGAAAGCATGGACGAGGCTGCAAAGACCGCCAAGATAGCGGAGCTGGAAAAGGCCATCCTGGAGCTGCGCGGCGAAGGCAGGGGCGAGAAGGTGAAGCCCCTGCGCAAGGCCATCGCATCGCTCCGCACGCCGCGCCCCAAAAGCGTTAAAAAGAAATGAAGCGATAGGTAATGCAGGGTAAGTTGTTACCAAAAGTGTTAAAAAGGAGTTAAACCATAATTCCTATAGGTGAATGCCATAATGGATAAATGTCCGAAGTGCGGAATGCTCAAGGATCTCTGCGTCTGCGAGATCCTTGACAAACAGGGAGCAGCGAAAATAAGGGTGTACAGCACAAAGAAGAAATTCAAGAAGCTGGTTACCATAATCGAGGGCGTGGACAAGGCCCAGCTGGACTCCACGACCAAGGAGCTTAAGCACAAGCTCGCCTGCGGCGGGACGGCCAAGGAGGGCGTGATAATCCTCCAGGGCGACCACAAGAGAAGGGCCAAGGAGATCCTCAAGCAGCTCGGGTTCCCGCAGGAAAGCATCGAAGTTTCCGGCTAACTGTTTTCTGATTTTTTTCCCAAAACCCATATATATAAAATCATCTGTTTATTACATTTAATACAACATCTTGGGGAGGGATGAAATGGTAGAGAAACTGGAAAGCAGGCCTATTGCTGCAGAAGAGAAAGGCGTCGGCAGGCGAGACTTTTTGAAAGCATCATTGCTTACGACGGCCATCATGGCCGGTATCGGCTGCGCCAACAGCGGACCGGCCGATACGGTGCCGCCACGGACCCCGCGAGTCGGTGTGGACTCCATGGTTCTTCAGGGCGGCCGGTATTCCGGCGGCCAGATAGAAATCGGTGTCACCAGGATTTCCGGGGACCCGGCAAGAATCCGGGCTGTCGCGAACCTTTCGCCGGATACCAAGGCAACCTACTACTGGTTCGTCTATCAGGAGATGGGAAACGGCCAGCAGATGCTTCTTAATCCGCGTTATAGCGAGGAAGGCCAGCCCAGATACACCGGCCAGGTGATGCGGGGCGTGACGCTCAGCGACGGCACGGCCGGCGATTTCGTCGTCCGCGTGAGGCGCTCGGGCCTTGCGGCATCGGCCGGCCCCGAGTGGGTGCCTGTCGTGGAGGAAAGCGGGCGGGTTAGGGCCGAGGATGCCCTTTACCAGGTGAGGGCGGGCACGCTAGAGCCGGTGAGTGATGCGCGCCTCGAGAGGAGCATGAACCATGAAACTGGCTCGCAGCAGGTATGCTTCGAGAGGGCGTCGCCCGTGATAACGGTAGCCGAATACGGCCCGACAACTCCGGTCCTGATAGCCAGCCCGCAATAATCCTTTTCCTTTTCTTATATCCTATCAATAAACTCCCGCACGGATTGGGAAACGAATCCTATCTCTTCATTAGTCATGCCCACGTACATCGGCAGCGACAGGGTCGTATCGGCGAATCTTTCCGCATCAGGGAACTCGCCTGCCGCATGGCCCATCGCCCGGTAAGGCGGCTGGAGATGAACAGGTATCGGGAAGTGCGAATCGCATTCCACGCCCTGGCTGCGGAGGCTTTCCTTCATCGCATCGCGCGCCTCCCTGCCGGGCAGCCTGATTGCGAACTTGTTGTAAGCCGGCTTCATGCGCGCGCTCTCCGGCGGCGGGAGCGAGATTCCGGGAATGCCTGCGAGGGCTGAGGAATACATCCGGGCGATGCGCCTGCGGTCGTCATTCCACTCCTCGAGATGCCGCAGCTGGGCCCTCCCTATGGCCGCGCTTACGCTGCTCATCCTGGAGCTGAATCCGATGATGGCGTGCTCGTGCGTGTATGGCGTTTCCCTGCCAGAGTCGGCGAGAGCGCGGACTTTTTGCGCCAGCTTCTCGTCGTTGGTCGTCACCATCCCGCCTTCGCCGCAAACAGTCATGTTCTTGAACGGGTTGAACGAGAACGCGGCCGCATGGGCAAGTGCCCCGGCCCTCCTGCCGCCATAGAGCGCGCCGTGCGCCTGGCAGGCGTCCTCGACTACTAAACTCCCCTTCCGCTCGGCAATGCCGTTCAGTTCGTCCATCCTTGCAGGAATCCCGTGGAGGTGCACCGGCACGAGGGCCTTTATCATCCTCCCCTTCGCAATCGCCCTCCCTGCCGCCTCCGGTGCGATATTGCCGCTGGCGTATTCCACGTCGCAGAAGACGGGCTCAGCGCCGGCATGCACAGCGGCATTGGCTGTCGCTATGTACGTCATCGGGCTTGTGAGGACCTTGGAGCCCTTCACGCAAAGGGCCCTGAGGATGAATGAAAGGGCGTCCGTGCCGGAGCCGGTAGAAACAGCGAAAGCGGTCCCGCAGAAGCGGGCGAACTCGTCCTCGAACCTGCTCACGCTCTCTCCGAAGAGCGGCGGCTCGTTCGCGAGGGCGTCGGCTGCGGCATCCAGCATCTCCTTCGTGACGATGGCCTTGTCGAGGGGAATCATCGACATTAATAACCGTGCGGAATTTATATTCCATCCGATGATAACAAGGAAGAACCTCCTCTACTCCACGTTCGTCGGCCTTCCGGTGGAGGTCGTCAACTCGAGCGACAGGAAGGCCATAGGGTGCAGGGGCACGGTCGTGGACGAGACCAAGAACCTGATTGTAATCGAGGTGGCGGGGGGGAAGGAAGTGAAGGTCCCGAAGGCGTCAGCCACCTTCCGCTTCACCGCGGAATCAGGCGAACTGGTGGACGTGGAAGGGAAAAAAATAGCCTTCCGGCCTCACGAGAGGCCGAAAAAGGTATAGAAAAAAGGCCAAATCATCGGGCGCCTTCGACGCACGACTCCTCCATATAATCATTGGTGATGCCTGTGCAGAGCGAAGGGTCCTGCTTCTTGCTCGCGACGCTTGAGATGCAGATGTCCTTATAGACGCTGTCCGCTATCTGTCCGCATACGCTGACATCGCCCGTCGCCTCCGCGATGCCTGACAGGCAGGTGTTCTCATACAACTCCTCCTTCGCTTTGGCGCATATCGAGGCATCGTTTGTCTCAGTCCCAACGGTGACCACGCACGTATCATAATAGATGGTCATGTTCTCGCCGAGGCTCAGGATAGGGTCACACTTGCCCGCATCCCTTGACTCCTCGGCAACAGTCATGTGGCAGCCTGCCTTGCACGTGAACAGGAGGTCCTGGTCCACAAGGACGTTGCAGTTGGTGATGCACTCGTTCAGGTCCGTCACCGAGCCTCCGGACGGGGGCGTCCCTCCGCTCGGGGTTCCGCCTGAAGGGGCGCCTCCTGAAGGCGCTCCGCCCGCGGGCGAGCCGCCTGCCGGCCCGGTCTGCTGGCCGCCCTGCTGGGGCGCACCGGGTGCCGTGCAGCCTGCGATTATTACAATCGCTGCGAGTATGGCGATAGCTATCAATCTCATCATCACACCTCGCAGTGACTATCACTTGAAACTTTATTAACCTGTCCGGGTTCTTGCGAAAAACGAAAAATGGGGAGTGGCGTCACCTGCCAAACGCCCTCTGGAGGGATTCGGCGAAGAATGCCTCGTTCTCGCCCCGCGACTGCCGTCTTTCCCTCGTGCCAGGGTTCTCGAACATCTCGTTCAGCGCGGCAGCCACCTGCCTGACGCCTTCAGCATCGAGCGGGCGAAGGCCTTCGGCCATCCCCCGTCCGGAGAATCCAGTCTTTCCGTTCCCCGCGACGACCGGAGCCCTGACAGCAAACCTGCCTCTCTCTTTCATATCATCAGCGCTCCATGTAGTAAGCCACGGCCTCTTCCCTGAAGCCGCCGACAGCGACCCGCATCGGGCGGCAGTCCAGGTCCAGGTCGGTCGGCACCGGCGTCACGACCACGACGCTTACGACGCCGTCGGAGCAGAGCATGTCGAAATCATCGAATTCGGCAGCCTTCCGCCTGGCCTCCATGGCCTCTTCCTTCGTGACCTGCCTCGCCCCGCGCAGCCTGCCGCAAGGGTCCCACATCGGAGGCTCGGGCGCAGGCTTGGCAGCATCGAAGGCTCCGGGTTTTGTGTTTTGGGTTGTGCTTCCCGGCCTCATTGCCTTGGCAGCCATGTTCATGCGCGCATCACCGCCGCCGGCACATAAGGCGCATCCTGCACCGCCCTCCACACGGTCATCCGGGACACGCCGAACATGTCCGCGAGCTCCCGGAAGCTGTACGGCCTGCTGTAATACGCTTCAAGCAGCCTTACCAGCTTATCCTGGTCAAGAGAATTCGGCCTTCCCGCGTTAGAGACGGGTTTCGTGTTCCGTGTTTTCGGTTTTGTTCTCTTTCTAAAATTAGATTCGACTACTGTCGCTGGTTCCTCACTGGATTTCACACCACCCTTTTCTGACCAAAAGACAACACCCTTTTGTCATTTTTTCACCTCATTTGCCGCTTCCTTGCATTTTACTTTCTGCACATTCGCGGGTGCAGTCCGCTGTTATTATTTAAGTGGCAGGAACATTTATAAACGCGTGTCACAGATTGGTCATTCGGGATATATGCCGCCGCTGCCCGTAGCCGCCCTTTCCGCCGCCTGCCTGCTCATATCCGCATACGTCTTCTACTCCAAGCGCTCCGGAAGGAAGCTGCGCTGCATGATAGGGAAGAGCTGCGATATCGTGACAGGCAGCCGCTATGCGGTGACTTTCGGAGTGGAGAACAGCCTGATGGGTATGATATATTACTCGGGCCTGCTGCTCTGGGCTGCCCTTCCGCTCCCAATCCCCGCGCCTGCGGTCATTGGCGCCGCGCTTGTCGCCGCCCTGTTCTCCGCCTACCTCACCTGGCTGCAGCTCTTCGTAATAAGGGAGATGTGCGACTGGTGCATGGTCGTGAACATATCCAATTGGGCCATGCTAGCCATCCTCCTCCTGGGCCCGTAGCTGGTTCCCGGTCTCCAGTCCCGCGTTTCCGGCCTCCCGTTGCATCCTGCCGCGAACTGCGCATCCCGGCCTGCTGACGGGAATTTGTTTATAAAGTTTTGTATCCAAATAAACGATACCCGTATTGTAAGCCACTCGATTCGGCCCGACATTGGGGCCGGCAGCGGGCAGACACCTTCCGCATCTGCGGACAGATCCGCCCGCCTGAAATTGGGAGAGCTCATCCGCTAGCGAGCAATCCCCATGCGGCATACGCCAGGGTGATTTTTATGGCATTGACCGGCGATGTCGCGATCGGCGAACCGATCGCGAGCATGCTCATGAACGAATCGTCGTTCATGACATCCGGTCAATAATAAAAATCGTGGTGATTTTTATGGCAGAAAAATGCGACGACAAGAAATGCTTCCGGCATGGAGGCCTGAGCGTCCGGGGCGAAACGCTTTCGGGCAAGGTAGTCAGCGCCAAGAGCAGGCACACCGTGATAGTCGAGCGGTCCATCACGCAATACTTCCCCAAGTACAGGAAGTGGGCGCGCGGCCACTCGAGGATAGCCGCGCACAACCCGGGCTGCATCAACGCCAAGGTCGGCGACATGGTCGACCTTGCCGAGACGAGGAAGCTCAGCAAGACCAAGGCCTGGACCGTAGTGGGCCTGTCGGCAGAGGGTGAAAAGTCATGAAGGGATTCACGAGCACGATAACGAAGACGCTTATGACCGGCACCATGATGCCCTGCACGGACAACAGCGGCGCCAAGATGGTGTACATCATCGGCGCCCTGCAGTTCAAGGGCACGCGCGCGAGGCCGCCCCAGCTCGGCGTAGGCGACATCGTCATAGCCTCGGTCAAGAAGGGGAAGCCGGACATGGTCAAGAAGGTCGTGAAGGCCCTCATCGTCAGGCAGAAGAAGGAGTTCAGGAGGGCCAACGGCACGCGCATCCTCTTCGAGGACAACGCAGCGGTGCTCGTGAACGACGATTTCCTTCCGGTGGGAACCGAGATAAAGGGCGTCGTGGCCAGGGAAATCGCCGAGAGGTTCCCGAAAGTCGCCGCGATATCAGCCGGCGTCGTGTGATTGGGTGTTTTGACATGAAATCCGATACAGAGAGGAAAAAATACTACACGGAGAAGCTCCATCTGCGGAAGGGGAGGCTCCACGTGCATCTCTCCAAGGACCTGCGCTCCAAGCTCAAGGTGAAGAAGAGGGCGCTGCTGGTCCGCAAGGGCGATACCGTCCGCGTGATGCGCGGGCCGGGCATTGGCAAGGAGGCCAAGGTCAGCGACGTCAACACTATCCGGCGCAAGGTGTTCCTGGAAGGGGTGGCGTCCAAGACCGCGCGCGGCAGGGAAGTCCCGGTCGCGCTCGAGCCGTCGAACCTCCTGCTCATCTCGCTCGAATCCACCAAGGAGCGCAGGGAGATATTCAGCGAGGAGGCCTTCAGGAAGAAGGAGCCGCCCAGGAAGGAGGCTGCGAAGGAGGAAAAGGCCGAGGCCAAGCCGGAGCACAAGGAACACGTGCACGAGCACGCGCCTGAACACAAGGCACACGAGCATGCC
>JBFMCO010000020.1:0-3019 GCA_040754495.1 Microcaldota archaeon
GCTGCTACCTGGGCGAGTCGATGGTCGAGTCGGCCCGGGCGTTCCGGCGCGAGGCCTACCTCGCCGCCGGAGGCTATGACGGCGGATTGCATTTCGGCGAGGACCGGGACCTCCACATCAGGATAGCGGAGCGCTGCAGAATCGGCAGGACTGACGCGCATGTCATGCACGACACGACCGGCCTGTCGCTCTCAGGCGACATCAGGAAGGCGTTCCGGTACGGGAAGAGCGCAGGGCGGTTCTTCTCGAAGCGCAGGCCGGCGGCCATGCGCTCCTTCAGCCCCGGGCGGGTGACGCTCCTCCGCTACGCCGGCACTCTCGCGAAGGAGCCGCTGCATGCGGCCTGCCTGCTCGCGCTCCGCGCTGCAGAGCTTTCGGCATTCGGCCTGGGGCTCTCCTGGGGAAGCGCGCTCCGGGCGCTGCGGCCCGCTCCGGATAAGGGGCCCCGGTGACGCGATGGACGACCGCCTGCTCTCCACGATTGTTTACCTTGCCCTCGCCTCGGCCATCATGCTGCCGCTCATGGGGCCGGGCTATTATCTCGCCCTCGACATGCAGTTCGGCCCGAACAGCCTTTCCGACTGGCATTTCTCGGACTTCTACGGCTTCACGCCAAGCTCGTACGGCGCGTATTTCCCGCTCCGGATGGTCCTTGCAGCCGTCTCCGGCGCGCTGTCCCCGGAGCTTGCCGAAAAGCTCCTTCTCTTCTCCATACTGCTCGTTTCCGGGATGTCGGCCCACCACTCCCTCCCGCCTGAGCACGGGAAGGGGCGGTATTTTTCCGGCCTCCTCTACATGCTCAACCCGTTCGTTTTCACAAGGTTCCTCGCAGGCCACTGGTCGCTGCTCCTCTCCTATGCGCTCTGGCCGATTGCCATCAGGCGCTTCTCGGATTTCCTCGCCGCCCCGGGCGACCGGAGGCTGATGGCCGAAGTCGCGCTCCTGACCAGTGCGGCGGCCGTGAGCTCGCACGGCATCTTCATCCTGCTCCTTGCCTACGCCCTGCTATATGCATTCCACCTGCTGAAAAACGGCATTGCCCGGGAAACCGTTGCCCGCACCGCCCTCCTCGGCGCCCTCGTCCTCGCCATGAACCTCTACTGGATTGTGCCAACCATAGCGCTCTTCGGTGATACGTACTCGCCCTCCTCGCCGGACGACTACCTGCAGGATTTCAGCCCGACATACAGCAGGGGGATGACGCTGGGCGTGGCGCTGGTGACGCTACACGGGTTCTGGAGGGGCGGGTTCGCCTATACGATGGACTTCCTTCCGTTCTGGCAGCTCGCCTTCCTCCTGATAGCCGCAACCATGCTGTATGGATTCATCAGCCTCCTGCGGGAGCGCGCATTCCACGCCCTCTTCCTGCTCTCCCTCGCACTGGCCGGCCTGCTTCTCGCGCTCGGGGAATCGAGCCCGATTTCATGGGTCTTCACAGCCTTCGGCAAGGACTTCCCGCTCTACATGATGTTCCGCGACTCGCACAAGTTCGTCGGCCTGCTCTGCCTCGCTTACGCATGGCTCGGCTCATACGGCGTCCACGCGCTGCAGAAGAAGCCGGTCGCGCAATGGGTCATCGCGCTCGTCCTCGCCCTTCCTGTAATATATAATTTCGGCTTCTTCGGCTTCCTCGGCCAGATAGGGCCCACGCAGTATCCGGCCGACTGGCAGGCTGCGGACGGCATAATCGCCGCGGACAATGTCCAGGCGAATGTCCTCATCCTGCCGCCCTACCTATATGATACGTATTCCTGGGCGAATGCCAGCCAGAAGACGCTCGGCAGTCCTGCCCCGCATTTCTTCTCGAAGCCATCCATTACGGAAAAGAAGGTCCTCACCCCGAACGTGAATGAGGATATCCGCGATGTGCGCGCAGACTACATCGGCTTCCTGTTCAGGAACAGGCAGTACATCAACGAGACGGCGGAGCTTCTCCTTCCGCTGAACGCGCGGTACGTGGTATTATTCAAGGGCCGCGAGGACACCGACCATTACCTCTGGCTCTTCAAGAGGAAGGGCGGGGTGAAGAACATCACGCTTGTTTACGAGGGCGAATCCCTCTACCTCTTCAGGAACGACCTCGCCTCCGGGCCTTTTTTCGCCTCGCAGGAGAACGGCAGCGGCGGCCCGCGGGAGCTGCTCGGAAATGCCGGCAACGGGATTTACTCGCCGGATGTATCCTACCGCAAGTTCACGCCCGCCTCGTACTATATGGAGTCCTCACCCTACCCCTATATCGTTTTCGGCGCTCCGCCCAACAGGTTCCTCTCGTTCGGCGATGGGGGCGCATGGCCGTGGCATGGAATCGCCAGCGCGTTCCGGTTCCAGGGCGCCGGGACGCTCTCGAACTCGCTCTTCCCGCCCATCCTCGCGCTCTTCCTCCTTTCCTGGGGCATCGCGCTCATACTCCTGCTTGAGCCGCCCCTTCCCGCCCTGCCGGTTGCGGGGCTCGCGTTCGCGGGCCTATTCCTGGTCATATCCGACGGAACGCTCGGGACGGCCTCGACGGGTGCCCTGCTTGCGGTTTCCGTCGGGCTTTCAGTATTGGTGTTCAAGCGTGATAGTTTGCGGGAACTGTTCAAAAGCTTTTTAAATTTAGAGTGAGCGGAATCGCCCATGTCACTTAAGGTATTCGTTCTGGCCATTGTGGCCCTGATGGCTTTAGCGCCCGTCGGCTTTTCACAGCCGGCGACGCAGTTTTGTTGCGGAAGCCCAACGGGCTTCCAGTATCCCGACTTCTGGTCGTGTGCTTTTTCTTCATGTAACCAGGGGTGTTACATCTGCGACTTCTCGCAGTTCGGCTACAACTGCCAGGGGTACTACGGCTATAAGTACCACTGCGAAGGGGACCAGGACGACTCCAACCCCAGCCTCGAGGTGGACTTCGAAAGCTCCTGCGACGGCAACGTGGTGACGGTCGACCCGCCCGAGGGCCACGTCAGCGTGAAGGACGTGCAGACAGCGGACCTCATAGCATCCGGAGACACGGATGGCGGGGAATTCGAGTTCCAGGGCTGTG
>JBFMCO010000021.1:0-7840 GCA_040754495.1 Microcaldota archaeon
CACAGCCCTGGAACTCGAATTCCCCGCCATCCGTGTCTCCGGATGCTATGAGGTCCGCTGTCTGCACGTCCTTCACGCTGACGTGGCCCTCGGGCGGGTCGACCGTCACCACGTTGCCGTCGCAGGATGGCTGGAAGCCCACGGACAGGCCGGGCTGCTGGTTATCCTCGTCCCCTGGGGGTTGCGTCGGCGGCTGTGGCGCCGCAGAGCCGTTCTCGAAGAGCTTTATCTGGAAGGTGAATCCGCCGTCCTCGTTGCAGCAGCTGCTGATGTTGTTGTAGGAAACTATGAACACCCTGTCCGGCGCCGAGCCTTCGGTGGCGTATGAGAGGCTGTCCGGCGTGCCTGGCGGATAGAGGTCGGTCCACACCCCTGCCGCCAGCATGTCGTCGGTGCCGGATGTAGCGGTCTGCGTGGACATGTCCTCGCCATCGCAGCAACCGCTGTCCGTAGCCTCTATGGTATCGTTGTCGAGGAAGATGAAGCCGTTGCTGCTCACCTTCATCCGGTCCACCGCCTCGCCATAGAAGTTTACCGTGAAGGGGAGCATGATTTCATCGCTGACTTCGTCGTCTTCCAGCAGGAGGAATGTGGGGGAAGAGAGCGGGGTTATTTCAATCGGAATTGCCCCGTAAGACGCCACGCTGCCGTTTTCGTCGAAATCGAACGCGACTGCGGTCGAGAAGTCGTAGTAATCCGGGCCGTACCATTGCACGTCTCCGGTCCCGTTTTCGCCGTCGGAGATTCCGGTGGACAGGAGGTCCTCGCCGCTGTTGGATGTCGATTGGACATGTATCTCCACGTCCGACTCGGTGGAATTGAAAACCGGCAGCAGTTCCCCGAAGATTCCATATATGTCATCGGTCGTTATGTTGTCCAGATAGGACACGGATATGCTATTCGAATAGATGTCGAGCACCTGGAAGGGCGTGGGTTCCCATCCTGTGCCGTTCCAGGTATACACCCCCAGGGTGGATTCGTTGGCGCTTCCCGCTTCCGCATCGCTCCAGTGGAAAGTCAGCGAATCTACGCTTTCGAACTCGCCGAAGTCTATTTTCAGGTACTTGTCGTGGAACGACGACAGGTTGCCCGGGGCGGGCCCTGGCGAAACGGTGTCGTTAAGCATGAAGCCCTCGGTGCAGCAGACGTAATCGCCAAGGGAGATATTGACGGAGCTGTTGCCGAGCTGGGTGTTCGTGACGGTGAAGAACTCGTCGTTGGAGGATGCCTGGATTATCTCCCAGCCGTTGCTGTGGAAAAGAGAGTCCGTTATCGTGGCAGCTTCATAGTCGCTCGTGTTCTCGAAGAATCCGGCTTCCGAATTGGCGTACGCCGTCACATTCGTAAGGAGAGCATCCTCGGTCCCGTCCAGGTAGAAGCCGTACTGGTTTCCGTACGACTGGACTTCCTCGAAGCTGTTCCAGGAGCCGCCGCTGAGGTCTTCGACTCCTGCAAAGCCATTGCCATAAGCCGCCACGCCGAGGAGCGTGTTGCTGTCGGCATTGTCGAGTATGAAGACGCCGTTGTTGGAGTTGCTGAATGCCGTGCTGTCCATCAGCAGGTTGCTGTTCGCGTTCGTCTGGAAGCGGTAGCCGTCATAGTTGCCGTAAGCGCTGTTGTTTATGAGCTGATTGTCACTTGAGCCGTCGAAGATGTCGAAGCCGACCGCTCCCGAACTGTTGCTCGCGGAGTTGTTGATGAGCGTATTGTTGGAGCTGATGTCCAGGAAGAAGCCGTCGTTCGTAGCGTCGTTGCCGACCGCTAGGTTGTTGGTCAGCGTATTGTTCGAGCCGAAATCGAGGCGGAAGCCGTAGAAGTTGCCGTATGCGCTGTTGTTGGCGATGATGTTGTTGAAGCCGGTGTCCTGGTAAAAGCCTGCCCCGTAGTAAACGCCGGAATTGTTGTAGAAGCTGTTGTTGATAAAGAAGCTGTTATTGGAATACCTTACATAGGCGCCATAAGAATAGCCGGATATCCTCGGGCAATTCTTCAGCGTGACATTCGTCTGTCCGCTGGCCAGGAAGACGCCGTAAGTGTCGGCCGCGGAGCCGTTGTTCGTGATGTTGAAGCCGTTGCAGTCGAAGATGACGTTCGGGGACACTATCTTGATGCACGCGTTTCCCGGCACCGGGGAGGCGGAAACGTTCGCACCTGCCAGGTTGTTGGCCAGGGAGTATGTAGTGTCGGTGACATTGTCGATTTGCCCGCAGCCGGTGACCGAAGCCGGGAAGGACAGGGCAATCAGGACCAGCAAAATCACGCATGCAATGGAAGCTTTCATGCTGGGAGTTGCTACTTAAAAGGTTATTAATGATTCACCCTTCGCGCAGCCATGGCCCGGGCTGAACCGATTTCCGGGAATGCCCACATCAGAGATATATTCCTTTCCTTTCCAATCAGTTGGGAGGCTTGTTCTATGGACGTAATCTCTATCAGGGACATCGGAAAAGACGCGGTCGAGGCCATACTCGACCGGGCCGCGGAGATCTCCGGAAAAGGGGGCGGGAAGGGGTGCGAGGGGAAGATTCTTGCCACGCTTTTCTTCGAGCCCTCAACGCGCACGAAGCTCTCGTTCCAGTCGGCCGCGCTCCGCAACAACATGAAATACATTGATTTCGCCCCGGAGACGAGCTCGCTCAAGAAGGGCGAGAGCTTCGAGGACACGATAAAAACGGTCTCGGGCTACGCTGACGTCCTTGCGATAAGGCACCCGAGGGAAGGCGCGGCAAGGCTCGCGGCGGACATAAGCGACAGGCCGGTGATTAACGGCGGGGACGGCGCGAACCAGCATCCTACGCAAACGCTGATAGACCTCTATTCGATAAGGAAGAGCAAGGGCAGGATAAAGGGCCTGAACGTCACGCTCCTTGGAGACCTCAAGCACGCGCGCACCATGCGCTCCCTTGCATATGCGCTTGCCATGTTCGAGGCGAAGGTTACGCTCGTCTCGCCGCCCGGGCTCGAGATGGACCAGGGCTACCTGCAGGAGCTCAAGGAGCGCTTCGGCTTCGAGGCGAAAGTCAAGAACGAGCCGGAATACGCCGGGGCGGACGTGCTTTATGTATGCCGGATACAGCAGGAGCGCTTCGCTGACCCGTACGAGGCCAAGAGGGTGACGGAGAAGTTCATGGTGAAGAAGGCGGACCTGAAGGACGCCAAGGACGACCTCGTGATACTCCACCCGCTCCCGAAAATCAACGAGATAGAAGGCTCCATAGACGCCATGAAGCAGGCGAGGTATTTCGAGCAGGCGCACAACGGGATTCCGGTGAGGCAGGCTGTCCTGGAATACGCGCTGAGGTGAGGGAATGCAGGTCGACAAAATCGAGATGGGGACCGTAATAGACCACATCAGGGCCGGAAAGGCCGCGAAAGTGATGAAGCTCCTCGGGATAGGAGAGAACTACCCGCACAGGGTGGCAATAGTGCTGAACGTCCCGAGCAAGGCGATGAAGACCAAGGATATACTCAAGATAGAGGGCAAGCTTGTGTCCGAGGATGCGGCGAACCTCATCGCCCTTGTCTCGCCGGGGGCCACGATAAACATTATCAAGGACGGCGCAATCGGGAAAAAATTCACGGTCTCTCTCCCCAAGGAGGCGGGCGGCATGCCTAGATGCCCTAACCCGAACTGCATCACTGCCGAAGGTGCCCGCACGCTCTTCCACCGGGAGGAAGACGGCTACCGCTGCCATTTCTGCGAGAGGCAGTTCAGGGCCGAGGAGCTTCTTTGAGAGGTGGCCCTGGATGGAGTACAAGCGCGGCGCCAATGAGATCGTGGTGCGGCTCGATGACGGCGACGAGCTTCTGTCATCGCTGAAGGAAGTGTGCGGGAAGGAGGGCGTGAAGAGCGCGCTTGTCAGCGGCATAGGCGCGGCCAGAAGGGCGGAAATCGCGCACTACGACACGAAGGAGAAAAAATACAACGTGAAAAAGTTCGAGGGCATGCTGGAAATCGTCTCGCTCAGCGGGAACATCGCGCTGCTTGACGGGAAGGCGGCGGCCCATCTGCACATAGCGATAAGCAGGCACGACTATTCCACGATATCGGGCCATCTGATGAGCGCGGAGATTTATCCGACTTGCGAAATACTCATCCTGCCGTATTCCGTGCAGATTGAGCGGAAGCAAGATGAGAAGACCGGGCTGAACCTGCAGAGGTTCTGACCGGTCCGCTGGCTTTTTAGCGGTCGCGCCTGGGGGAGCCGGACCGCGCCGGAGCCGATAGGCTGTTCAGGTCAATCGTCAGGTAGAGCATCTGGCTGGTCGGGGTTACCTCAGTCGTAAGCCGGATTTTCGCGCCGGAAAGGATGAACTCGTAGCCGTTCGGTATCTGCACTACGCTGTTCGCGGTCTGCTGGCCGGCCCTCTGCGGAATTTGCAGCCTAAGCGTCGGTATCTGCGGCTGAACCTGCTGCTCGTCTTGCGGTTTTTGGCGTTGTCCGGTCATAATAATCCCGATATGATAGGTTATTGCCAGCTTAAATAACTAACCGAAGGAGCCGAAAATCTTCCGCGCCTTCAGCTCCGTCATGAAGCGCTCCTCCAGGCCGGCCCTTTGCACGTCCTTCACTCGGAGCCTCCGCATGGCGGCGCGGACAAGCTCGCGCGCATCTTCCTCGTTCATCTCCCGCATCTGCTTCCGCACCTGGTTGTTGAGCTGGTTAGCGTTGTACGTGTTCGTGCACATGTTCGCCATGTCGAGCCAGTGCCTCCTTAGGCTGAGCTCCAGATGCGCTATCCTCCCGAAGCCGCTTTCCCCGTCAGGGTCGCATTCCTCCCCGCACTCCAGGGCCTTGTACGCCGCATGCGTAATCAGCTCGCCTATGCCGCCCCTGAAGAACGGCGCGCGCTCCACTGCCTGCCTTTCAAGCCTGATGCGGAGCACCTGGCTGACATCGGGCGCTGAGGCAAAGAGGAGCGGCCCTGCAAGGAACAGGCCGGGCGGGTCATTTGAATCGCATGGCATGGGCATCGGGTGGATGTGCACGAACTCCGGCCTGCCGGAATGGAGGTGCGGTGCCGGGCTCGTGAAGCTGAGGATGTCAATATCGGACGGGAATGGCAGGCCGGAAACTGCGCTCCCGTAGAATGCGAAATCCTTCCGGCCGATGAGCCGCTCCAGCCACAGATAGAGCGGGCCGCGCAGGGGTTCGGGCCCGAAAAGCTCCTCGCAGCGGGCTATGAGCGAGAGCATCGTCTCGCGGCCGTTGCCCGGAAGCGGCTCGATGAAGTCCATGGGCGCGATGAGATGCGCCCCATGGCACAGCTCCAGCTTCGCCTCCTCCGCATCCATGGAGGAAGAGATGGATAAAAGTGTTTATATATAGGCTTCTGCCTCAGCCGCGGTAGCGGAGGACTACGAACAGGTGGTCCTTGTCGTAAGGCTCGAGCTTAATCTTCTCGAGGACGTCGAAGGCGGTTTCGAGCTTCTTTATCACCTCCTCGAAGACCGCCTTCGGCTCCTTGGTGACGTCTATGCTCTGGCTCTTGATGCATATCATGGCCATGCCGCCGGCCTTCAGGAACATGCGTGCGTTCTTGATGAGGATGTCGTCCTGGTCCGGCTGGGCCACGTCCTGGTAGATGGCATCCACCTGGCCGGCCTCCCCGTATTCCTGCGGCTTGCGGGCATCCCCGTGGATGGGGATTATGTTCTGCCGCAGCTCCGAGAGGGCAATCAGGCTCTTCATGACCTGGTGCGCGATTTCGACCGCGTAAATCTCCCCTTCCGGGCCGAGGATGTCGGAAAGGTGCGAGATGGTCGTGCCGGTGGATGCGCCCAGATACAGGAGCTTGCTGCCCGGCGCGAACGGAAAGTTCTTCAGGCCGTTGTGCATCGCCCCGCAGAGCTTGCTGCGATACGGGTCCCAGATGCGGTATTCGTGCCCGCCCGTCTTCGCAACCCGCTCGCCATAGACCTTGCGCCCCGGGACCGCGTTTATCGTCGCGAACGAGCGCTCCAGCCTGAATACGCCTGGAAAAGGAGAGTCCATGGGCGATTGATTCGCGGAACAATTTAATATCCTATGCGACAACATGGGAGTAGATGAACGGCAACAATGGCACGACACCCGAGAGATACCGCTCGCTCGCACTCAGCCACCTCTATCTTGAGGCAAGGAGGCGGAGCACGTCCATAGGCAGGCTTCCTCCGGACATGCTTTCCAAGGTCGGCGTCAGGGCGTACAAGGACGGAAACAACGTCACGCTTTTCGAAGTTACCCCGCCGAAGCTGGATACGCCCGAGGCGCAGGAGCTTGTGGCGAGGCTGGAGAGGGAGTGCAAGGAGAACGCGGCGGTTTTCCAGAGGCAGAAGGAGACAAAACCCAAAACGCGGAACCGGAAACCGGTTACTGGGGGCTGGAAACCCAAAACCGCCGCTGGCCGCGGCCGGCCGCGGAATGAGTTCCCGGATGTCGCCATACTGGAAGAGGGACTGGCCCTCCAGGAGCCAAAAGATAAATTTTAATACCGTTATGGACTAATTAGACCTGCAATTATTCCAATTTTCCGTCGGAGTAGGGAGTTGCACTTCAACGGATGGGACATAGAGGTGCAGATATGGTCACGGCATACGACGCAGAGCCTAATAAGCTCATAGAGAACGCTGCGAAGAAACTGAAGGAGATGAAGCTCCACAAGCCCGCTTTCGTCGGGCTTGTCAAAACCGGGGCCCACGCGGTCAGGCCGCCCCAGGACGAGGACTTCTGGTACGCCAGGTGCGCCTCCATCCTGAGGCAGATATACGTCAACGAGAGCGCGGGCACAAGCAGGCTCAGGAGGCACTACGGCGGGCGCAAGCGCCGCGGGGTGAAGCCGGGCCGACACGCGCCTGCAGGCGGCTCCACGATAAGGAAGGCCATGCAGGAGCTCGAGAAGGCTGGCCTGCTCGCCAAGGGAAAGGCCGGCCGGGTGCTGACGCCAAAGGGCAGGAAGTTCCTGGACGCGGCCGCCAAAGAGAGCGTCTGACATGGGAGACGAGGAGCTCGAGGAAGTAAAAAAGAAGAAGCTCGAGGCGAGGCACGCGCAGGAGCAGCTCCGCACGACCCTGAGAGCTGCCCTCGAGGAGCCGGCATATGACCGGCTCATGAACGTCGCGGTGGCGAACAACGAGCTCTTCCTCTCGGCATCCAGGCATGCGCTGATGCTCTACAAGCGCGCCGGCCGGAAGATAAAGGAGGAGGAGCTTGTCGCCCTGCTGCGGGCGATAAAGGAGCAGAGCGAGACGAAGACGACGATAACGTTCCATAAGAAATAGGAGGTTTACAGGAAGTGATCATATGGGCGCAAAAGGACTGACGAAAAAGATGAGGCTCGCCAAGGAAGCGAGGAAGATAAGGCGCATACCGGCCTTCGTCATGATAAGGACGAAAAGGAAGGTAACGTACAACAGGAGAAGGAGGGACTGGAGGACGGACAAGCTCCGCATCCCTGACGAGGAGTGATTACCATGGCCAAGCTAGAGCGGATTTACACGGTGCCCCTAGGGGAGGCGTACGAGGCGGTCAGGCGCAAGCGGACGCCCAGGGCGGTGAAGATACTCAGGGAATTCATTGGCCGGCACATGAAGGCCGACGGCGAGAGGATTGTCCTCAGCCAGGCGCTGAATACCCACCTCTGGGTAAGGAGCATACAGAAGCCCCCGCGCAGGGTGAAGGTCAGGCTCATCAAGGACGAAGGCTTCGTGAGGGCGTACCTCGCGGACGAGAAGGTGGAGGAGCCGAAAAAGAAGGATGCCAAAGAGGAGAAGAAAGAGACCCCCAAGGCCGAGGCTAAAAAGGAGGAGGCTCCGAAGCCCGAGAAGAAGGAAGCGCCGAAAGCGGCAGCCCAGGCCCCT
>JBFMCO010000022.1:0-88907 GCA_040754495.1 Microcaldota archaeon
CTCAGCAAGCGGGCGCTCTTTCGGAGTGAAGTACACCCCTTCCCGTGTCCTCTTTAGCGATTTCCATAATTCACACCTCCATTTTTTCTCAGGTAGCTCCCGTTGCGGGAGTATGCGCATGAATCTGCATCCTGCGGTGCTTTCGCCAGGCGGATAAGGATTTGGCCGCTGCCATCATCGCTCGCGCTGAGCAGTATTCTTCCGTTCGTTTCAATGCCGATGGCTTCCCGGATTTCCAAAGGTAAGACTAGCCGCCCCTTCCTGTCGAGGCGTATGAAGAAAATCCTTCTCCGTGACACGAGGTTTGGCTCCTGAGCCAGCCCTCCGTGCTTCCGACGGGTCCCCTCCCGAGGCAGACCTCGTGAAGGAGACCCCTTCCCGATTTCACCATTGGCTCCACCATTTGTCACAGTAATTGGAAATTTCCCACTATTTAATTGTTTGTAACAGGGCGCTCGCTACGCCGGCGGCTCGGGGCGTTTGGGGGACGAAACAGGTGTTTTTATATCGTTCGTGGTAGATTAGAGTCATGGGTGGGAGAAAGGCGCGCATAGCCGCGGCAGCGGTGCTATTTGGCACCATCATGCCAGCGATGCTGCCGATGCAGGAGTCCGGGGCGGCGTATGCCCAGGCCAGGCGCAGGGATGATATCTCCGGGTGGGTGAGGGAGAGCGCATCGTCGGCCCTGAGGGACAAGGACGAGAATGTCAGGGTGGATGCCGCCTGGAGGCTCAGGTACGGGGTAGAGGACGGGGCGGACATTTCGCCTGCGGTGGCCGCGCTGGCGGATGCTCTCTCCGACTCGAACCAGAACGTGAGGGGATATTCTGCCTTCGCGCTCGCCATGCAGCACCTGAAGAGGAAGGAATGGCCCAAGGCCGCCGCACTGCTCGAGCACAAGGACGACGAGGTCCGGGCGAACGCTGGGTGGGCCGTAGGCGCAGCCGCGGAGAAAAAATACGCCCTCGCGCCTTTCGTCCAGACTCTCGAGAAGTCCCTCTCGAACGGGAACGAGTACGTGGAATGGAACGCGGGAAAGGCTCTCGCGCTGCACTATCTTGGCAAGGGGCAGAAGAGGAAGGCGGAGGAGCTCCTGCAGAAGGACGACGAGGATGTGCGGCAGGGCGCCGAGGAGGCCTTCAGGCTGTTTCGCAAGTGACTATTTTTGCCAGGCGGACCATGCCTTCTTCGGCGTCCCGTCGCTATATTTTATCCCGGGGCTGCACAGGTATTCCTTGAAGACGCTCATGAACGCGGCGTCGTTCTTGAGATATTGCGCGTCGGTCAGGAAGCTCTCGGCGGCCGCGGTGCAGTCCGAGCCGTCGTGAAGGGCGAACCAGGTCATGAACTCGGCATCGGTATCGTTCAGCCTTGCGAAATAGGCTTTCGCAAATTCTTCCTGCTTTTCCACGCTGGAATTGAGCAGGAAGGAGCTGCTCCAGCCTGTTTCAACGATTGCATACGGCTTTCCCGGGACGATAGCGGCCGGGGCGTCCAGGTACTCCTCCCCCCGGCTGACGTTGTCGAACATAAAGAGGTCGTGGTATCCATAAGACGTGTAGCCTATGATGTCGGCCTCTTCCGCGAGCTCCCCTATTATGTCCGTCGCGTTGTGCGATATGGCGTCATGGTAGGTCGTAGTGAATCCCACCTTCGTGCCGGGGCTCGCCTCATGGACGCGCTCGCGCGTCTTGCGCAATATCTCCTTGAACGCCGGCACCTTGTCGCGGTGCGAGTAGAGGTAGTCGTCCACCTCGTTGCCCACGAAGAGGTAGTCCGGCTTGTAGCGCGCGGCGAATCCGGCCGAGCGCCCGGCGAACTCGTCCGCGAACCCCGGCTCGTCGAAAGATGAATAGCGCGACGGGTAGGCCCCGAGGACGCTCGTGTGGATGACGGATATCGTTATGGCGGTCCTGCCCTCGTAGGACAGCGGCTCCATGAGATAATCCGGGAGCGTCCAGTTGTCTGCTATGTCCTTGTAGGAGAAGTACCAGTATAAGACGTCCGTCCCTAGTCCGCGCGCCTCCTTCATCGCATCGATTAGTTTCAGCGGGTCGTCCCCGGCAGGGCTCGCGACCATGCCCAGTTTCGGCAAAACGTCCAGCTGCCGCTCCTTGCAGGATGCAGAGCCCAGGGCGCGCTCATCCGGCACGCCTTCGCACGCCACGGTGAGCGCGTACGTCTTGTAGTCGCAGTAAAGCAGCCTTGTCGCGGCGCCCAGGCTGCGGCCCCCGGCGCTGAGTGAATAACGGAGGTATCCGCCCTGCCCGCTCGCATTGAAGGCCTTCTTCAGCTCTTCCTCCAGCATGATTGGGGTGACCGGATAGGCAGCGGCCCCGAAGAGGCAGGTGCCGTTGGTCCTCGCCATGAACATGCCCGGCTCCTTCGCGGCATCCGGCCAGGACGGGGCATCGAACGAAAGCGGGCCAACGGTGTGGTTTGAGTAAGCGGTCTGGGCGGGGGCCTTCTGGGCACAGGCGGAGAGCAGGAGGAGGATGAAGAGGGCGGCAGGGCCGGTTTTCATGCAGTTGATGCTCTGACAAGCCATAAAATCCCTCCATTTGAAGTATAAGCGATGTTGAGGAAGCTCGCGGCGGTCATGTTCTACGCGTCCGTCCCGCTCTGGCTCGCTTTTTTCTACAGCTTCATTTCCCCCGACGATGGCTGGATACCGATAGGCCTCACGCTCCTCATCATGGGCCTTCCCGCAGTGCCGCAGATTTTGCGCGGGATGCTGGAAAACACCAAGACCGCCCTGCGCTCGCTTGTGCATAAGGACACTCCGTTCAACTATGCGAAGGTGCTTGACACGGAGTCCATGAGGAAGGAGGTGGAGACGCTCACTTTCGGGGAGGTGCTCGCGCTCACCGCGCTCGCGTGGATTCTCGTGCCGTTCCTGTCCGTCTTTCCATATATTTACTACGGCGTGCCGGTGCTGGACGCGTTCTTCGAGAGCGTATCCGGATGGACCTCAACCGGGCTTTCGGCGCTGCCGACAGTCGCAATAATACCAAAGAGCGTGATATTCTTCAGGAGCATCACGCAGTGGGTCGGGGGGCTCGGGATAGTGGTGCTGATATTGAGCACGACAAAGGGGAGGGAGGCCATCAGCTTCCTCCGGGCCGAGGGGAGGAGCCAGACCGAGCTCGGGATAGCCCAGACGGTAAGCACCACGTTCAACGTGTATTTCGTGCTGACAATTCTTGGGATAATCCTTTGCCTCATCGTGGGATTCGACCCGTTCAACGCGGTGAATCTCACTTTCGCCGCGATTGCGAACGGGGGCTTCTTCCCGTTCGACAGCTATCCCTTGACTGACATCCAGAAGCTTGCGCTCGCCGCAATCTTGTTTGCCGGGGCCACAAGCGTGCTCTTCTTCAGGAGCGTATGGCAGGGGATGATTGCGAAGGCATTCTCGGACGAGGAGTTAGTCCTGTACGCAGGCCTGACTGCGCTGGCGGTTATTCTCATGCTGACCGTAGGCGGGGAGGGGGGATTCAACGCCCTGCTCAACGGCGTAGCCGCCATCACCGGAGGGGGATTCGGCATAGGGGATTTGACTATAATGCATACGTTCGGGATATACGTGCTCATTATTCTGATGCTTTCCGGGGGCATGACCGGCTCTACCACCGGGGCCATCAAGCTCTGGCGCGTCCTCGTAATCATGAAGGCGGTCTGGAAGCAGGTGAAGGAGAGCTTCATGCCTGCAGGAAGCGTCCAGGTGGTCAAGATAAACTACCTTCCCATAAACGAGAGGATGATAGTGGAGAGCGCCATCTTCGTGTTCGCTTACCTTCTCGTGTTCCTTGCAGCCTCCGGGGCGTTCATGACCGCGGCTTACGGGACCGAGGACTCCATGTTCCTCGTGGCCACCGCAATGGGCAACGTCGGGCTCTCCACGGTGAGCATCCCGGCAGTCGGGGCCGCCGGCAAGTCCCTTTTAATTTTCCTGATGTATATCGGAAGGATAGAGATATTCCCGAGCCTCGCGCTCGTGGCGTTCATTACGAGGAGATGAGATGCACATTGTGGTTTTCGGGGCAGGGAGGGTAGGGAAGGCCCTCGTGAGGATACTCGAGGAGCGGAAGCAGAAGGTCACCGTAGTGGATGCGAACAGGGCCATCTGCGACGAAGTCGCCGGGGAAACGAACGCGTCCGTCATATGCGGGGACGTCTCGGACCCGAAGCTGATGGAAGAGCTCAAGCTCGACAAGGCGGATTTCGTTTTCGCGGTCACTGGGAGCGAGGAGACGAACTTCCTGGTTTCCATGTACGCAAAGCACATGAACGCGAAGAAGGTCATCTCGCGGGCATCAGAGGAGAAATACTCCCAGCTCATGGGAAAGCTAGGCGTGGAGCCGCTGATTCCGGAGCAGACGCTCGCGCGCGAGCTTGCCAACATGGTGCTCAACCCGCTGATTTCCCGCATGCTCGACCCGAGCTTCTCGGGCGTGGAGATGTTCGAGAAGGAGGTTTCTGGCGACATGAGGAACAAGACGGTCGCGGATGTCAGCAAGAAGCAGAGCGTGGGGATAGTATCGGTCTATCACGAGGGGAAGTTCATCCTGCCTTCGCCGGAATTCGTGCTGAAGGAGGGGATGACGGTCGTGGTCGTCAGGCATAACGACTGACAGCGGAGCCGGGATAATTGGTTTTAAAAACTATAGAATGAGAATAAGTTATAGTTTTAGCCCCGTCGTCTAGTCCGCCTTTTAGGAAAAGGAGGCCCAAACTGGGTCGTTAATCGGCGGTAGGATAACGGTCAAGGATAGGAGGCTCTGGGGGCTTTTTGGCCTCAACCTTTCTCCGGGCAAAAACCCCGGAAAAAGCCATGAGGAAACCAGAAGGCCCGGGAAACCTCTTGACAGCGGTTCGAATCCGCTCGGGGCTATGCTGCTTTTTTCCTCTTCATTACGGTCTGGCGCAGGTGGTTTCGGGCATCCAGTCTCCAGTTTTGGGTGGTGGGGGTGAAAGATATTTAAGTATTCGAAACCTTTTTCTCGCATGGCATACTGGTTTGTTCAACATGATGTCAAGGCATTCAGGGAACACCCAAATCTTATAGGAAGCACGTACAAAAACAAAGTTGGAAAGATTAGAAAGGGGGACAAAATTGCGTATTATGCCACCGGTGACATGGTCATCATAGGAACCTTTGATGTAATGTCAAATGCCCACGAGATGAAAAACGACCCTAAATGGGGGACGCTGTGGGTCCTGAAAATAAAGAAAAGGCACGTGTCGAGGGAGCCGCACGTCCCAATTCAGGAGGTACTAAGGGAGAATGATTTGACTCTTTTCCCGAAAAGGAAGATAGTCGGAATCAAGCTAAAAGGGCAGACTGCGATTCCGATAGATAAGCAGGATTTCAGAACGATTGAAGGGCAGTTGAAAAAGCCGCAGCCTACGAATACATTCTTTCGGGAGTCCACAAATGACGAACGGTTGGGGGAACCGGCAGAGCTTAGGGTCATGAGGTTTACACCGACCAACGAAATGGGGGTGGTTGTATTGTTTACCTCTTTCATGAAGCAGATGGGATTTGAGTATTTCGACTTTATCAGAAGCGGATTTCCAGATGCATGCGTATATGAAAAAACTGAAAGCGGGTTGCATAGGAGATTCGTCGAGTTTGAGTATACCGCTTCACAGTTCAGGATGCACCTGAAAAATCCGGTGCATAGACGTATAAAATGTGACTATGTGGTGTGTTGGGAAAATGATTATCCCCTTTGTCCTGTCAAAGTGATTGAGCTAAAGAGAGTGTTGTTGAAATTAGGCATCTATAGAGAAAAAAGCTCTTGATGACCCCTAAACAAAGTGGACCTCAGGGCTTTTGGGTGAGGCCTAGCCTTTTGCCCGGGGAAAGGCAGTAGTCAAAAGGCTCGGCTTCGAACCGCTCGGGGCTATGCTGCTTTTTTTCCTCTTCATTACGGTCTGACTCAGGTGGTCTCGGGTTTCCGGTTGTGGGTTTAGGGACCCCGAAGGCATATTAGGCGCCCGTAGAGAGATTAATAATTCCTACTGATTTCATTCTTTCCGCAATGACCCCCCCAGCCAGCATCAGCGATAAGCTAGCAGACCTAGATTGGGATGCGCTAGCCCAATTGCTGAAAACCGTCAACTGCGGCATCGAGGGCAACGACGCCGGGGCCAAAAGGCTCCGGGCGCGCCTCGGCATGATGAGGATGCTGATGTACGAGGAGATACGCTGCTGGAACGGCCACAACACCATCGAGCTGTCCTATTTCATCGCGTCCTTCAAGGCCATCCGCACGCTGGAGAGGGAGTTCGACGCGAGGGGGATAAAGAAGCGGGAGTTCCTGCTGTTCCTCAAGCTGCTGTTTTATAAATTCAAGAAGCAGAGGATATTGGTGAAGAAGCCGCTGGCTGCGCTGGCGGAATTCAAGAAAATGAAGGGGGTGGTGGAGAATGGACATGGTCCTTTATGAGAAACCGCTCCGCGTCGAGCTGGTCGGGAGCAACCTTTTCGTGAACGGCGGGCGGCATCCGAGGTCCGTGCGCACTCTGGCGCAGATGAGGAAAGTCATGATGGGGTTCAACGAGGACGCCTCGCCCATCGAGCTCTATTACATGTATCGGAGCGTGTACGTGAACGGTGACATACGCTTCGACATCACGGTGATACCCGCTCTTGCGGTAGGCGGCGAGTGCGCGAAGACGCACGGCCATTATCATCCCGGGAGCGAGGACGGCCTTGCCTACCCTGAGGTCTACCAGGTCCTGCGCGGAAACGCGGCCTTCATCCTGCAGAAGAAGAACAGGAACGGCAGCGTGGATGCGATGGTGATCGACGCCAGGGACGGGGATGTGGTGCTCCTCCCGCCGGGCTGGGGCCACGTGTCCGTGAACAAGGGGGAGACGACGCTCGTCCTCTCAAACCTCGTATATGACCGGTTCGAGTCGCTTTATGGGGATTACGAGGAGAGCCAGGGCGCGGCCTATTACTACACCAAGGACGGCGAAATCGTCCAGAACACGAATTACATAGTGCAGAAGAACGAGCATCTCTCGGCGAAGGAGCTGAACGAAAAATACGGCTTCGCCTGCAAGGACCTCCTTTCGGAGTTCCAGGCAGAGCCGAAGAGGTTCGAGTTCCTGAAGAAGCCTAAAAGCATGTTCAAGTCCTGAGAAAGCTAAGATTGGGCCTGGCGAGGAATCTCAACGCCCTTTGCCGCGACGGCAAAGCATTCTATAGGCCAGCAGTCAATGCGGATTACCCCCCTCTCCTCTTTCAATTCGGTATCTGCATCCAAGAGGCAGATATCCAACAAGCGGCCCCGGTAGGTAGTTATTTTCAATCTTCCCTGGCCGTGTTCCACCCGTTTTATTGTGTCACGAAGAGTTTCTTCGGGATTGGAGTGGCTTGTGTATGCCACGATGGTTCCCCCGATTAACCTGGATTTGCAGGATCTGTCCATCAATTCGGCCTTAAGCTCTCTGCTGCTTTTGGGAGTGCCGTCCACCTGCGGCTCGACCGGCGCCATGTTTCTTGGAAATTGCTTTGGGTGGCTGCGGGGTTCCCTTGCTCTGGAGCGGAAAGTCATTTTACAACCTCTCAGTGATGTTGTAGACTATGTTCGTTTGTTTTTTAAAGCTTCACTGCCGCCGCCTTCTGCGCCTTGCCTTGGGCGATGCGGTCGCTCCCGCCGCCCGAGCCGCCAAGCTCCTTCAGGACCTTCTCGAGCAGGGATTTCGCGCTCACCCCGGATTCGATGCCGGCCGCGCAGACAAGCGTGCCGTTCTTGTTTATCAGGCAGGCCGAGGCCTTCTCGCTCTCCGCGACCTTGAGCGCGAGCTTCCTGAGCGAGGCCTCGTCAAGGTCCAGCATCTTCATGACCGGCTGGCCGCGGTGGCCCTCCATTATCTCCCTCGCCTCCTCCTTCACGAGCAGGTCGCCGAGCGCCTCGATTTTCTTCCTCTGCGCCTTCCACTCGCCAAAGAAGCGCTCTGACGTGCGGACAAGCTCGCCATCGGAAACGCTGAACACGCCGGCCGCGTCGCGCAGCATCCTCTCGCGCTCCTGCATGTAGGCCATTGCGACATGGCCGCACTTGTATATTATGCGCTCTATGCCGTCCTGGATGCTCTCGCGCTTCACGATTTTGAAGCAGCCGATTTCGCCTGTGCGCCTGTGCATGGTGTGCGTGCCGCCGCACGCCTCGCTGTCCACGTCTCCCATGCTGACGATGCGGAGCTCCTTGCCCGGCACTGCGCCGCCCTGGTATATCGTGAATCCGTATTTCGACTCCGCGGTGTTCCTCGGAAGGACGTGCGTCGCGATTTCCATGTCGGCCATTATGTATTCGTTGACCTTCTGCTCGATGGCGGCGAGCTCCTCGTGCGTTATCTTCCGGTAGTGCGTTATGTCCAGGTGAGCCTTGTCCGCATCCTTGTGCGAGCCGCCCTGCCACACGTGCGGCCCGAGGACCGAGCGGCATGCAGCGTTCAGCAGGTGCGCTGCGCTGTGGTGGCGGGCAATCGTCTTGCGCCTCTCCAAATCAACTACGCCCTCGACTTCCCTGCCGACCTTGAAGTGCGAGACGTCCTCGACCTCGTGCAGGGCGACCCCGGCCTGCTTCGAGACGTTCAGGACGCGGGACTGGGAACCGGAAACCGCCAGGGTGCCGGTATCAGACACCTGCCCGCCGCCCTCCGGATAGAACGCGGTCTGGTCGAGCACCACGTATTTCCCGTGCACGATTGCCAGCACTTTCGCGCCGAACCTGCTTTCGAGGCTGTAATAGAGCGGCTTTGTCTTCTCCAAGGTTGCTATGTCCGAGAACAGCACCTTCACTGCCGGCGCCTGCTCAGGAGATGCCTCCTCGCCTTCCCCGGCGCGCACCTGCGCGTAGAAATTGCCGGGCATCTCCACGTCCACTTCGTTCTCGGCCGCGACCTCGGCCACCGCCTCGGGAGGGATGCCGTGGCTCCGGTAAAGCGTGAAGAGCTCCTCCCTGCCTATCGTCCCCCCGCCCACGCGGTCCTTGTTGCTGACGTTGGGCTTCGTCCCCTTCGCCTTCTTCACTATGTTGAGCACCATGCTCCCTGCCTTCTCGCGGGTTGCCCGGTACCTCTTCTTCTCCTCGTCTATGACGTCGATGGTGGTTTCCAC
The DNA here is from genome assembly GCA_040754495.1 of Microcaldota archaeon. Taxonomy (GTDB): domain Archaea; phylum Micrarchaeota; class Micrarchaeia; order Anstonellales; family Bilamarchaeaceae; genus Bilamarchaeum. The sequence continues at coordinate 9,140 of JBFMCO010000022.1, forward strand.
GCCGTCGTGCAGGTGCGGGAACATGTATTCAAGGAAGTCCGCGTGCCCCTGGATGATCTTGCCGTAATCGAGCGAGTAGCCGAAGCGCTCCTCGAACCCGAACACCCTGCGCAGGACCATCCTGAGGTTGTAGCCGCCGCCGGAGTTGCTCGGCAGCATGCCGTCCGTAACCGTGAAGAGCAGGGTGCAGAGGTGGTCGGCCGAAGCGTAAAGCGCCTGGAGCGGCTCCAGCGTCTGGAACAATTCCTTCTTGCTCACGCCGAGCATCTGCGCTATGCGCTCCTTTTCCTTCTCCAAATCAGGAACCTCGTCCTCGTTCAGGCTGCCTGAAATCTTTGCAAAGCGCACGAAGAGGTCCTTGTCTATGCTGACTCCGGCCTCGCGCTTCATCTCCTCGATGACAGGGCCGAATACCACCTCGTAGCTCGTCGGCTCGCCCGAGGTTATCCATGCAAGGCGCGATAAGCCCGCGCCCATGTCTATGACTTTCGTGCGCAGCTCCTTGGGCCCGGACGGAGTGACCTCGTACTGCATGAAGACGCAGTTGCCAAGCTCCAGGCCGCGGCAGAAATACTCTATGCAGGGGCCGAAGTTGCCTCCGCCGGCCCACACGTCCTCCTGGAATATGATTTCGTCCTCCGGGATGCCTAGAGCGGACAGGTAGTTGAGGTCGTGGGTGAGGGCCTGCTCCTTCCAGTAGAAGTTGCCGGTCTTTGCCGTGTTGAAGGCGTGCTGGCCAATCATCACGAAATTCGTGTAGTGCCTCCCGCTCACGCCAACATTGCTGATGTCGCTGAAGCGGATGCACGGCTGCGGCACGATGAGGGGGTTGAAGGGCGGCTCGAGCTCGCCATTGACCACGTAGGGCTGGAAGTCGTTTATCGAGGCTATCGTGAAATAGAGGTCGTCCCTCCAGCGGGCGACCGTCGGGTAGGGCTTCACGTAGCCGTGCCCGCTCTGTATGAAATAGCGCTCTATGGCCTTCCACGTGTCTATGTAGCCAAGCTTCCTCTTGACGGGCGTGGAGCCGATGAACTGGTAGCCGATGCACGAGGGGTCCCCGCACATCGAGCGCTTCTCCTTGGCCCAGAACATCCTGGAGCACTTTCCGCACTGCTGGCGCACGAAGCCGCGGTCGTGGAGGACCTTAATCCTGTAGTGCTTCTCCCACTCGGCTGCAAACTGCTTTCTGAGAGCGTTCTTGTCAACGTCCATGAGACCTACCTGAAGAGTAGGAATAATAGGCCGGATAGGGTTTTAACGGTAGCGAATGCCGGGCTGCGGCTGCCGGGATTTTCCGGCGCCGGGGCCGGCCGGCGTGTACCTGAACTTTATCAGCTCCGCGTACATGAAGAAGTCGTAGTCGCTCATAATGTCGTCGAACTTCAGCCGGATTTCGTCGAGTATGGAATAGAACTGCGGGGTGTTCCTCGCATAGACCTCGAACTCCACGTCCGCCCAGCCGATCGTCTTGACCAGGCAGAAGATGTCCTCGTGCTCCTTCGCGAAGCGCCGCATCTTCTCGTAGCCCGCTGCGTCCTTCAAATTGAAGTCAATCTTGTAGAGCGTGTATCCCAGCATCTCCATGTCGAGCATGGGCCTGAAGCCGAGCACGATGCGGTCCTTCATGAGCTGCCTGAGGCGGTATTGCACCCCGGCCGGAGTCAGGCCGAGGCTTTTGGCCATCTCGAGGAGTGGCATCCTCGCGTTCGCTGAAAGGAGCTGGAGCAGCCGCGAGTCCGTGGCGTCTATTTCCGCGGCCTCCCCGACATGCACCTCGTCCACGTTCGCGCGGTTCTTCAGGTGCCTCTTGGCAAAGGGCAGGCGGTATCTCTCGAGCCCGCTGGATATGCCGACGTGCGACTTCGAGATGTACGGGCGGTAGATTGCGATGAACGCGTTGTACTGCTCGACGAACTCCTTCTGCGTCCTGACCAGGAAGACCACGCCGATGTTGTACGTGCCCTTGATGAGCCCGACCCAGCGCGTCTGCTTGAGGGCGGCAAGGTAGTCGATTATCTCCCTTTCCTTCTTCGGGCTCGCATGCCGCAGCTTCAGGTAGATGCGGTAGGACGAGTAGCCGAGGCGGTAGGAGTCGATGACGGCGTAGTAGTATTTTATCACTCCGGATTTCTCGAGCCTTCTTATCCGGTATCCCACCACGCTTTTCGGGACGCCGGTCCGCCTCGCGATTTGGGAATTGCTCTGCCGGGCGTTGTTGTCCAGCTCGGATATTATTTTTTCGTCAATAGTATCGAGCATATGTTGTTCATTATTTAACCAAGATTAAATATTTTTGCATTTTGGCCAATTTCCCTGATGGAGAATATAAATAGACGGCCCGGTGGAGCCTCCACAATCATGAGGGATAGCATGACTGTTCTAAGAGGAGGCAATCTGGCTGAGCGCAGGCACGTGGAATTGTCTAGGGAGCCGTACCGGGCGGTGCAGAAAACCCCGTCGCCGGTGAACCTCTACCCCAGGCTCGCGAACGAATGGCAGAAACGCCTCATAGCAGAGGGCAGGTGGAGGCAGGAGGACTTCGTGCAGGCCGGCCTCGGGGACGGGACGCAGCGCCTTCCGGAAAGCGTGACCGGAGCCTGCGGCAGCACGCTGAGGAGGCTCGGGCACTCCACCTACACCCCCATACTAGGGGAGCAGGGGGCCAGGCAGTTCTTTTCGGAGAGGATAACGAGGAAGGGCGGCGTGAAGGTCGGGCCTTCGAACGTCTTCCTCGTCGGCGGAAGCAGGGGAGCTGTGGACGACTTCTTCCACGTAGCCGCGAACGCAATGGCGCCGGAGGACGTCTTCTTCACGCAGACACCGACATGGGCGACATACAAGGAGAACGCGTGGCGCGTCGGGCGGACTCTTTTGACAGCGGACCTGGAGCAGGACCCGCGGAGCGCGTACAAGCCGATGACCGCGGAGTCGCTGGCTTCTGCGCTGGAGAGGCACCCGGAAATCGGGTGCGTGGTCATAGTGGACCCCCACAACCCGACGGGGTTCATACTTTCCGAGGCCGAGGCAATCAGGATGGCAAGGGTGCTCGCGAACTGGCACGGCTTCGTCCTGCAGGACTCGACCTATGCGGACGTCACGTACGGGCAGCAGCACGTCAGCCTCCTTTCGGCCGCGGAGCACCTGAGCGGAGCGGAAAGGAAAAGCCTGCTGGGGCGGCTCGGCATCATACACGGAACACAGAAGCTCTCCCTTTCGGGCGAGCGGATTGCCCTGGTGGTCATAGCGGATGCCGCCCTCGCAGGCGCATACGAGGCCCAGATGACCGCGGGCAGGGGCGCGGCAAGCAGGGCGGCGCAGGAGACCGCGGTGGCGCTGTATTCCGACGAAGAGGCCATCGCCGGCATGGTGGCTGAGCTCCAGAAGAGGAGGGTCGAGCTGTCCCTTGTGCGGATGAGGACCAACGAGCTCTTCAGGGCCAGGTTCATATCGGCGCTCGGCAACGGGCAGGCAGTGGTTCCGGACGTCATGGCCGCCTCAACGGTCTGCGACGTGCATGCAGACCCGAAGGTGCCGGGCGGAGGGTTCTACAGCGTCGAGCGCTTCGGCAGGTTCGTCGCGGACGTCATACCGCCTGCGCTCAGGGGACCCGGGGGCGGGCTGAAGGAGGACAGCCTGATGCGGTTCCTGCTCGAGGAGGCCGCAATCGTCACCCAGCCCTCATCCGCCATGCTCTCCGGGAACGGGCTCGAATTGAGGGTGTCGTTCGGGGCCGCGGACGCGGAGTCCCTACGGCGCATACCGGGAAGAATCGTCGATGCGCTGATGAGGAACATCCGGCCCGAGGAGTTCGTCAAATCGGTCGCGCGGCAGTACGGATACGCGTGAGCCCCCCTGCCGCGGCTGATGCATCGGCGTCAGTCCGGCAGGATATATTTTAATTTGCAGCGGCCGAAAGGGGAGCAATGCGCCCAATCGACCTCCTGCTCCTTTTCATACCGGCCACGCTCGCGCTCAATTTCATAGGGGCGGACAGCACGCTGCTCTTCGCATTTTCGCTTCTCGCCATACTCCCGCTTGCGGCCAAGATGGGCGAGGCGACCGAGGAGCTTGCCAAGATATTCGGCGGGCACATAGGCGGGCTGCTTAACGCGACCTTCGGTAACGCGGCCGAGCTGATAATCGCCCTGCTCGCCATCAACCGCGGGCTCGAGGACCTTGTCAAGGCGTCCATAGCCGGCAGCATAATGGGGAACCTCCTCTTCGTGCTCGGGCTTAGCCTCTTCATCGGGGGCCTCAAGTACAAGGAGCAGAAGTTCTCCGCGCACCTCGGCAGCATGAACTCGACGATGCTCATGATAGCGATGATGAGCCTGATGGTGCCGAGCATGTTCCATTTCCTCCCGGCCGAGCACAGGGGGGATGACGAGAGGGCGCTCAGCCTGAGCGTGGCGGTGCTCCTGATAATACTTTATGTGCTCAGCATGGTGTTCTCGCTCAAGACTCACGAGTACCTCTTCAGGGGCAAGGAGAACCATGGCGAGAAGCCCAAGTGGAGCAGGAACTTCGCCATAGGCGTCCTGGCCCTCTCCACGATAGCCCTGGGGGTCGTGTCCGAGGTGTTCGTGGGCCAGGTGGAGAATGTGGCGAAGGATTTCGGGCTCACCGAGCTGTTCATAGGCGCCATAGTGGTGGCGGTGATAGGCAACGCGGCCGAGCACATAGCCGCGGTGTTCTTCGCCCTCAAGAACGACCTCGACCTGGCCGTGAACGTAACAGTCGGCTCCAGCCTGCAGATAGCGCTGTTCGTAGCCCCCATCGCGGTGCTTGCCGGCTTTTTCATGGGAAAGCCGATGGACCTCGTATTCACGCCGTTCGAGCTCATCGCCGTCTTCGCGAGCGTGCTGATTGTGAACGAGATAACCACCGACGGCAGGTTCAACTGGTTCGAAGGGGCGCAGCTCGTGATAATGTACCTGATCCTGGCGGTGCTGTTCTTCTTCGTCAGGTGACTATTCAATCCGGAAGGAGAGCAGGAAGTTGTCCCGCAGCTCCCTCGCCTTCCCGGGGTCGAGGGCGATTATGCGGACCTTGACATGCAATGAGCGCTCGGGCACGTAGATGCTGAGCGCGTAGCCGGTATAGGTCTTCGAGCTGTTGTCCCCGAAGCTTATCCTGAATGGCATCTCCGCGACCGCCCCGTCGCGCGCCACTGAGAATGTCGAGACGTTCCCCGCCTCCTGCGCCTTGCTTAGGAGGCCGCCCATGTTGCCATCGCTTTTCCTGTCGGAGAGGAGCAGGTCGGATGCGGCCTTCGTAGGGTTGTCCTGGAAAATCTCGTCCTCCCTCCCGAAAGCCGCGCTCGTATTGACATAGGCGACTATGAGGAGCTCCCCGGTCTGGCCGTCAAGGTCGTGTGTGCCTGCGAAAACCCCGTAGCCGCCCGGGCTTCCGGACTCCTGCGTCTCCATGTTCCTGGCGTATTCGAAGCTGAACTGGCCGGCATCGTAGCGCTCCCAATAGGACGGGGGCGGCGCGGTCTGGTTTGTCTGGTTTTGGGTTCCGGTCTGGTTTGTTTCGTTTGTGGTGGCATTAGGCTCGGGCGGTGGCGGAGTCACATCCGTGCCGTTCGTGGCGTTCGTCCCCCGCTCGCCCAGGCTGATGCAGCCAATGAGAAGCAGCGGCACAAGGAGCAAAGCGAGCCTCATCCCATCATCTCCGCCCGGGCCGACTCGATGAATATGGAGGCGGCCGAAAGCGCGTCGGTTGCTTCTTGCTCGCCAGCTTTCTTAAGCTTTCCTAACGCGCTCAGTATCATGTTGTACAGCCCCGGGCTGTCCTCGATGGGTATGGATTCGAGGCGCTCCCATTCATCCAGGGGGAATGAGCCGGGATACCTCCATGCAAGGTAGGAGGATGCGGATTCAAGGGTGGGGCAGACGCAGCCGTCTCGGAAAAGCAGCGCGGACGATGCCAGCCTCATCGCGTTCCGGGAAAGCTCGAGGGCGGCAGTGTAGTCCCTCCGGGAGAACCGCACCCTGGCCTCGCCGAGCGATTCCGCGGCCAGCTGGAGGGCGAGAATGGCGCTTGCGGTATCGGGCTCGCGCCTGATTAAGTCCAGGCCCTCGTCATCCATATCACCGTATCCGTAAAAAGCGATTTAAAACCGCGCCTATATAGGTGCTTCATGCAATTGCATGAGAGGGTAATAGAGTTGGCCCTGAAAAGGTCGTTCTTCTTCCCCGCCAACGAGCCGTACGGGGGCACTGGCGGGTTCTACGAGTACGGGCCTGTGGGCGTGCTCATCAAGCACAAGATTGAGTCGCTCTGGCGCGACATGTTCATAAAGGGCGAGGGGTTCCACGAGGTCGAGACCAGCATCGTTACGCCAGAGGCCGTGCTCGTCGCATCAGGGCATGTCTCGAGCTTCGCGGACCCGGTCGTCGAGTGCGAAGAATGCAAGACGCGCGTCCGGGCCGACACGCTGGCCGAGGAGAAGCACTACAATCTTCACGGAGAAAAATGGGACGGGAAACTCGAGACCCTGGACCAGGTCATAAGCTCCAAGGCCATCAAGTGCCCGAGGTGCGGCGGCGGGTTCGGGAAGGCTCACATGTTCAACCTCATGTTCCAGACAGGGATAGGCGGCGAAAGGGCGGCCGCGTATGCAAGGCCCGAGACCGCGCAGGGCATCTTCACCGCGTTCCCGAGGATATTCCGCAACCACGGCACGAAGCTGCCCCTTGCGGTCGGGCAGGTGGGGAGGAGCTTCCGCAACGAGATATCCCCGAGGAAGGGGCTCGTGCGGATGAGGGAGTTCACGCAGATGGAGCTGGAGTATTTCTTCAACCCCTCCGAGCCCGGATTTTCCGGCTTCGGAAGCCAGTCCGGCTACAGGATGACTATGAAGATAGACGACAGGCTGGTCGAGATGAGCGCGGCCGAGCTCGTGGAGAAGGGAGTGGCCTCGAACCAGATTATGGCGTATTTCCTCGCCCGGGAGTGGGAGTTCTACAGGAGGGTCGGCATCGACGCGAAAAGGATGTATCTCAGGGTGCTCGATGGGAACGAGATACCGCACTATTCCAAGGGCAACATAGACATGGAGGTCGAGACCTCTTTCGGCAGCATCGAGACCATCGGCAACGCCTACCGCACGGATTTCGACCTCTCGCAGCACTCGAAGCACAGCGGCTCGGACCTGAGCGTATTCGTAGAGGCCGAGAAGAAGAAGGTCATGCCGCACGTCTTCGAGCTCTCGATGGGCGTGGACAGGCTGTTCTACTGCCTGCTCGAGCACTGCTTCAGGGACAAGGACGTGAAGGACGATGCAGGTAACTGGAGGCTGGGGACTGGCAAGGAATGGGAATGGTTCGACTTCCCCCCGGTTATCGCGCCTTACCATGTGGCGGTGTATCCGCTCATGCCCAAAGACGGTCTTGATGCGAAGGCGGAGGAGGTGGCCTCGATTCTACGCTCCGCAGGCCTGGATGTGGCTTACCGGGACACCGGCAGCATCGGAAGGAGATACGCCCGGGGCGACGAGATAGGCATCCCGTATGCCCTCACCATCGACTATGACACGCAGAGCGACGGCACAATCACGATAAGGTACAGGAACGACGGCAAGCAGGAAAGGATTAAAATAGACGGATGCGCAACGAAGATAGCCGAGCTTATCCGGATGGGGAAGGTGGCTCTATGAGAATCATCGCGTTACTGCTTGCGGCGCTTCTGCTGCTCGGATGCACGGACGGAGGGCGGCAGCCCCCGGCCCAGAACCAGACGAACCAGACAGAGGAGAAACCCCCCGTCAATATAATAGTGGAGGAGCAGAAGAACCAGACGACCGAGAAGAACGAGACCGAAGTCCCTGTGGAGCCTCCCGGGGAGGAGCCGGAGGGGCTCCAGTACGAGAGCACGCCTGATGCGAACCTCGGCGTCTTCTTCATAGATGTGGGGGCCCCCGGCCTGCACGGAGATGCGATTCTGCTGAAGAAGGGAGACCTCGACGTCCTCGTGGACGCCGGCCCGCCCGAGAAATCCGGGAAGGTCGTGGATTTCCTGCATGAGCACGGCGTCGATGATATCGAGGTCCTCGTATCCACCAACGGCGACCCGCGCCATTACGGCGGGATGGACGCCGTGGCTGAAGCATTCACGATAGAGGAATTCTGGTGGGCCAACTACACTCTCGACGACCCGGCATATGAGGCCGTTGCGGAGCGTATGAGCGGAAAGGCCCGCTACGTGAAGGAGGTCGAGGAAGGGTTCGGCGCGGAGCTGAACGGCATAAACTTCACTGCCCTCAACCCGCCGAAGGAGGACCGGTTCGACGACGTGAACAACGATGCGATAGTGATGAGGGTGGTCGACAGGAACTTCTCCCTCCTCCTGACATCAGGCATCCAGACCGGCGCGCAGGGCAGGCTCACCAACGAGAGGAAGAGTGAGATACAGACGGAGATAATACAGGCGCCTTATTACGGCGTCGGCTCCGGCACGAGCAACATAGGGCTGTTCCTCATCACCGCGAAGCCCAAGATGATGGTGATAAGCGGAAGCAGCGACGAGTCGGCCGCGAACGGCGGCTCCAGGGACCCGTACAAGAGGCTCATGACGCAGTACAACATATCGTGGCGGGAGAACTACGTGAACGGCACGATAAGGGTCACCTACGACGGGGAGGCTTACTCGCTGCAGGCGCTCGGAGCGGGGCAGTAGAGCCCGCTGGGTTTCCGCGGAAACATTCCGTCTTGGTTCTAATAAAGGCCATCTCGCGGTAATCGGAACATGCAGCTTAATGAAGACCTCGCCGAGGTCATAGGCGCTTTTATAGGAGATGGCTGCATAAGCTCGTATTACGAAGGGGAGAGAAGGAGAAGTGTCGTACTCTTTACGGGAAATTGGAAAAACGACCGTGTGTATTATAGAAAGACGATAGTTCCGGCAATCAGAAAGGAATTCGGCGGGAAGAGGATTATATATCATAGGAAGGACGATAACAGCCTCAGGTACGTGCTATGCGATAGAACGATCATAAGTTTCTTCCTTAAATCTGGCATGCCCGTGGGGGTCAAGGGAAACAAACTCAAAGTTCCGATTGAAATCCGGAAAAGCGAGAGGCTTGCCAAAGCGTGTATACGGGGAATTTTCAATACGGATGGAAGCATATACAGAAGATACTCCAAAAAATATTCGAATCACTCCGCCTGCTACAGGAACTACGCAGTGATTCAATTCAAGATGGAGAGCAGGAGTATCATTCGCTGGATAAAAACCAGTTTAGAGACGCATGGGATCCGGGTAAATAGAATAATAAAAACCTCGAATTGCAGGGTAATAAGGATAACCAACCAGGATGGGGTCCGCCGATTTTACAAAGATATAGGGTTTACACACCCCTACCATGAGAGGAGATACCGCAAGATAACCGGAGTTGGCTGAAGAGCGGACGGCTGTGATTAGACTTTAAAAGGGGATGGGCCAAAGATTTATCCGTTTATGGGCCCATAGCTCAGCTTGGTAGGGGGGCCGCTCTTATTATAAGAGAGGCCTCGCCGTAAGCGACGGACTCTTATCTTTTGGAAAGGCACTTACAGCCCGTTTTGGGCCGCCTTTTCCCAAAAGGCGGAAATCCGTGTGTCGAGGGTTCAAATCCCTCTGGGCCCGTCCCCTTTTTTAGTAAAAAAGGGGCCAAAAAACTAATTGTTTGTCAACCCCCCGTGGTTACCATTTATCCAAAAAATCCAGCGGATTAAAAACGCGATTAGCGATAAAATATTCATGTCACAGCCCCTGCAGAAGCCCGCGCAAGAGCACCAGCGCCTCCAGACCACTCCCCGCATCCGCAGGCCTCCTTTCGTGATGTGCAGGGACATCGAGCAGGTGAGGGAGGTGCTGAGGATTTACGGCGCGATGGAGATGCACCTGATGATGTCCGGAATCCTGGAGAACAGGAAGGAGATCGGGAGCCTCATGTATGCTTATGACGAGACTTCGAGGCAGGCGCTCGCGCGCGCCCCGCCGATGGTGGTGAGGGTCCCGCAGGGCCTTCTGGACCAGCTTGCGATAGCCGGGGGCGCGAGCGGTGCCTACGTCCCGGGGACCAATATCGTCCTCGTGTCATCGTCGCCGGCCCGTTTCCCGGACGGGACGCCGCAGAGGGTGGAGGACATAATAACCCACGAGACTCTCCACTATCTCGACTATCTCCTTCATGCCAATCGCATGGCCTTCAGGAGCCGGGGGCGGCTTGTGAATCCGGAGCCGCCGAGATTCTTCGACGAGGGAGCGACCAACTATGCTGCCCTCCAGGTCGTCAGCGGGATGCATCTGCCCGGAAACCGGGAAGCACCTGCCAACTACGCATATCCGACGGCAGTGATGGTGGCAATCGAGATGCTCGCAGGCATCGAAAGGCTGGCTCCGGCCATGCAGAGCGGCAACTGGGAGCATGTGCAGCAGGCAATCGACCAGAAGCTCGGCCAGGGCAGCTTCGAGCGGATACTGGATTGCGGCAACGGCGCGGAAGCCATCGGGCTCATACTGGAACTGGATAACGGCCAGCCCCCCTTTATAGACAGGCAGCTTCTCGAGCGGCATCCGGTCATGAGGAGGGCGAGGCGCGGAATCGAGGCCATGAGGCCGCCGTCCATGGCGGGCCAGGAGATATGAATCGACCGGCGGTTCGCTAGCCATAAAAAGCGTCTCCTGCATATCCATTCGCCGCTCCGGGTGCGAACTACATGGCGAAGGAAAAAATCGACTGGTCACAGCCCCCCAACCCGTCACTGCCGTTTATCAGCCCGGAGAACATAGGCGAGGTCGAGAAGGAGGCGCTGGCGATGGCCAACAAGGCTATTTCTCTCCTTGAGCAGGCGATAGCAGCCTGGGACAACGCTAAGGACAAGCCGCCTGAGCTGAAAGGGACGATTCAGAGGTACAGGCGGTTCCACGAGGCGCTGAGCGACTGGGAGAAAAGGATGCTGCAGTCCCTGGGGAAGGCGGATTTCAATGCCCGGGTGAGGATGCTCGAGGAGTTCGTGAGGATAAGCAGGGCATACGAGGGTAACTGATGGGCCAGAAACCTGCGGAGAGGCAGCCCGAGGTGCGGGACGAAGGAGTCAGGGTCGCCCAGCCGCAGGTCCCGATGGTTCCGAGGGAACAGCCGCGCGGCGGCGCGAATGAAGCAGCCGCAAATGCCGCGACCGGCCTCGGCGTTATGGGCAAGTTCGCCGCGGTTCTCGATTTCATAATAGCAGACCCCAGCAGGGCCGAGGGGAGGCTCGCTGAATTCAGCCGGCGCCTGGAGCCGTACCGGGCGGATTATCCCGAGGAGACGCGCATCGCCCTCGGCCTTTTCGGCGCCGCGTCACGAATGTACAGGGAAGCGCAGGACGCGCGGGCCCATGGAGACACGCAGCGCGCGCAGGAGCTGGAGGATTCCGCGAGGGCCCATTTCAGGGAGGGCATGGCGAAGGCCGGCTCCGTTCCCGGCATGGCGCAGGACATACACAGCCTGGCGGGTGCGGGAGCGTCGCCGGAATGGATTGAATCGCGCAAGGCGGCTTTCAACGACGTGGGGCTCGGGACGTGGAACAGGGCTATCGCCATCGACCAGGCGGTGGAGTGGCGGGTGAAGAACGACGCGATAATAGATGCCGGAGGCCCGGCTGCGCGGGAAGCAGAGGCCAGGATGCGCGATGAGGCAGTGAGGCTGGCCGAGGGCTCGAGGCAGGGCCAGGCCTTCAGCGAGCAGGATTATCAGGACACGATGAGGCGCTTTTCGGAGGCTTCCGCGCCTGTCACCGCCCTCGCAGCGCACATCCACGGGGCGGCCGCGCTGTTCCACCAGGCCGCGATGAGGCAGGGCGTAAGCGAGCAGTACACGAAGGCGATGGAGGACCTGAAGAAGGAATTCGACAAGCTGCTCAAGAAGCTCGAGGAAGGGACCGCGACGAAGGAGGACGTGGAGAAGGCGAAGGAGCTGGCCGATGCAGTGAAGGCCGCTGAAACCGACCTAGAAGGGCTCTCGGGCGATGATGCAGTTACAGTCAGCGGAATCCATGCCCGCGGGCTCAGCGCCCTCAGGCAGGGGAAGGGAGAGATGGCGAGGGTGCAGCGCCAGCTCGCAAGGGAATACGCTAAAACGAAGGACCCCGGGATGAGGAAGAAGCTCGAGAGATGGAGCGCTGACCTCGCCAAGGGAAAGGCGCCGGAGGCCGAGTTGGAGAGGTGGCTGGAAGCGCAGAGGCCGGCGGAGTTCCGTGCGCTGACGACCGAAAACATAAAACGCGAAACCGCAGAAAGGGCGGGCCTGCTGCGGGAGAAGGGGTACGAGCGCAGCCATCCGCGCGAAACGAAAAGGATAGCTGAGCTGGACCGGGAAGCGGCCAAGGCGCTCGAAGAAGCGAAGGCATTGAGAAAAAGAGGCGACCTGGACGGCGCGGGGAAGCTCGAGGCGAAAGCGTTCAGGCTGCTTCGGGAGGCGAGGGCGAAAGTCCTCTGGCTCGAGCGGCTCGACAGGTTCCAGGCAAGGCTGGCCGGCATTAAGGAGCCTCCGGAAATGAAGAAGGCCGCGGAGGAGGTTTCGAAAGCGCTGGGCGGTGCATTCAATTTCATAGGGACGCAGGACGGGTGGCGGGCGAGGCTGGCATTCATCGCAGCGGACGTGTTCATCCGCTATGGCAAGGTTCTCCAGAGCAAGCCCGCGGCGCCGCTCCTCAAGGGCATCCTCAGCATCGTGGGCATCCTCTCGGACCCGAGGAAGAAGGTGGACGAGAAGAGGGCGCAGGAGGAGGTCGGAAGGCTGGAGCCGAAGGCGCTCTCTGCAGAGCTTGGCGGCCTCAAGGGCAAGGTCGATGACAAGGCGCATTCCAAGCTGACGGACGCGGTGAAGGCGGCATCAGGCTTCATAGGCACGAACCAGCAGTGGAGGGCAGCGTATCTCCTCAGGGGCGTGAAATTCTTCCTTGACAACCGGGAGAAGATTGGCACGCGGGGGAAGCTCTTCGAGGGCATCATGGGATTCCTCGGCAGGCTCGCCGACCCGAAGGGGGAGATAGGGGAAGAGGAGGCGAAGAGGGAGTTCGCGCGCATCACCGGGATACCTGCGGAAGCGCCGGCGCAGGCAGGCGGAAGACGGGAGGCGGCACTTACGGTAGCCGGCCTCAAGCAGGCCGGGGAAGGGTTCGAGAAGCGCCTCCGCGCCATACCAGGCCACGAGGAGCAGGTGCGCTCCATAACCGAAACAGTGAAGCTCGCCGGGGAGGAGTTCAGGGCTGGCAATGTGAAGAAGGCGCAGGAGCTCCTCGCGCTCGCGGAGAAGAAGGCCGCCGCCCTGGAAGGCGTAGTGGAGAGGGAAAAGAGGATAGACGCCTCAGGCGCGCCCGAGGAGGCGAGGGAGAAGCTGAAGAAGGCCGGCCTCGCGGCATTCAACGACTTGGGAAAGCAGAGCGGGGGAAGATTCGACACGGTAGTGAAGGCCACGGACCTGTTCCTGGGGGGGATGGAGCGGAAACTCTGGCTCCAGCCCGGCGGGGAGACGGCGGCCCTGAAGCTGCTCGATTTCATCGGCAGGCTGGGCGAAGGCGCGCTGCAGGGGCTGGAATTCGACTCCCAGGCCGCCGAATCCGAGCTGTCTGATATATCGGCGCAGGCCGGGGAACTGTGGAAGGCGATGCTCGGCGCGTCCATCACCGAATGGCTCAGGCTGATAGAGGGATGGCGCACGATGGGCGGGCTCGGCACGGCGAACGCGAAATTCCTGGACGACCTGGCAGAAAGCTACAGGGCGCTGCAGAAGCGGCTCGAGGAGGGCGCGAAGGCTGAGGACATCGAGCAGGAGGCATCGGCCCTCGAGGCGAGGGCGGAGCACGCGAAAAAAATCGGGGAGGAGCTCGAGGAAAGGGAGCGGGCGGTTGCGGTCTTCAGGGGGGACGTCGAGGACTTCAAGGCTGATACCGCTGCGTTCCGGGCATCCGAGCGGTTCAAAAAATACGCGGCCGATGCCGAGCCGTACGTGAAAAAGGCCGAGGAGTGGGAGGAGAAAGCGGCGACGTTCATGGCGGAAGCCGAGAAGCTGGAGGGCGACGCCAAGGCCGAGATGATAAAGAGGGCCGCTGATGCAGTGAAGCGCTCTGAGGAGCTGCTCGGCCACGCAGGGAAGATAATCGGGCTGCGGGAGGCCGGAGCGTCCGATGAGGTCGTTTCCGCGTACAGGAAGGCGGCGAATTCGTACATCGCAGTCTTCGAGCCGGCGCCGCCGGGGCTTGCAGGCGAGGCGCAGATATTTCCGGACGACGTTCTCGCCTACGCGGCAATCGTGTTCTCTGCAGCCGACAGCTACCTGTTCTTCAGGAAGCACGGGAGGGCCGAGGCGGAGAAGCGCGCCGAGAGGCTGGTTCTGGGCACGACCTTCGCCTCCCGCATCGCGGATGCAGAAGCCGAGCTCAGGGGGCTGGACGGCGAGATGGAGTATGCCGAGGCTATTGACAGCGACACTGCGGCAAGGAAGCAGAAGCTCATGGATTCCGCGACCGAACTCCGTGGCGACAAGAGGAAAGTCCCCAAGCCCCGCGAAGGCAGCGCGGAGTGGTACGGGCAGATGGCCCTCGATGCCTTGGAGCGGGGGGACTTCGCGGTTGCCGACCTGGCGGTGTATCGCGGCATGTTCGAGAAAGTGGCGCCTGGGGGCGGCAGGAACTACGTCCCGGAAGACATTGAGCGGGACATAAGCGCGGTGCTCAGGGGAGAGAAGGTGCCGGCCGCCGGGGAACTGGACAGATACCTGACGCTCATAGATTCTGCTTCGCTGACCGCGCAAGCTGACCTGCTGAAAAGGGACAACCCGGTTTCCGGCTCCGCGGAGGAGAGGGAGAGGAAGCAGAGGGTGCACAAGCTCGCTGAAGAAATAAAGAGGAGGGCGGACGCGCACGATTTCGCGGGAGCGGAAAGGCTCCTTGAGATGGCGACGGTCTATACCGGCCTCGCAAGGGACAAGAAGTGGAAGGCGTTTGCCGGCGCGGACAGGATGGAGGCGGCCCTCGATGCCGAGCTTGCGGGCGGCGACCATTCCGGAGAGTTCCAGGCAGCGGTCGTGTACCAGAAGGCGAGCGAGGAGACGGCCTCGTTCCGCGCCTCGCTCGCGGATTGGGGAGCAGGGCTTGCAGAAAACAAAAAGCTCGTGGAGAGGGGCCTCCTGCGCGTGGAGCAGCTTGTCTCCGAAGGAAAGACCGAGGAGGCGGGCGCGCTCTTTGGTCAGCTCATGCTCTATGCCGGCGCGGTGAGGACCTTTGCCGCCCCGAAGAAAAGGGATGTGATACCCGGATTCGACCCGGCATATGACAGCTCGAAGCTCGGAGGAATGGGCCTCGCGCTCGACGCGCTGATAAAGGGAGAGGCGGAGGTCGGCGGGAAGAAGCCGGAGGAGGTGTTCTCGCAGAGCTTCTTGGAGACGCAGAGGGAGTATCTCAACAAGAGGGCGGACGCGTATCTCAGGCTTTCAGAGAAAATGCCTGTCGGCGCGGAAACGGTCGGGCAGGGGCTTGCCGAGGTACGGAGAAGGGCTGCGGAAGGGGACTTCGAGGGGGCACTGCGCCTGCTTGAGATGGCCGGCAACTACTACGGCGAGGCAGCCCCCGGCAAGCAGGCCGGGTGGAGATACAGGGATGCGACAAGGAAAGGGCCGGGCTACGAGAGGGGCAGGCAGGACATGCTGAACGCCATAAGCATGGAGATTGCGGCCAAGGACCCGGCGGACCATGACGAAGCTCTGGAGACGTTCAACAGCGGCAGTCAGAGAATATCTGTTGCAAAGGCCGCCATCGAGCGCTACGAAATCGTGGAGCGTAATATCTACAACGCCCTTCCGACAGCGGTGATAGACGAATGGGACCACCACGGCACGATTGCGCTGCGGGGGGAACCTACACCCGAAAACGAGGAAGGGCCGGTGCTGGGCCGCGTAAGCATGGAAAAGATACGCAGGTACGAGAGCGAGCACCCCGATGATACGGCTCTCGGGGGAGGTCTGAGTCTCAAGACACTCCTTACGAAAATGAAAAAAGCGGCCGAAGAAGGGGACGACGAGGCATTCAGGAAATACGAGAAGGCGTTCTTCTCAAGGCTATACCTGGTCGCTGGACGCATCTTGAGGCGGGAGCAGCTCGAGGAGAACAGGCAGGAGGTAAAAAAGTACATAGAGGTCCTCGAAGGCTTCACGGCGGCCATTACAATCGACCAGCTTGTGCCTTACGGATGGCTGGAAGGGGACGATGAAAGGCTGAAGAAGGTCACGGCTCTTGAAAAACAGCTTAAAAATAACGAGATAAGCAAGGCGGAGTTCGAGAGCAAGCTGAACGTGATTCTTTCCGAGCGCCTGCAGATGATAGAGCAGAACAAGTTCACGGACAAGGTCCCGGGGCCCATGAGGGAAACGGTCCGGCAGCTGGCGCCGAGGGCGAAGGCGTTGCTAGAGAGAGCCCGGGGCCTTTATGGCAAGCTCGAAAAGATGGACAACAACAGCAGTGAATTCCCGCTCGAGGAATACAAGCAGGTCGTAAAGGACTTGAGCGCGCTGACGGAGGAGTACCAGACACAGAGGAAGATTTCGGTCGCCTATTCACATATCGACCAGCAGCTCCAGATGAATAAGAGCTACCATGAGGCCATCGCCGGAGAGGGCGCGTTAGCCTCGGATTACCCAGACGCTTATGGGAGGGCGGTCAAGTTCCTCGGCTTCTCGAACGGACATTTCAAAAAAGCCCAGGAGCTTCTCCTTAAAGGAGAGTTCAAACAGGCAGGCGCGGAGTTCGAGCGCGGTATAAACCGCCGCGAGTGGGCGCTGATGGAGGCCGACCCGAACGTGCTCTTCGGCCAGGCGAATACCTACCTTGGAAACCTCCCGATAAGCATGCTGACAGGAGTGCCCATCATCCCGGAATCCACGACAGCGATGGACGAGGTCAGCATGATCAAGCACAGGCCGGGCTGGGGCGTGCTGAAATTAGCCGCAAGGGGGAGGGGGGAGGACCCGTACAAGTATACGTACGGGTGGGCCAAGCAGCAGATGGAGAACGACCAGGACGTCAACCTTGGCAATCCGGCGAGGCCGGACTATGTGAAAGACCCCCAGCAGAGCTGGGCTTACTATAATTACAGCCCCATCACCGAGTACGGCGCCGACTTCATGGGCTACGAGGAGCTTGGAGGGCGGCTATGGAACTCGGTCCTTGAGGGAGATGGCAGGAAAGTCCAAAGATACCAGAAGCAGATGCTGGTGATGGAAGCCTCGGTTTTCTATATCCCGGTAGATACCTTCATAGACGGGATAAACTCCAAGATTACATACAAGGACTGGCAAAAGAGGATACACTTCCAAGCCATGTATAACGGCGACCTCGCGTATGATGAGCTGTTTGGCGACTGGGGGCTCATGGACGCGAGGACCGGGGCCAAAATCGCAGAAGGCGTCGGGATGTTTGCGCTCTCCATCGCCACGATGGGCCTCGGGAGCGTTGGTTTCGTCGTGGGCGGGGGGAAGATGCTATGGGATGCCATAGACGGGATACAGAAGGACCTCGCCAAGTACGGCGAGGTAACCACCATGTCCTGGGTCAACCTCGGCCTCACGGTCGTGGGACTCGGAGCGAGCGCAGCAGCAGGCAGGCTGGTGAAGGCGTCCCAGACGGCGATTGAAGCCGCAAAGCTTGGCGATGCTGCTAAATTCACCACGCAGGTGGCGCGCGCCGGGAGGTTCGCGACCGCGGCGAGGGTCGTCGCCTACACCGATATAACCGTCAACGTAATCGGCATGGTGCCGCAGTTCTATTACGGAATCAAGCTCATGGCGGAAGGGAAATACGCCGAAGGCACGCAACAGCTCGCTTTCGGCGCATTCTCGGCCTTCATGGCGTACCATGGCGGTGTGCAGCAGCTACGCGGCATGAGGGGCCTGAAGACGGAAATCGCGAAGATGGGGGCGCTGAGAGAGGCGCATGCCAAGGCCCCAGAGGTCTTTGCAAGCCTCTCTACTCCGGAGGGGATGTTCTCGTTCCTGCAGCGCGTCCGGGCGAGGGACCCGGTCTCGCTCGTCATCTATGACAACCTGCCGAAGCCCCAGCGCATACTTTTCGACGGGATGCTCGCTGACCGGAACGTCGTTTCCGCGCTCAAGAAAAACGATATCGGCTTGGCTAGGGGCGCCTTCGACAGCGGGCTCGAAACATTTAAGCAGCTATCCGACCTTGGCGGAACAAGGGCGCTCACGGACGCGGCGCATCTTGGCACGCAGGCCGGCCTCGAGCCGTTCATGAGAGACCTCCTGATACCTGAAAGCGCGACCGGCCCGCAGCGCACGCGGAGGGACGCGGCGTATGCGAGGCTGGGGGAGATGAAGAAGCGGCCCGAGACCGCAGAGGCCGCGGCCACCATAGAGACGCTGCTCAAGGACAAGGACGTGCAGAAAGGGAACGAAACAGGGGTTCTGAAGATAGGGTGGGCTGCCGACGAGATACGGAGCCAGCAGATGCAGACGATTAACAGATATACCGATTCAGTCGTGAGCGGCGAGCAGGCCCGCCTCGGATTATATTCGAGCGAAGGCGAAGCCGCGCGCGCGAACGCGAAAAGGATAGGGGATTCCTACCTTGCATATGCCAGGGCGAGGAGCGAGGGGAAGCCGTTCGACTGGGATTATCACGCAAAACGGATGGGCATGGGGCCGGAGGATGCCAAAAAGCTGTTTGCGAAGCTGGATGCCGTGCCGGACGCGAGGACGGTAGCGGGAGTGATATCCAGGGAGGGCGTCCGCCAGGCAGTCCGGAATAGGGTGGCCCTTGACGGGCGCGCGATACTCGGGGACACGCCGCTTACCGAGCTCGCCGGCGAAGGGGCGCTGTTCTCAAGGTGGGGCGAACTCACCCCTGAAGACCTTTTCGGCATGGCGCTAAACAGGAGGGAGAGGGCTGCAGAGGAACTCGAAGGGGCGGGCAGGGAAACGGATGGGAGGCTGGCCGCGGCAAAGAGGGAACGGGCGACCGCCCTCTCGCGCGAGGCCGATGCCCTAGATGCAGAGGTAAAAAGGCGGCAGGCGCCCGAGGAGGTATTGACGCCCGATTCACTCCGCAGCGGCGCAAAGGAGAAGTTCGGGCGGGCCCAGCGCCTGCGCAGCGAGGGAAGGGACGAGGAGGCATTCGCGCTTGAGAGCGAAGCGAGGCGGAGCATAGCGCTCGCGGCAGACCTGGAGAAGTTCGGCGAATACGGCATCGTCCGTGCGACCCCGGACGGGCAGTTCATACACAGGGATTTCCCTGACAGGAGATTCACAAGGGCGGAGCTGGATGACGCTGCCATACTCGTGAGGGCCATCAGGAAGAGGGGCGTCCCGACCGACAAGCGCCTTCTGGCCATATACGACGCGCTGCCGAAAGAGGTCAAGAAGGATTACCGGGGCGGCGAGGACGCCCTGATGAAGTCCGTGCTCGATGTAATCTATTCACGGAGGGGGCAGGCGGCCGAGGCGGCGGCTCCGGTGCTCCGCTCCGAGGAGCTGCCGGTCCCCTCAGACCCGGCCCTTGCCGCAGTGGCCGGCATGACGGTGCCCGGGACGAACCTCAGGTGGGGAGTGATACCTCCGGACCAGGTGCTTCAGTGGCAGGCGAAGGTCTATGAGGCTTACAAGGCCGCGTACGGGAAAATCGGCCTCATCTACGACAGCCCGGAGGCGATGTTCGCGAAGAACCCAGAAGTCCTGGTCGCGACGGACGGCGAGGGGAGGATTGTCGCATTCACGATTCTGAAAAAGACCGCTTTCGGGACGAAGCTGTCCCTTGTCGGGGCGGTGCCTGACATCCCCGAGGGAAGGGCTGCCGCAAGGGCAATGATACAGGGCTTTCCAGCTCTCGAGGGTGCCTATATCACGGCACCGGGTGCTCCTGCGCATCTTGCAATCAAGGCCGGAGTGCCGGTCGTCCCTTACGATTCGGCAAGAATCATCCAGGGCGAGGTTCCGGCCGAGGCCGGAAGCCCGGGCGCGTACCAGAACGGGGAGGGGAAGTGGGTCCGCCAGGAGGCGCAGCGCGGGGACGGTCCTGAAGGCATGGCTGCCATTAGCAGGATGCCAGGGTTCGCGGACTCGGAGCTCGTGAAGCACGCCATAGCGCAGGACGGGGTGAAGCCCGGCGCGAAGCCCGAGGAGCTCACCTGGAACGACTTGGTTGAGCAGGCGGTGAAGATGGGCGAGCTTCCGGACAGGCCGGAAGTCAGGCAGAACGCGTTCGCGGTGCCTATGGTGATAAACGGGAAGCCCGAAATCGTGGTCAAGGTCATGTTCGGCAAGCCGCCGGCAGACGCGCTCGAGGTGCGCTCGGTCCTGCAATCAAGGGGAATTGGCGGGCAGGTAGCCGCGGATGCAATAAACCTTTACAAGATTTTCAATGGCGAGCAGGTGCCGCTCGAAGTCGCATCAAGATACATGGACGTCACGCTGCATGACCAGTACACGCGCATAAAGCAGGAGAAGATTGCCTCTGGGATGCCAGAGACGAAAGCCGATGCCGAGGCCCTCGTGGAGGTAGCCAAAAGCATGGCGCCCCGCGCCGGAGAGGGCGGGTTGGAAGCGGGCGGCCCGATATCTCAGGAGGGGGTGGAGCTCCTCAGGATGGCCGAGGGGAAGCTCGACCTCGTGGAGGGGCTGACCGGGGCGGATGTCGCGAAGGCGACACTGGACTGGAGCCAGCCCAGGCTGGAGATGCTCAGGATTCTTACTGTTGAGGGAAGCCCGTACCGGGAGCGGTTCCTCGCAGCGGACCCGGCCGAGCGCGCGGTCATCGCGGACGCGATTGCAAGGGGCGCGACACCGGAGCGCGCGTTCCTCAAGGCGGCCGAGGGCATGGTGCCTGCGGATGGCCGAAAACTGCTTGAGGTGGGAGAGCGGCTGAAGGGGCTTCCCGAAGCAGAGAGGAATCTCAGGTTAAGAGACCTTGAATCGCTGAATCCGGCCCTCGGAAGGATGCTTAAGAGGCTGGCGGACCCTGCGACTCCGGAAACTGTGAAACAGGAGATTGCGGCCGAATGGGATTCGGCTGTTGCGGGCGCAGAGAGGCATAAGCGGGTCAATGAGGCGAGAGCGGCGCGGGACGCTGCGCAGCTTGCTGAGCAGGAGCTCGCCCTGCTGAAAGGGACGCCGGACGAGCAGGCCGCAGGACGCGTGCCGGCATGGATAGAGTCGGCCGCGAAGGCAAGGGGAAAGGACCCCGCGGCGCTCCATGAGGCGCTCGTGAAGGCATACGGAGAAGGCGGAACCGAAGGCAGGCTCAGGGTGCTTAACGAGCTGGGCGCGCTCGGCGGGATGCCTGAGGGGGTGCGCTCCACCTTCGTGCAGAACAGCCCGGAGTTCTTCGAGCTCATAGTGCGGGGCGGCCTTGAAGGCCGCGTGGCGGCGATGCCTGGATTCGAGGGCGGGATCATAGTCAATGCGGAGAAGCTCGAGGGGCTTCGCGGGGCGTACAAAATCGACGTGGAGATGCCGGACGGGTCAAAGCGCTCGCTGTTCGTGAAGGCCGAAGACCTGGTGCCGGCGCAGCTTGGAAGCGAGCTTGCCGGGGGGCATGGGCTTCTTCCGCCCGTGATACACGCGGCCGACGGACAGGGCATGCCCTTCACCTATGATACGGGGATAAGATACACGGACCCCGTCTCAGGGCAGGAGACGGCGCACATGCAGGAGTTCGGCATAATGGAGGACGTCCATGATTATGCGACAGCCAGGCACAGCGACGTCATCATGCTTCCGGACGGCAGGAGCGCGCAGGTTACCGTGGAGAGCGTGGCGGTCGTCTCCAGGGAGGTGTTCGCGGACCCGGCGAGGATGCAGGCGATACTAGCGGACGAGCATCATCCCGCGCACAAGGTTGTCAAGGCGTTCTGGGAGCTTGCAAAAACAGAGGAGGGAAGGCAAAGGATTTTCCAGGCATGGCGGGCCTATCACGAGCTCTCGAGGAGGGCCATGCTCCTCGACCGGTTCGACAGGAACACGGTGGCAGTGCTCGTCACCACCCCGGAGGGAGAAAGCGTCCTCACGTTCCAGCCCATCGACATGGACTATGTGGCGGGAAAGATAGGCTCGGACGGCGACCTTCGGTTCTTCAATGACGACTTCGCGTCAGCGAGCGTGGATTTTGCTACGAAGATTGCGGGGGCTGCGGGGGTTCCCGCAGAGACCGTCCTGGGAGAGATGGCGAAGGCGTACGGCTCTGACAGTGTGTTCCCGCGCGAAGCCGCGGACGAGAGGGCGGCCGCAGCGGCCTCGGTGCGCGCCACGCTGAACAAATACGACGGCAAGCCTTTCGGGGCCGGCTACGACGTCGAGGACTACGGCAAGACGATTGGAAAGGATTACGTCGAATACGGCGGCAGGGACAGGATAGTCGGCCGGAGGGACGGCCGCGCGATTCTGCACGCCGGCGACATCACCCCGCTCGGCGAGCGGATAGGCGGGGCCGAGGCTGAGGCCGATTTCAGCAGGTTCAATCGGGAGAAGTTCGAGAGGATGGCAAAGCCGCTCGAAGAAGCGGCTCCGCCTCCGGCAGTGGAAGCGCAGCCGCCCGCCGGAGAGAAGACTCCGCCCGGAAAGCGCGGTGCCGGCAACGTAACGCCGCCGGCAAGGCCGGGTGCGATGCGGGGCGCGCCTGCAGGCGGGCCGAGAACCGTGCCGGGCAAACGGGGGGCCGGAGGCGGGGAGCCGGTTGCAGCGCCGGGCGGAAGGAGGAAGGTGGCAATCGGAGGCGGGGAGGTGGAGCTCGAGCCTGCGCCGGAAAGGGCTCCGGAGCTCGCCGCGATGAAGATAAGCGAGGACGAGCTTTCGCAGCTCGGCGTCTCATACCAGGGCCTTTATCAGGACGGCGCAGGGAGGAGGCTGAACGTATTCGAAACGGAGGCCGGGGGGGAGAGGAGGCTTGTCGCCATCCCGGCAGACCTCAGCGGGAAGGCGATGCTCGATGCAATCGGGGCCGAGGTGCGCGCCCTGGGAAGGCCGACGGAACTGCCGCCGGAGCTGCGCGGCATGCCGCCGGACGTTTCGTCCCAGGTCGGGATGGACGGGGCGCCAAAGGCAAGGCTGCTCTCGTCCGAGCCCCTGGGGCGCGGCTCGAGCGCGGACGTGTATCTTGCGGAAATGGTGATTGACGGAAGGCCGACCCGCGTCGCGGTGAAGATATACAAGAACCCGGAGGGAAACGGGACGTGGCAGGAGCGGGCAGAATATTTCGCGGACGAGGTGAGGAAAGCGAAGATCCTGGGCGATGCAGGCCTCGGCCCGAAGGTGTTCGGGATTGCCGATGCGGGCGGGAACATGGCTTTCGCGATGGAGGTCATCGAAGGCAAGCCGATGTACATAGACGAGATGGCGCCCGGGCTCCGCGCGAAATACATCAATGAGGACACGTTCGCGCAGGTCCGGAAAATGTATGACGAGCTGATAGCCCACGGATACGAAATCGGCGATTTCGATTTCATGATATTGACCGAAGGGCCGAATGCCGGCAGGGTTGTGTTCCTGGACGCCGGGGCGCTGCGGGAGGTGCCGCGCGGCGCCCAGGGCGAGCCACGGCCAAGGTACGGCGACGGCGCGAAGAGGGCGGAGGGCGGGAGGCTTCAGGCTGAGGCCATGACCGCCATGGAATATTTCACGAAGATGGACCGCGACGAGCTTGCCGCGGTAGCCGAGGTCTCGAAGGGCCTGCTCGGACAGGGCCATGTGGATTCGGACACCATGCGCCTGCTTGCGGTAAGATGGGGGAGCCGCGAGGGAAGGGCCAGGGCGATAGGAGAGTATATCACCAGTATCGCAGGGGCCGATGAGCAGAAGGCAAAGGCCACGTTCGACGCGCTGAAACGCATCGAGGCGGAAACCGGCATACGGCTGCTGCCGGATGGCGCGAGGTTCGAGGACCTTGCAGCCAGGGCGGGGGAGGGCGAGATATCGGAGGCGGAAATCATCGCGCCGATGTCAGGGGACGATTACCATGCCGCGCTCGCAGGGATGCGCACGCAGGCAGCACGCGAAAGCGTAGCGCTCCACTTCAGCGGAAGGGGCGAAATCCCGGACGCGGCCACCTTCGAAAATGCTGCCATACTGGCCGATGAGGCGGCAGGCGCGAAGGTGCCGGAGCAGGGCCAGGCCGAGCTGTCCGTATATTATGATGGGAACGGCAGGATAATCGGCATAGCGGATAACGAGCGGCTCTTCTACGGCGACCCCAAGGCGATAAATGACAAGACGCCGGAGGCGAAGGTCAGGGTGGACCTGGAGAGCGGCAGGATAGTCTCCATGGACGAGCGCGGCATGAAGAACCCGCTCCTTGCGGACCTGGTAGGGCTGAGGATACTTCCGGGCAAGGGAGCGGAGGGCGCAGGGCCCGGCGGAAGGGGCCCGCCACCGTTGCCCCCGATGAAAGTGCTTGACGAAGGCAGCATAGTTTCGGCTTATGCAAGCGGGACAGGGCAGGCGCAGAGGACGAGGGCCGCCCGGTCGTTCGTGATGCTCGATGGCGAGGGGCAGGGGAGGGTGATATCGGAGCTGCGCTCCCAGGGCCGCCATGAAGAGGCCAGGCATCTTACCGAGCTGCAGGCGATAGGTGGGGAAGCCGGCGCAGGCATCGAAAGGGTTTACGGAATCCCGAGGGACGAGATTATCACGATATACGCGCGGGAGCCGACAGCCCAGGGCGCGAGGAAGGCGCTCGCGGAGAGGCTCGGCATCGTCATCCTGCCTTTCGAATGGGAGCATTATCCTGCGGACAGGAGGCAGTGGGTGTCCGTCCCGTACCGGGATTTCAGGTCTTTCGAGGACGACCACTTCCTCTTCGGGCTCATTACCTCAGGGAACATGATTGACACGGTCTCGCAGATGTATCCGGGAGGGAGGATAGCCTCCATAGAATACCATAACGGGGCGATAGGCGCTTACGAGGTCGCCATCAGGACGCAAAACGGGGAGACGCGCACCGTTTTCGTGAAGAGGCAGGATTTGCGCCCGGATGCGGCCGGCTCGGACTACTCGGTCCGCTCAGGCGTCCCGGCTCCTGAGGTCATCACCAGCGCCGGAGGCAGGGAGCTTACTTACGTCGGCCCGGACGGGGAGGTCTCGCGCTACGGCATTATAACCAACATGAGGGATTTCGGGGGGATGATGAGGTTCGGGGGAGTCGAGGCGCAGGTCAGGGCTACGGACGAGACCGCGCTGTGGGACCTCGACAGGAGCCCCCTTGCCGGCTCGCTCATGTCTCAGGACCCGCAGGTGAGGGCGAAATTCTGGGAGGAGCTCGGCTACATGCTGGCAGGCTCTTACGCGACCGGGATATGGGACAGGCATGCGGGAAACGCGCGCGCGATGGTCCTCGAGGTGCAGAACGCGGACGCGCACACGAACCCCGCGGACCAATCATCACCGACAGTGGGCGAGGCGCTGTCGCAGAAGGGCTACTGGGTGTGGCAGCAGGACGGAAAGACGTACATGTTCATGATAGGCGGCATAGACACCGACACCGCGGCCAACTACCTTGCCGGCGAGGCGCACGGCAGCTTCGACATGACCGGCATGAACATAAGGTACGGCTATGTCGACCTCCACAGCCTCTTTAACAGGCTAGCGACGATAAGAGGCACGAGCGTGGATGCGCTCGTCATGGAAGCCTTCGGCGATGTCAGCGGCGGTCAGGTGCCCGGCCCGGTCGCGATGGGCATGAAGAGGTGGTGGCGCGACTTCGGGAGCGACCCGCACTATGCCGATGAGATGGCCGGCCGGTTCTCCAGCCACGAAGGCGAGAGCATAGGCTTCGGATACCCCAGGACCGAGCAGGAGCTGGACGTGATAAGGCAGGGGGGCGTGCTCCATCAGGAGAATCCGCAGAACGGCGACCCTTACACCATCATCGCCTTCGCTGACGGCAGGTCTCGGATGAGGCCGGAATACGAGATAGTGCACCGTGAGGACATCGAAGCCCTCGACCCGCGCATAGCCGCGATGTTCCCTCCAGGGAGGGACATGTACGCCGTGGAGATAACCGGCGAGGTGCGGAAGGCCGTTCCGGACATAGACAAGAGGACGAACCGCATCCGGACCTCGGACGGCAGGATGGTCGCGATAATAGACTCGGCCGACCCGCTCGCGAAAACGCTGCTCGACGGGGGAATTCCTATGGTGAAGGCGAGGCGCGACATGCCCCGGCAGGGAGAAGTTGCCGTGGATGATGCGACCGGCATAATACGGGCCGCTCCAGGGTTCGGAAAGCTGACCGGAATCCAGGCCTACCAGGCCGGCCCGGTTCCGGTTTTCCGGGCGATGATGGGGGCAGGGGAGGGGTTCATGCTCGGGCAGTTCGCGCACATCGGCCATTATATATTGGCCAAGGAAACGAGCGTGAGGGAAGCCGCGCAGGTTCCTGCCGGAGTGGTGGCCGGGGAGATAGAAGCGCCGGGAATAGAGCGCATGCCCGCCCCGGCGCAGGTGGAAGGGGTAAGGGGCGGGATGAGGGACCTGGTAGGGGCAGTCAGGTCCGGAGACGAGGGCAGGATAAGGGCCGCGGAAGCCGAGTACGATAAGAGGCTCGGAGTGCTGGCCAGGCTAAGGCCAGATACGGAACTGAGGGTCGTGGAAAACGAGACGCTGTTCGCGGACCTGGCTCCAGGGGGGCAGGCACAAGCGAAGGTGCTCGCGGCAGACTATCTCAGGAACAGGTCCGCAGGAAAGAAGCTTGACGGCGACCTGCTCGTCATCGACTACCTCGTATCGCATGGAATGAACGCGGTGGATGCGGCTGCGGCAGTCGTGAATCTGGGGGGCGCCGGGAAGGCGCCTGCCCCTGTGACGCTTCCGCCGTACGTTGCCGAGCACTTCGGGACCAGGCAGCCTGACCCGGTCACGGCTGAAAACGCGCTGATTCTTGCCGGGGACAGGAATACGCTCGGAAGATTGGGCATACCGGACGGCCTTGGCAGGGTCCTGAAAAGCGAGGGCATGGCTGTCGTGTCCGAAGGAAAGAGGATGACCGAGGTGAGAGGCTATTACGATCTGGAGAGCGGCAGGATAATATACCTCGGCAGGACGGACGCGCCAAGGGAGGTCACGGCGGGAGGAGTGGAGTTCGTCCTCCGTTTCGACCATGAGAGCGGGAGGGTATCCATTCCGGAAAGCGAGGACGTGCCGCTTCCGGATTCGATTGCCAGGCTGAACGGAATGCGCATTGCGCCCCCGCCCCAGGCAGTGCCGTTTGGCGTTTTCGGCATTTTCATGCCACTGTTCAAGTATTTCAGGAAGCCCCCGGCAGCCGCCCCGCAACCTGAGGCCGTGCCCATCAAGGTCCCGAGGTCCAGGAACGACATCCAGGGAAGGGCCGAGGGCATAAGGGGGCTGCCCCCGGACCAGCAGGCGCAGGAGCTTGCGGGGCTGCACGATGCCGTGGCCGCCGAGCATGGCGACGTTTATGCGAGGAATTACCGCGACATGATGGAGGAGCTGGTGAAGCATCCGGAGCATTCGGGCAGGATTCTCGACGAGTGGGAGGCGGTGAGGGCCGAGGAGAAGCATTACGAGGCGCTCGAGAGGGCGAGGAGGTATGCCTTCTCGGCCGCAGAGGGGTTCGGGATTGTCAGGGGGCAGGACAGGAAGCTCATATCAGGCGGAGAGTACGCGGCGGACATGGCACGCTCGAGGGGCGAGAAGCCCAAGGCATTCCGGAAACGGCTCCTCGAAGCGTATGATGCCGGGTTCAGGAGAGGAGGCGTGCTCGATGCGAGGCTCGGCGTGGCAAATTCGCTGGGTGTGCTCGACAATATAGTGGTAGAGTCGCGGCCGGGCGTCTTGGACGAAAAGAGGACGATGCAGGCGAGGAAGGAATTCATCAGGAAGAACCCGGAGTTCTTCGACCTAATCATGAGGGGCGGACTCGAGGAGGTCATCTCCGCGAACCTCGGGGCCGGCGACGTGAGAATCGCAGGAGTCTCGCACGCGGGCGGCATGGCGCGGGGCGCGTACGGCGTGGAGGTCCTCCTTCCGGACGGCAGGAGGAAGCGCGTGTTCGTGAAGCTGGAGGACCTCGGGCCTGCCGCGTTCGGGGCTGATTTGGCCAGAGTCGAGGGCATGATTGCGCCGAAAGTCTTCACTGCGGATTCGCAGGGAAGGCCGCTCTCGTATGACGTGAGCTACAAGGACCCCATCGGAAAGAGGATGGTGAGCGGCCAGAGGCGCTTTGGCATCATGCTGGATGTCCGCGACACGGTAGGGCAGAAGGCCAGGGTGAGGACCGCGGACGGGAGGTTCAGGGAGATAACGGTCACGAGCGTGGCGCTCGTTGGCGACGACATCTTCAATGCCAGGTCGCTTGACGGGATACCCCAGCCCTCCAGGGCCGCCGCGGAGGACTTCTGGACCGCAATGGGAAGCGAGGGCGGGCGCGAGGAGATGTTCAGGACGTGGTACGCGTACCAGGAGATGTCAAGGCGGGCCACCCTCAGCGACAGGCACACCGGGAATTCGATGTACGTCATCGGCGTGACGTCGGATGGCGAGACCGTGAGGACGTTCCAGCCCATAGACCCGGACGATATCGGAGCCAAGGTCGAGGCCAGGCCGGAGGGCATGAACTTCAGCGAGTTCAACGATTTTTCCGCGCTCTACACGTCGAATTTCGTGAACGGCCTGTACCTCGCGTCGGATAACGCCGCGAGCCTCGGCCTGCTCAAATCCCCGATCAACCGCGCGCAAGCGAGCAGGGCAGCATCGAGCGACGCCGCGATGTCAGGGTGGAGGCTTCCGGAAGACCCCGGGTGGGTGAGGTCCGCGGCTGAGTTCATAATCATGGATTACGATGGCAAGCCGTTCGGCCTCGGAACGGACATGACGATAGGCGGGCACGGCTCGTACATAAAATACCATGCCGGCAGGAGGAGGGCGGCAGGCTACGACGGCCGCGTCCGGATGTACTCGGACGAGATGCTGGCGGTTTATCGGGGAGCGCAGGACCCTGCCAACGCGGCGGATGTCGCGCGCAGGGTGGATGAGCGGATGGGCTGGGAGAACGCCGGCCACATGAGGGCGCTTGAGCGGAGGTATCCGGACCTCGGCACCCTGCCTCCGCACATGCAGGAGTACAGGGAGCCCCTCGAGCGTGCGCGCAGGCGCATAGCGGGCGGCGAGAAGCCCGATGACGTTTACCTTGACGAGTCGAAGAGGATGCTGAGGGCTAATCCCCGGGAGAGGGCGAAGGCCGAGGACATAATCACGAGGCACGGGAGGGGCGTGGCAGACGCCGAGGTGTCCGCGGTCCTGGAGTTCCAGAAGAGAAACGGCATCGCGTCTTTCGAAGATGCGGCGTATGCATTCGTGAGACAGCAGGCCGCGCCGAAACCTCCAGCGGAACCGCTGCAGCCATCCGAAGCCATTTACCGGAAGCATGAAGCGAATATTTTCGGCCCTGCCCGGGGGCAGCTTGGCAGCGAGCTCCTTGCCAGCCTGAGGGGCGCTGAGGAGAGGATAGCCGGCATGGTGCCTGAGGGGCCGGAGAGGGAGCGCGCGCTCAAAAGATGGGGCGAGTTTGCAGACCGGGCGCTCTCGCGCATCGCCGATCTCCCGGCACCCGAGCGCGCGGACGCGCTGGCGCGCTTCATGATAGCGGGCGACTATCTCCTCACAAGGGCGGCTGAGAACCCGGCGCGCACGAAGGCATGGCTCGATTTCATCGCCGACAACCCGAACGCCGTCGAATACGCCATGCTCGCCAAACGAGGTCTCGACATAAGGGCGCAGGACATAGTCGTGGCCGAAATCCGCCCCAGCATCCATGACATGTCTGACAGGAAAGCGCTGAAGAAGGCCCTCGGGAAGAGGGTATCGTTCATGGAGGACGTGATACGCGAGATACCGGAAAGGTGGTTCATGGAGGCG
Source organism: Microcaldota archaeon (assembly GCA_040754495.1). GTDB lineage: Archaea > Micrarchaeota > Micrarchaeia > Anstonellales > Bilamarchaeaceae > Bilamarchaeum. The sequence continues at coordinate 39,045 of JBFMCO010000022.1, forward strand.
GGGGTGAGGCGCGATTATATGATGGACCTTGCAGGTTCCGACCCGCTCAGGGCGGCGGCCGAGCTCGACCGCGTCACGATGCCGCACGGAATCAGTGTTGTGAGGAAGGCAACGGGCGTGTACCTCGCAGAGGTCTCGCACACGTTCTCGCTGCATGGCCAGCCGGACATCCGGGGCCTCGTAATAACCGGCGCTTACGGGACGGGCGACATGTTCGACGGCATGACCGCGTATTTCAATCCCCTCAGCGGCAGGATTTTCATGCGCGGGACTGCCCATTTCGCGGAGGCCGGCATACCGGAATCCGCGCTTCCGGGCATGAAGATGACGTACGTGCATGAGATGCAGCACCTGCTCGACAACGCCGGCGGGTATGTCGCGGCACTCTCGGCCAGGTCTGCAGGGCGCGGAATGGCCTTCATGCCGGAATACCGCGCCAGGCTCGAGACCACGGCGGTCGCGAGAGAGGTCCTGGAGATGGTTCCCCGGCTGGGGGGCCGCGGGACCGAGGATGCCATCAACGCAGCCATCAGGAAGGACCCGGAGGAATACAAGCAGGCTTACAGGAAGGCGCTGGACGCCATGCGCACAGGCGAGGACGGAAGGCCCGACCCGGACTGGGCGGGCAGGCCGCCCGAGGTTCTGCAGAACCGGCTGAGGAAGCTTATAGACGACGAATACCGGAGCCTTATGCCGCTGAGCTATACCGAGCTCTACGGGCCGACAACCGCAGGGATCGTCCGCGGGGAGATCACGGTCAGGAAGCCGGCCGCCCCCGAGGCCGTTCCCTTCAAGCCCGCCGTAGCCGCGGACTCGGCTCCGGGACGCGGGGAGCCGGACCTGCTGCGCTCTGCCAAGTATGAAAATGGAATCCTGACGATAGAGGCGGATTACCTGGGAGGCGAGCTTGCACATGCGGTGAAGCCGCAATTCGCCGAATCCGCGGTGAATGGCGAGTTCATCCCTTCCGGCGACAGGACAAAGCCGAGCGGCCTGTGGCTCTCGTGGGGCTCCGGCTGGGATTACTTCACAGGGAGCAACCCCGGCCTGATGTTCAAAGGCACCGTGAAGTTCAGGGCCGAGATGAGGTCCGGATTGAAGCTCTTCCTGCTTGACGGGCGCGAATCTTTCGATAGCATGATGGCCGAATTCCGGCGGGAAGTTAAGGTCGCCGAGACAACGGGGAGCGGGTATCCGGATGGCACCTGGCCTGATAACAACTGGGTGTACTACGAGAAGAGCCCATGGCAGTGGCTTAGGGAAAGGGGCTATGACGGCGTGGCCGTGACGGAGGAGGGATATCTGGATACCAATTTCCAGTTCGGCTGGGACGCGGCCTCCATAGTCATTTTCGAGCCTGCGGGCAATGTGCGCCTGCCTGGAGGCGAAGCCAGGCTGGAGGAGTACAGGAAGGGTGCCCAGGGCAGCGCGGACGCCATGCTGCCCCTTATTGAAGAGGCAGGCCTGCCGTTATTCGGCCCGAATAAGGCGTATGACCTCATAGAGGCGTACGCCGGCGGCAGGGCTGAGCGCAGCCCGGGAAAGCGCATCGATGCCGAGGATGAGGCTTTCCTTAAAAAGCTCCTGGACGAGAAACCGGGCCTTGAAGAGGCTGCGAAAAGGATTATCGAATACGTTAGAAAGAGGGAAGGGGGATAGCTGCCGCTGGAAGGGGACTCAGGGCACGGCCTGCCCGTTTATCACGAAGCTGAATTTCTGCCTCTCCTTCTCAAGCGCCTTCACGGTTTCCAGAGAGTCCTTCAGCATGCGCAGGAAAGGCTCCCAGGAGCCGCTGCCGGAATGGATGCTGCGGATGGCCTCGGAAACGACGACCTTCCTTTTCTTGTCCACGAAAGTGCAGTAGATGCTGCTTCCCCGGCGCCTGACATCGATGCCGTATTCCGCGAAATCCTCCTCCGGCGGAAGTGTGGCGCCGAGCGCGAGCGCGGATGCGACGGATTCTATCCCCTTCCTCGGCTCGGACGAATAGGACTGGACGCCGACGCCGTCCTTGAGATAAAGGCTGTCCGGAATCCTGAGGAGCGGCTCCAGCTCCCGGGGCATCCCGCCGGCGATTTCCGCGAGGGTGTCCATGAGGCGCTCTTTAGTTGCGCGGTCCCGCAGGAGCGGATCTGCCAGCATCTTCTGGAACCTTTTTTCGCCTATGTCCGTTACGGTTGCTCCGGCCGTTTTCTTTTTTCTCTTTCCTGCCATCGTCACACCAGGTACATGTCGCCGCAGTCGCTGACCGCTACTCTCCCCGGCTTCGCCTTCGCGGCTGCCTCGGCGGCCCTTATCGCGCCAGCGACTTCCGCCCAGTCCTTTTTTTGCGGCTTGTCCATATAGCGCATGAGCGGCTCCCTCACCATTATCCTCCGGCCCATGTCCGCGAGCACGAGATAGACTGTGCTTGTCGTCTCATAGACGGCGATGCCGTATCCCATGTCGGGCTTCCGGTCCATATGGCCGGATGAAAGGAAACGCGCCAGGACAGCGTTTATCCCGAACCCGGCGTCATCCGAAAGCGTGATTGCATTACCGGCCTCGCGCCGGTAAAGGCGCGCGGGGAGCGCAAGCGCCGCCTTGACATCCTCGCTCCAGTTCTGCGCGTATCCTGCAAGGCCCGAAGCGGCGTCCTCCCGCGACACGGAGGCAGGTGGCGCAGCTTCTGCAAGATGGCCTTCAGTGGCGCCGGCCTTCGCGATGAACGGCTTTTCCGGCGGAGGCAGGGGCACTGGACCGCGGGCATCCCTTTTCTTTGGCATGAGTAAAACTTGCGATGAACCGTTTAAAATGGCTAGGTCGCCTCGATGAGCCGCCAGTAGGTGTTGTTGTCGAGGATGTTCCTCGCCTTCGCGAGGTCGGCCGGGGGAATCTGCGCCCCCGTATCCAGCGCCTTCTTCACCGAGCGCAGGAATGCGAGGTCGGCCCGGGCGGCGGTTATGCAGCCCTGGACGATGCGTTCTATCTTGCCCTTGGCTTCCTCCCGCGACGCCTCCCCGCTTTCCAAGGATACCTCGATTTTTGACGGGTCTGCCAGGCTCCTGAAAACCACGCCGGAGCCGCCAAGCTCGTCTTTCTTCCCTCCGGCCATGCCCCGGACGAAGCTCTCGACGCCCCTCCGGAGGACGCCTGCCCCGTTCTCCAGGTCCCGCTCGAGGTATTCGATTTTGCCATCAATCCCGCGGGCAAGGCCGGCCATCTCCAGGCCCTCGCCTTTTTCCGGGGCGGCGCCTCTTGACGGGAATTTTCCTGAATCGCGCTTTTTCGGGAAGGGAATCACCTTTCTCTCCATGGGGGGTTATTGGCGAATCGGGATTTTAAATTGAGCTAACCGAGCCTTCTTTCACAATCACGAACTCGAAGCGCCTGCCGCTGCGCCTGTAGGACTCGGCGAGCCTGAGCGCCTGGGAGAGGCTGTCCAGGAATCCGGTCCAGGAACCGGTGCTGACGTACATGTTCTTTATGTCGTCGAACACGACTACGCCCCGCTTCCGGTCCACCAGCGTGCAGAAGGTGTTGTCGCCCCGCGAGCTGATGTGTATGCCATAATCCGGAAGGCCGGGCGGGAACCCTGAGCCCAGCATGAGCGCCCCTGCGGCTTTCGCCGCGCCTTTCTCGGCATCAGATGAGAAGGACGATTCGCCGGTGCGGTAAAGCCTGGCAGGGATTCCAAGAAGGTGGGCCTGCTCGTCGCTCATCGGGACGATTCTCCGCAGCTGTCCGATGCACTCTTCCCGCGTTACTGAATTGGCGTCGGTCATATTGCGCCTCCTCCTCCACTCCGCAAGGTCCGTCATCCCCGACTCGCGCTCCGGCGCGCCGGAGGAGCGGCCCTTCCCGCCAAGCATGCCATCTAACTCTTGCGAAGATATTTTAATGGGGCACGGACTAGCGGCCCGTCCTGATTCTGTCCGCGAAGCGCTCCATGGAGCAGGATGGGTTCCCGGGGTCGCGGACCGCCATCTCCAGCTCCTTGAGCCGCAATCCGTCGGGATGGGCGCGGTCTATGAAGCGCGCGATAATTTTTCCGCCCTCTTCATGGAGCGAGAGATACCAGTATTTCACCCACTGCGAGATGTCGCCGAGAGTCTCGCCTTCCATGCGCGGCCTCTGCCTCGACGACTTGGTGTCGCAGAGCTCGAGGCCGCCCTCGAAGCGGGAGAGCCGGACCTTCGGCGGGAACGCGAGCGCCACGTAGATGTCGAAGCCCGGCTCTGCGCCGAGCGTCCTGCAAAGCTCGGCGATGGCTTGCCGGGCCTCCACGGTCTTCCGCATGGGTATCGGCCAGCCGGGGCTCGCCTTCCCGGCACGGTCGCCTTCCGGTTTCATGGCATCCAGCTCCCGCCTGGGGGGCCGGCCTGGCTTTTCCGGCGTGTCCGTTTCGCGGGGCGGGCCGGTGATCCTTTTGACCATAGGATATTACTTATGGTTATCAACATTTTTAAACAGAATTAATGACATATTGTGCATGATGCTCGCAGGACCCAGGGCCAGGCTTGCGCAGAGGGCTGCAAGGTTCTCTTCGTACGCGGTGCTTGCCGGCAGCCTGATGGGCGGATGCCATGACAAAGGCGGTGCCGCCCCTGCCGAAGACGGGGGCGCCGAACTTCCGTTCTACCGGCTTCCGAGGGAGAGGGACGCGTCAGCGCCGGATTCCGCAGGGGCAATGCCGCCGGCGGCTGCTCCGCCTGGCACGCAGAGCGCCATACGAGGCCCCCCGCCGCAACGCTCAAGCCTCGGCTGCCAGGACGGGATGGCGAATGCGGGCAGGTACTGCATAGACGCTTACGAAGTCCACCTCGTGGACGGAACGGGCTCGCCCCGTCCCTATTACACGCGCCCGCCGGAGGACATGCGGGGGCTTAGGGCGGCGACTGCTCCGGGCGTGTTCCCGCAGGGCTACCTGAACCAGCTCCAGGCGCGCACGGCGTGCCGGAATGCGGGCAAGAGGCTCTGCACGCTCGAGGAGTGGCAGGGCGCGTGCAGGGGAAGCGGAGGCATGAGGTATCCATATGGCATGTCGTTCGAGGAAGGGAGATGCAATACGCTGAAGTCGCCGCACATACTCGACAAAATCTTCCCGGACATACCGCACCTCCGGCGCATGGGCAGGGAGTTCAACGACCCGAGGCTCCTGCAGGAGCCGGGCTACCTGGCGAGGGGCGGCGAATACAGCGGCTGCGCCACGGAGAGCGGGATTCACGACATGGCCGGAAACCTCTCGGAATGGGTGGATGATTCCGTGGAGCGGGACGGCATGCTGTATGGGACTTTCGCGGGCGGACCTTTCAGCGGGCCGGTGAAAGGCGGGTGCGGGCACTGGACGAGCGTGCATGCGGCGAAATACTCGGATTACTCGATAGGGACAAGGTGCTGCGCGGACGGGCGGTAGCGGTTTCCTGCCTTATTATTTCGGGACGAACGAGACGCGCCTCCCTTCGACCGCATAAGCGCCTTTCGAGAAAGAGTCCACGACTTTCGCATACGCCTTGTGCTCGTGCGCGAGTATTTTCGCGGCGACCTCCTCCGCGCTAATGCAATCCGCGATATCCACGGCCTCCTGGTAGATTATGGGGCCGGCGTCCAGGCTCTCGTCCACGAAATGGATGGTGAGCCCTGACACCTTCGCGCCGTAGTCGAAAGCCTGCTTCTGCGCGTCCGAGCCCGGGAAGGACGGGAGGAGGGCCGGGTGGATGTTGATTATCCTGTTCCGGTACGCATCGAGAAGCGCCTTTCCCTTGAGGAGCAGCATGTAGCCGGCCAGCACGACGAGCTCCGCCCCGTATCGTTCAAGCAGCTCGAGGATGCGCATATCGAGCTCGCCGCGGCTCCCGAACGACTTCCGCTCCACCAGCTCGACAGGGATGCCGTTCTCCTTTGCGATTGAGACGGCCGGCGCATCAGGGTTGTTGGTGATGAGCACCTTCACTTCTGCGTCGCAGCGGCCGGCACGGATTTCCCCGAGAATCGCGCTGAAGTTGCTTCCCCTCCCGGAGGCCAGGACCGCCACCTTGACTGCCATGCATATATGCGGGGAGAAAATGTTTTAATTATCTTGTGCGAAAGGAGCGCATGGGGGAAAATTATTCCGGCAGGTTCGCGATACCGGATGTGCCGGGGACGGAGCCTATTGAGAGCATCGTGGCCAGGCTTCGGCGCGACATCGCCTCCGATTGCTCGGGCCTCCTGCGGAGGGCGAAAACCGCCAGGGTGTCCCAGGCCGGCTCTTACCGGGCCCGCGTCTGGGAGAGCAGGATTTGCAGGATAATCGAGGCGAACGCGACGACTTTCAGCATACTGGAGCTGAGGCGGCTCAAGCGCGAATGCACCGTGCTTTCGCAGGAGCTGCGGGGATTCTGAGCCTTGCCCTTTGCGCAAGCCGCGTGGCCAGGCCTACTCTTCGGTTATCCTCAGATTAGGATTGCACATCGCCCGCTCGATGAATTGCATGTGCTCCATGCTTATCGGGGCGATGCCCGCCGCTTCCCGTATTTTCTGCCCGTCGAGCATCTCCTCGTGGCTGCGGCCGCCAAGGCTCGTGAAGATTGCGCCCGCGAGGATGTCGGCCCACTTTCGCAGGAAATCCTCCCCCACCGCGAATGCCCCGGCGCCGAGCTGGCGCATGGAGCTGTCGAAAGACGGCAGTACCACCGTAACGTCAACTCCGTGCAGCATCATAGAGCGGAACGCTTCCGCCGGGTCGGAATAAAGCGCCTGGAGCATGTATGCCGCAATCTCCATCACGTCGCGCGGGAGCGGAACGTTGCCGTTGGCCTCGCGCTCGAGCATATGGGCCACCTCGTGCGCGAATGCCGAGCCTATCTGCGCGTTCAGTGAGCGCATCAGGAACTCGCGGGGGCTGCCGCTTTCCGCGGCGATCGACGCGAGCCTGGATATCATCAGCCGCAGGCACGACACATCCAGCGCGAAAAGGACGCTTGCCTCCTCCGTCAGCCCTTCCGCGGCGAACGCCCTTGCGAGGGCCTCTCCGGCCGCCCCGGCCCCGGTCCTTGCAAGGGATATCCTCATGCCTTCCGGGCGGCAGTCCAGCTCTTCCGGGCCGGCCAGCCAGAAATCAAGCAGCTGCGCGAGCCTGGCGGCGTTCTGCGTGGCGTTGAGCTCGAACCACAGGAGGCCCTCCATGCCCATGTTGAACCTGGCCCGGCCCACCCTCATCCCGTCCGACTCGTCAAGGAACACGTGAACGGGCCGGCCGAAGGCCTCGAAACTGTGCAGCATGAGGCCCACGCTCTCCGGCCGGCCGAAGCGGGAGTGGAGCCCCCGGGAGAGGAACACCTCCCTTATCCCGGAGAGCACCTGGTGCCTCACGATTTCAGGGCTGTCGCCGCCGAGGGGGCGGAGGGCCTCCGAGATATCGCAGCGAAGGTTGTGATCCGTCATGCGCAGCTCCCGGATGAAGCGGCGCGAGGACGGGCCCGGGTTTCCGAACGCCTTTGCCAGCTTCAGGCCCTCCAGCACCGGCTCGTCAACTAGTCCTTTGAGCCGTCCGAACTTGAATGTCTTGCGCCGGAGCATGGGCGCGCAATATGACTTTATCTGCTCCTTGCCTACTGCCACGTCATGATTATCCTAGGGAACGTTTTAAAAAGTGGTCTAACGTTAAATATGATGGGCAATGCTTCAAAATGATTTAATTCCTTGCCAATCCAGTACATCACGGCGGTAGTCATGCTGAGCATCGTGATACCAACATACAACGAGGAGGAGCACATCGGGGGGCTCCTCGAATCACTTAAGCCTCAGCTCGCGGAAGGCGACGAGATAATAGTAGTGGACAGCCGCAGCCATGACCGCACAGCGGAGATAGCGCGGAGGCATGGCGCGAGGGTGATAGAGGAGCCCAAGAGAGGGAACGGCCTTGCGAGGACGGCCGGCGCGAGAGCCGCCCGGAACGGCATAGTGGTATTCGTTGACGCAGACTGCGTCCCCTCGGGCGGCTTCCTGGCGCGGATAAGGAGGCATTTTGCCTCGCAGGAGACCGTTGCCGTGGGCGGCCTCGACTTATATCACTCCGAATCCGGCCTGAACAGGCTCGTATATGACACGTTTTCCAGGAGCGTGTTCTTTTCCGCCATGCTGACGCACGCGCTGACAGGCAGGTATTGGCTCGCCTCGAACAACTCCGCCTACAGGAAGGACGTGTTCCTTTCCGCAGGCGGCTACCGCTCCGTGATATGCGAGGACACGGACCTCACGCGGAGGCTCCCTCCATCTAAGCACGTGGTGTATGACGCTCATCTCGTGCTCTCGCTCTCGGACCGCAGGTTCAAAAAAGACGGATTCCTGAGCACCATCTCGCTCTGGGGCAGGAGCAACATAGCCGCATGGACCGGCAGGGGCGCCGACAGCTCCGCCTACAAGACGTCCTATTAGGCGCGCTTCCATCTGACGCCGCCGGCCGCGGCCTTGTCCTCGAGCATGATGCCTGCTTCCTTCAGCCTCGCCCGGATGGCATCCGACTTCCCGTAGTCCTTTTTGGCTCTCGCCTCGTCGCGCATGCGGATTAGCGCCTCGAGCGCCGCCTCCGCGCTTCCGGCCGCCGGCGCCCCGAATTCAAGCAGGAGCGCGGAGAGCGCCGCGGCCAAATCATCGAGGCCAGCCTTCTTCTCCTCGAGGCCGAGCACCCACAGCATGCCTGAAAGCGAATCCGAGACCTTCCGGAGCTGCTCGTGGTCTACGCGGCCGCTCATGTGGGCATTCGCGATGCGGAGCAGGTTGAAGAGGGAGGCGATCGCCTCGGGCGTCCGGAGGTCGTCTTCCATGCAGGCGTGGAAGTCCGCAATCAGCGCGTCGCTCTTTTTCCTGAATTCCTCGTCCCTGTGCCCGTCGCCCTTCGTGGTGTCTATCTCGCGGATGAGGCCCAGCGAGTTGAATATCCTCTCCACGCTCTCCTCCATCGAGTCGAGAACGTCCTCGTCGTAGTCAAGCGGGCTGCGGTAGTGGGCCTGGAGGTAGAAGAGGCGGAGGGCGTTCGGGCTGCTCCGCGATAGGGCCTGCGCAAGCGTCACGAAGTTCCCGAGGGACTTGCTCATCTTCTCCCCTTCCACGGTCAGGAAGCCGAAGTGCATCCAGTGCCTGCAGAACTGCTCCCCGCTCGCAGCCTCGCTTTGCGCGATTTCGTTCTCATGGTGCGGGAATATCAGGTCCCGCCCCCCGCCGTGGACGTCGAGCGTGCCGCCCGCGTACTTTCCCGCCATCGCAGAGCATTCTATGTGCCAGCCGGGCCTCCCCCTGCCCCAGGGGCTGTCGAACTCGATGATTTCGCCGCTCGTCTTTTTCCACAGCGCGAAATCGGCCGGGTCCTTCTTCGTTTCCTCGACCTCGAAGCGCGAGCCGGCCCGTATCTCCTCCAGGTTCTGCCCCGAGAGCGAGCCGTAACGGGGGAATGAGGAGATGTCGAAATAGACGCCGCTTTTCGTCTCGTACGCCTTCCCGCGCGCAATCAGCTTCTGCACGAGCGCGATGATGTCCGGGATGTGCCCTGTGACCTTCGGATAGACGTCGGCCGGGAGGATGGAGAGCTTGCCAAAAAGCTCGAGCGCCTCGTCGTGGTTGGCTTTCGTCAGCGCGGCCGGGTCTGCCCCGGTCTCCTTGCAGCGCCTGATTATCTTGTCGTCAACGTCGGTTATGTTCTGGATATGGTAGATGATATGCCCACTGCGGAGGAGGTAGCGCTTCAGCACGTCGAATGAGACGTACGCCCGGGCGTGGCCTATGTGCGCGCTGTCGTAGGGGGTGAGGCCGCAGACGTACATCACGACCTTCCTGCCGCGCGGCGGGGAGAAGTCTTCCGCCCGCTTTGTGAGCGAATTGAAAAGGCGCATCGGAGATTTGTGCGCTCGAAAAATATTTATAAAGATACCATACGAGTATAAGCCCAAACCGCTCCGGAATCCGGAGGGGAGTCTAGCAGGGAGGTATTGATTATGGCAGAAGAGAAAAAAGAGGTCAAAGCGCCTGCGATGGCGTCGACCACCGTCTCTGGGCTGAGCAATGAGAGCAAGTTGTGGGCGGCGTTGTGCTACGTCTTCCCCATCCTCATGTTCATCCTGGTCTACGTGATGGAGGACAAGAAGAAGGACAAGTTCATCTTCTTCCATGCATGGCAGAGCCTCCTGGCAGGCCTTGCGGGCTGGGCAATCTCCATGGTGATTGCGGTCGTCACGTTCGGCATCGGCTCGCTGTGCTTCCCGGTTTACTGGCTGGTGCTGCTCTACTTCGCGTACAAGGCATACCAGGGCGAGAAGTTCCTGCTGCCGACGATTGGCCCGATGGCCGAGCAGTACGCCAGCAAGTGAGTTTTTTTCATTTTTCTTTCTTATTTTCCCTCTTTATCCGGGAATTCGGACACCAATAGCGGATTTTTAAAACTTATCCCCGATTTATCCGCGGTGATAATTTGGGTATTGATATTGGCAAATCGCTGAAAGTGGCGACAATTCCGATCGTGATTCTTATCGCCATCGGGGTGTTTTCGAGCATCGTCGGGGCCATCCCGGTCCTGAACATACTCTTGTGCCTCGTGGGCATACCCCTCGCGCTTGTGAGCTGGGTGGTTACCGCCTGGTCCGGGTACAAGGCGGTCAAGGAAGCGCAGATGGACCTCGTAGGCGGCGCGGTCACCGGCGGCCTCACGGCCCTCATAGCGGGCATAGTGAACGGCATCGTCAGCTTCGTGCTCAGCCTCCTCGGCATGGGCGTCGGGGTTGCTACCGGCGGTGACGTTGGCGGCGCTGCGGTTGGCGCGGGCTTCGGCCTGGTCTTCATCGTGATAGGCATCGTGGTCGGCACGATATTCGGCCTGGTGCTCGGTGCGATAGGCGCTTTCGTAGCAGGGATGAAGAAGTAGGTTTCTTTTTCCCTTATTTTTCCCTTTTCTCTATTCTTCAAGACCCTAGACCGGAAACTGGAAACCGCAAGTCATACCTGAGGCCCGGGAGTTCACAGGAAATCGGACAGCCCCATCTGCTTGACCTTGTCGTCCTCGAATATGCTCTTTATCTCCCGCTCGACAAGCACCAGCCTCTGCTTCAGGTAGGAGGGAAGGTCGTAGCGGTCGCATATGTCGCGGGATATCTCCAGGTATTTCTCGATTCCGCCCTTGTTGATTGTGAGGAGGAGGTTGCCCCCGCAGCGCGCGCACTTGCCCGCCAAGGGCACCCTGCGGAAGATGGTGTTGCACGAGACGCAGCGGAAGGTCTGCCTTGAGAAGGAGCGCAGGTTGCCGTAGAGGTCCGGGATGAAATGGCTCAGTATCAGGCGCTCGGCTGCATCGCGCCTATCAACCGGGCGGAGGCGGCCCTGGAGCCTGAACTGTATGTCTATCTTGTCCGGTATGGACTGCAGCTCCACGTAAGCCGTCCGTATGTTCCCGACATCAAGCGTGCCGCCCGGATGCGTGATGGGAAGCTCGTACTGCTCGTCGGTCCCCAGGACGTCCTTCACGGTCTTGAGCTTCACCTCGCCCGGCGGCGCGAAGCGCTCCGCGGCCTCGTAGAACTCGAGGGGGTAGCGCGAGACGATTTCGATGCAGTGCGCCTCGTCGTCCACCTCCTTGGGGTTTATCTCTATGGAGAGCACGAGGGGCGCGTCCATGGTGCCCCCGCGCTTCTCGTCGAGGAACCTGCGGGAGAAGTTGATGAGGGCGTCCATCAGGAGCATCACGCAGTCCTCGTCGCCGTCGCACCGAATCGTAAAGACCTGGTTGTTCAGAAGAACATTCTTTTCTTCCAGGGATTGGCCTTCCACATCGAGGCAGTATGCCGGAACTCCGTCTGTGAATTTCTCAATCGACCTGACCTTATCGAAAATATAGTCGCTTTGAGGCACGACCGTGAACAGCTTATTCTGGTATTTGATAAATCGCGCATCGCTCGACAGACCGTTTCTTCTCAGTTCGGACATTCGTTCTGCCTTATGCTTCACAGAGGGCGCGCAGATATTTGCAAAGGCATATAGGTCGGTGCCATAAAGACTAATGAATCTCTGCGAAAGCAAACGCGGGGTTTTTCCGAGCTCTTTATACCTTTCAAGGACCTTTTTGCCAGGCAAACGCGGTTTGGTTTTGCCATACCTGCAGAAGATTCCAAATCGCAAAAGCAGCGTGCCGAAATCCTCCAAAAGATTTTGTGAAACGGAGTAGAAGTGCATTCTCGGGGGGGTGGCGATTACACTTCCATCTCCGTCAAAATAAGCAGAAATAAAGGATTTGACAAGACGGTCAGGCAGTGAAAAGACGAGATTTGGAACCCGTTTCGTGTAGGCATTTGAGCCGGTCTTCAAGACTTTATCAAACAGAAGGTGGATTATCCGGCTGCACATTGTTATCTGAGTGCCGTTCTCGCCAAGATAAGGGTTCGTCATAAAAACGCTTTTGATGGCGGCAATAAGCCGGTTCTGCATTATTTTATTGCAAACCCTGAAGCTGACCTGATAACACGAAGGGCTTCTCCGTGCATACCCCTCTGAGACGAAGTAGCCGAGAATGAGCATCAGGTCCTCATCTATTGGAATTCTTACCGGCAGCCCCAGGTTATCTCTCTTCATGGCAATTTTTGCATCCATGGGCAAATCCTCAAAATTGCACACCCCCTCTTCCACAAGGATTTCGAAATGGGAGAGTGGAACGCGTCCATACCACCTGCTCGGAGTCCGTCTCTCGATTTTGTTGAGCGGCAGGATTCTGAGCAGCAAATCGCGATGATTATAGAATATTTTCTTGAAAAAATCCTTCGAGCGAAGTATTATCGCTTCTTTTTCTTCCTTTTTTAGTGGAGATAGGGCCTTTGCAAGATTGAGCACGCGGGAGTCGTCTATCGTGTGCGGATTGAATTTTATGCAAACTGGCAGATCGGAGCCTTCAGTCATATCTTTTGCCTGAACTGCGCTAAGCGCCCCTTTGTTGAGGCAAAGAATATTATGGTCGGGAGTCACGGTAATCTCCCGGTGGGTGGTTGTCGTAAGCTTAATCCATTTATCGGGAGCCTTTGCTCTGATGAAGCATTTGATTTTTTTACGGATTGTTTTGTGGGATTGGAGGTCTATTCCGAATGAGTAAAGAGTTCCGGGAACTTCCACTTTTTCTGTATAAGCATCAAGCCGCTTGACCCTGTCGGGGTATTTGGCAAACATTTCTTCGGTAACATCGCCCAGTGCCCTTTTGATATATTTTTTCTCGTGCTCATCAAATATGATAATCTCGGTTGCCGGATGGAAGCAGTTCCTTCTCTTCGCCGTGTGGAAATACGGGTGGCCGTAGCCGACGTTGGCCTTGTTGAAGCCCACGATGCGGCACAGGACGCCGGCGCTCGTGTGCGGCGAGAGCCCGACTGCCAGGTGGCCTATCAGGTCGTCCTTCGACTTCACGTTGTAGAAGGGCTTCATGCCGTAGAGGTTGATTAGCATGTCGTCGATGAAATCCGCCACACGCATGAAGTACGCGGCGCCGTTCTCGGAGAGGACGATGTCCTGGTGCCGCAGCGCCAGCGTCTGGGAGCCGCTCTCGAGGGGCTTGCCAAGATAATCCACGGCATAACCGAGCGCCCTGGCCCTATCGAGGCTTATGCCCACCTCGTCCGGCGTGAAATGCGTGAGCGGGATGTCTGTCGCGTCGAAGCGGGAGGTGCCGTCCCTGAAAACGTAGACGTCGTGCTTTGCGCGGAGGAAGCCCTTCTCCAGCCGCTCCGGGATGCGGATGGTGTTCGAGAGGCCCTTCACCCCCTTCACGTCTTCCGGGGAGCTCCCCACCCGGTCCTTCACGCGCTCGAAGAGCTCCATTATGTCTACGGGCCTGCGGTCGTAGGAGAGCGTCTTCATCTCGCAGTGGATTTCGTACTCGCAGATGCGGCCGCACTTCTGGCATATCCGCTCCTCGGCGGCCCTGCCGCCGCAGACGTCGCAGCGCCGGTAATAGCCGAGGCGGCGGCATTTTTCGCATCGCAGCCTGGCGAGCTCCAGGTTGATCGTCTTCTCGCCCTCGGCACCCCTGAGGGCACGGTGGACCTTGCTCAGGCTCCGGTTCTTGAACGAGCCGGTCGGGAAGAGGACGTGCGGCGAGCCGTCCATCTTCCTTTCCTTTGCCTTCTCCGGCCTGCCCATGCGCGCTCCTATATAAGTAGGAGCCTTGGCCTTGATGCGTATCTGGGAGGCCGCGTTCACGATTTCGAGCGCGCCCTTTGCGGCATCGTATGCCGCTTCGAAGCGGGAGAGGTCTATGCGGCCATCCGAAAGCGCCCCCAGCGAAGAGAGGAGCGCGTACGCGTCGTCGCCGTCAAGGATGACATTCCCGTCGTGCACCCTGTGCTCCGCGAGGAGCTCCTCCAGGGCCCTTTTCGCAGGCGATGGCGGAAGGACGAGCGAGCGGAGCCTGCCATCGTGCATCTCCAGCTTCCCGCCCTTGAGCCAGTCCGCCAGGGATTTGAGCTGGTCCGGCGACAGGTCGTGCCAGTGGAATGTGTAGCGCGGATGTAGAGGCACGCCATGCGTCCGCGAGAATGCAAAAAGCCCCGGCGCGTCCATGGCGGCAGGAGGCTGGACTCCCTTGGATTCGAGCTCGCGCTCCCACCACTCTTCGCAGTAGCCGGATGGCATGAGGGGGTGGTTGGACTTGTGGAAATCGCCGTACGTGCAGAGCAGGTCGCCCAGGAAAAGGATTTCTTCCACCTCGTCCTTGATGCCGTACGACTCCTCCAGCGTCCGCACCTTCATCACGCGCCCGCTTTTGAGCTTCACGACCGGCGGCTCGAGCCCCTCGTGCGCCGCGACCACGCAGCCCTTCCCGGGGCGCTCTATCTTCATGTGAGTCCCGTAGGCCAGGAAGTTGTCGAGCAGTATCATCGTGGCAGGATGGACGTCCTTGCCCATGAGGCAGGTGGTCTTGCTCCTGCCGTAGCGCAACCGGAACCCGCCCTTGGCCGAAGGGTGGCTGAAGACCGGCCTCCCCGCTACAAGCCCTTCCATGTAGGTCCAGTCCGGCTTCACCTCGACCTTGTCCGCCTTTTTCTTTATCTTGATGATTTTCTCGAGCCAGTCCCAGCCCAGCTTGAGCTTCTTGGCGTATTTGAGGAGCTTGGCGGCCTTCGCTGCCACGCCCTCGCACATGACGAGGGGCACGCCGCCGCGCACGCGGTCCGTCTCCACTCCCGGCACCCCGCGGTAGGTCGAGACCTCGATTTCCTCGGTCGGGTCGCCGTCTATGCAGACCGGGCAGTTGGATGCTATCACGCGCACGTCGTCCTCCGGCGGCATGTACTGGAGGTGGGTTACGCGCGTCTCGTATGTCGTTACCTCCTCGTAGTATCTTGCAATCTGGGAGTCCGTGGCGCGGTAGTCCCCCACGCTGCATACGCGGCGCGCGATGTCGGCAAGCACCAGGCTGAGGGCGGCCGCAGTGCCTCCTGCGCTCCGGATGGGGCCCGCATAATAGACCGCCACGTAGTCGCTCCCGTCCGGGTTGCGCTTTATCCTCACTTTCGCTATGCCCTCGGTCGGGGCGACCAGGACGCCCTCGGTGAGTATGCCGAGGCCCGTCCTCACCGCCTGTTCGATGAGAAGCTCCTTGGACGCCTTCATCAGCTCGCCGCCGGCGATTTTGCGTGCGATTTCGAACGCGATGTCCTCGCGGCCCATGCCACCTTTTTCCATGTCCCGGATGAGATCTGCCACTCCGGGGGGGCCGACGATACCCTCCACGCGGGCGGCGATGTCCTTGGCTATCTTGACTTCTATGTCGTCGCTCGGGTCATAGCCGAGCCTCCTTGCCTCTGAGGCGACGGCGTATGCCTTCTGCAGCCCCTCGCGGAGCGTCTCCACATACTCTCCCATCAGTCCGCCCTGGAAAATTCGAATACCAATTTAAACATGAGCAAATTAAATAACTCTGCTCTTCCGGCAGAGGCCGGAGGCTCTTTCGCCGAGGTAGCTCAGTCGGCTAGAGTGCTCGACTCATAGGTAAAGTCCGATGAGTGATGAGGTCTGAGACCGATGATATTAGCGCACTCAACTGAGACATCGAGAGGTCGGGGATTCGAAACGGTCTCCTGCAGCCCGCATCCGGCATCCAGAACCCGAAACGGCTGGTTGCTGGCGACTGGTTGCTGGAAACCGCGAACCTTCCCCCCTCGGCATTTTTCCACTGGTTTACAGTTTCCGGTCCCGGGTTTTCACTTGGGAAAAATGCCGGCCCTTGGAGCCGCAGCTCCAAGCGGACGGCAAGCAAAACATATATACGCTTTTTCTCCGATTGACATCCCGCGACCAAAAGGTGAGACTATGGAACTTCGGAAATGCGAAAGCTGCGGCATGGCTATGGTAAGGCTCTCTGACTTCGGCGGCATGAAGAACGACAACAGGTACTGCAAGCACTGCGCTTACGACAACGGCGACCTGCGCCCCAGGCACGAGGTGCGCGAGGGGATGATACTCTACTACATGAAGACCAAGGGGAAGGACCGCAGGAGCGCGGAGGAGTACGTTGACGAAGTGATGGCCGGCCAGCCCGCCTGGCAGTAGTGGCAGAGAGAAAAGTTTTCTGTCGCAAGGATTCCGGCGTGAAAACAACCATTTATAATTTGTTGATGCGTTTAGCGTAAGGGATTCCCATGACAGACGAAATCAAATTCCCGGCTCCTGAGGGCGGATTGGCCGTGCCGGCCGAGGTGCTTTCGGAAGCCCAGAAAATAAAGAAAGGCATCTGCCCTTCGTGCGACGGCAGCCTCGTCTTCCAGGAAGGCTGCAAGGTCTGCTATTCCTGCGGCTGGGGCGGCTGCGAGTAATTCTTGAAAAATCCCTTCGGGATTTTTATTGTTTTCCCTGCTATCCAGTTCCGATGGTGATTGCATGGGGCTCAAGGAACTGAAGCCGGACATAGTGAAGGCGTATTTCGATTTCAGCAAGCTCGTCGACAAGACTGACAAGCTCAGCCAGAAGGAGAAGGAGCTGATAGCGGTCGGCGTCTCGCATGCACTGCTTTGCAGCTTCTGCATAGAGGACCATGTGCAGAAGGCCAGGGTAGCTGGCGCGACTGAAGAGGAGATTGCCGAGGCGATACTGGTAGCCGCGAAGGTAAGGGCAGGCTCCGCGCTTACATACGCCCAGAAATATGCCTTCAGGAACGAGCCGCCCAAAGGCTAATTAATCCCTTTTACCAAGTATTTTTTCATTGGGCTCGTAGCTCAGCATCTTGAGGGAAAAGCGCCTAACAATGGGTTTTGGCCCAGCTTTTCCCAAAAGCTGGAAGCAGAGCACTCGCCTTGCAGTTTCCTCGAAACCGGAAACGGGAAACAGGAGACCGGAACGCGAGGGGCCGGGGGTGCGAGTCCCCCCGAGTCCATTTTCTCATTTTGAACCATATGGAAACACTTAAAAAGCGTAATATACACAATACCCCTAGAGTGGTACTTATGAAGCTTGTTCACGAGCAGGACCGCAAGAAGGACGAGGACAAGGGCATCCCGAAGGGGAAGGCGCCGCTTCTCGAGGAGATAGGCGGCACCGGGGGATTTTCCAGGAAGGGCTTTGTTCTGGCGGCAGCCGCTGCAGCCATTATCGCGGGCAAGTCCGGCTGCACTTACGAAATCGGCGGCGTGCCCGTCCCTGAAGAGGAGGACGGGGGCAACGATGCCGGAGGGGCGGATGCCGATGTAGACGGAGGCGAGGTCACCGACGGCGGGCATGACGAGGACGCGGGCATGGACGGCGGTCCGGACGCGGATGTCGACGGCGGAGAGACGGATGGCGGCGTCACGGACGGCGGAGAGACCGACGGTGGCGTAGAAGACGGCGGGACCGATGGCGGCGCTGATGCCGGCGGCCCGCTCTGCGCGGGAGTATACAACGAAGTTGTCGTCAACGGACCTTTCGACAGGAACGTTGATACGGAAGTCGGCGGGTACTACTTCAGATACCTGTCCTACACGACGACCACGGTCACGATGGACATCCGCTGCGGCTCGGACAGCTCGTTGGTCGAGGCCGCCCATGTGTTCACTGTCGGCGTGGAGGGCACGATAAACGTCCCTGCCGACAGCAAGAGGATACGCGTCACCGTGAACAGCAAGAACACGTTCACCGCGAACTGCGATGTAACGGTGGAGAACCTGTAGGGTGATTTATTGAGATTGCAGCCCCGGAATGAGGAACACAAGGAAGAAAAGAAGGAAGGATTCGCGAGAGAGCCCCTTCTCGAGAGGGCAGGGAAGAAGGCGGGAATAGCCCTCCTCGCAGCCGGACTTGCCGCAGGCTGCACGTATCAGAGCAGCAGCCTCCCCAGTGGTGATGGCGGAACTGACGCCCACCAGGATGCCGGCATGGACGGCGGCGCCGATGCAGGACCGGACCTCGATGCGGGACCGGATTCCGGTCTTCCGGATGCGGGAACGGATGCAGGTTTCGATGCCGGCACGGACGGCGGAGGGCCGCTGTGCGTAGGCGTCTTCAACGAGGCAGTGGTCAATGGGGCCTTCGACAAGAACGTGCCGAGGGCCGTGGGCGGATACAGCTTCAATTACACGGCTTACACCACGAGCACAATCACCATGGACATCCGCTGCGGCTCGGACAGCTCGGGCGTAGCGCTCGGCCAGGTCTTCACTGTCGGAGTCGAGGCCGTAATAGACGTCCCTGCCGACAGCAAGAGGATACGCGTCACCGTGAACAGCAAGAACACGTTCACCGCGAACTGCGATGTGACCGTGGAAAACCTCTAGCCTACCCTTATCCCTTTATTCTTATCGCTCCATGCTTCTTATGCGGTCATGATGAGAAGAGGTATTCCTGAATGATGATGGGACGTCAGAGCTGAACCGCACAGATTTCCATGGAGAAGAAGGCAGAGGGGATTGTAGAGATCGTTTCGGCAGCAGCCATCGCCGGAGCTGTCCTTTATTTCTCGAGCGACATATCGGCCCTCGGCTCCTATGGGTATGCCGGGGCATTCCTCATAGCGATGCTCAGTTCGGCCACGATAATATTCCCTGCGCCAGGCTGGGCTGCGGTGGTGGCCCTCAGCGGCACCCTGGACCCCCTTCTTCTTGGCATAGTGGTGGGGGCGGGCTCCGCCATCGGCGAGATTACGGGCTACCTTGCCGGCGACGGCGTGCGGGACATCATGAACAGCCGGCTGAAGGAGGCCAGGAAGTTCGAGGATTTCGTGAAAAAATACGGAATCATGGCGATAGCCGTGCTAGCGTTCATACCCAACCCCCTATTCGACATAGCCGGGATTATAGCAGGCGGGCTGAGGATACCGTGGTGGAAGTACCTACTCTCATGCGCTGCAGGCCGGATAATCAGGTATGTGCTCCTTGCTTACATCGGGGCGTTCACGATAGGCCTGCTCTAGCCTGATGGGAACGTATATAAAGAGGGAAAAACATAATTATCTGCTTAAAAAAGGGACAAAGTTCGCAAGAAATCTGTTTCTGCGGCCCTTTTTGATACAAAATTACAGGGAGGTGGGGAGATGAAGATGGGGGCAATAGACCTGGATATCCTGCGGGAGCTGCGCGAGAACTCAGACAGGCCGGTGCGGGAGCTTGCCAAGAAGATGGGATTGCACCCGAACACCCTGCTGCAGCACATAAGGAAGATGGAGAGCAGCGGCATCATCGTGAAGTATACGGCAGAGATAGACTACACCAAGCTCGGCTACGACCTGCAGGCTCTTGTGATGATAAAGGTCGGCAAGGAGGTCCGGAGCGACTGGAAGGTTCTCGATGAGCTGCGCGCGTTCAAGGACGTCTCGGCGCTCTATGCGATAACCGGGGGCTACGACCTTTGCGCCATCGTGAAGACGAAGAACAGGGAAACGCTCGCAAACCTGCTCTCCGAGATAAACAAGAGGCCGTACGTGGTCGAGACGAACACGACGCTCATGCTCCACGCTTTCAAGCACGCGTACGAGTTCAACCCGCTCTGAGGCTCAGTCCTTGTGGAATACCATGCCATACATGTCATGGTATTCGTCTATCCTCTTCCGCATCAGCGTGGCAGGCACATAGTGGAATCCGGTGAGCTGGAAGATGGAGCTGATTTCAGGAATCTGGAGGACGGTGACGGCGATGCGTATAAGCCTGGCCAGCTTCTGGACTTCATTGTCATCCGGATGGAGGTCCGTCCTGACGACAAGGGGCGACTCCTCGATGGAAATGAGCCTGCCTCCAGGGGGGAGCGTGTTGAAAAGCATGCTGGCGACGTTGCATTTCTCATCCGAGCCCCTGATCCAGTGCATGACGTAAGACAGGATGGCGGTCCTTACTTCCCCGCCGTCCTCCACCTCGCGGAGGTCCTTTGCGTCCCTGCACTCGAAGCGGACACGCAAGAGCTCCAGCTCCCGCACCATCAGCTGCATTTTCCGCCCGTCGTCGGAGTCAACGATGTGGAGCGATGCGGGGTGGATGCCCGGGGATACGAAAGGCATGGACTCGATGAGCCTCTGCATCGCATTCCTCACGTTGGCCCGTGCCAGGCCGAGCATCACTTCCGACATGTCCAGCAGTATGAACTTGAGGGGGAGCTTCGGCACCTGGAGCAGGCTGTCCTGTGTGGAGAGGACTTCTGCGGACATGCTCACCATGAGGTTAGCGGAAAGGACGCCGGTGCCGCATCCCAGTTCCGCAATCGGGCCGGCCGAATGCCCTTCGGCGACATAGTTCCTGAGAATCTCGAGCGCAATCGGGTGGTGGCTTTCGCGCATCCATTCATCGTAGCGCGGCGCGAACCTTTCCGTAGCCCGGAGCACGGTTGCCAGGGTCGGCGGTTTCATGAGACGGGCGTCCGGCGAGCGGCTTATGATAAGCGGCATCGGCCTTCCTGAAGCCATAGAATTGCCGCCTGCGTCCCCTCCCATTATACCCACAGGGATATATGTTCTACCATTTATTTAAAAAGGCTTCCGCTCAGGAGGGTTTCTTGAAGCAGAGGCAGCGCATCTCGCCCCAGTAATCCGGAGGCAGGCCCGGGCCGCGGAGCACCTCGGCCAGGCGGACCACTTCCACCCGCGTCTCGGCCGCGGCCTGCATGTCGGTCTCGGCCACCCGGGCTATCCACTTGTCCCTCACCCAGCCGGAAACATCCTCGCTCATGTCGAGCGGGCGGCTTATGAATGCCAGGAGCTTGGCGCCTTCGGAGCCGACGACGCCGTAGGGAAGGGGCAGCCATGGGTAGACGTCCATAATTATGAACCGCCCGCCGTCCCTCAGGAGGTCGAACGCATTCGTCATCACGGCCCCCCTGCTCGCCAGCGTCTGGAAAGAGCCCCACCAGAGGACTATGTCGAACATGGCCGGCTTCACCACCGGGCTTTCCCGGACGAGGCCCTCCATGGAGAGGTCGATTGACGCCATCGTGACGGCCTTCCCGTCCGGCCTGATGAACTCCGCCAGGTTCGACCTCGCTATTAGGTTCAGCTCGGGCGACACCTCGTTGGCGAATACGCGCAGGCCCGAGTTAGCGGTGTGGAGGAGATAGCGCGACACCATCCCGGTGCCGCAGGTGGCATCAAGGATGAGTTTCGCGTGGTTGATGTCAGGCACGAGGGACCGGAGCTTCATCCAGTTGACCGCGATAGCGGTATACTGGCCCGTCAAATCCATGAAGACGTCGAGGGAGCTCCCGCCGCCCTCGTGCGGGCGGGCCAGATACCCGCCCGTGGTAACCCGGACGGCCCCGAAGCCTCTTTCGCGCAGGACTTCATCTTCGTGCTGGCTTCCGTTTCCGAAAAGCGCGGGTGATTCTTCCACAAGCGGGGCAGCGCCGCCGCCTGCGCGGCGCAGGCCGGAGATGGGGACGCTCCGCTCGCCCTGGACTACGAACACGCGCTGGGGCTTCCTGAAACGTTCCGGCATATCACCCACTCGGGACTTTATTAGACTGGAAAGGTATTTAAGTTATTATATATGTCGCGTCTTGGATAATAACGCGTTGCACCCGGAAAACAGAACTCGGGCCCGGGGCACTGAACCGGAAACCGGCTGCCGGGGGCTGGATGCAGGAAAAAAATAGCGGGGGGTAGATTTGAACCCCCAGCCTTTTTATAATCGGAATCCTGGCCCCGGAGAAAAAGGCTAGGGTTAACCCAAAAACCAGTTTCTCGGAACCCTGAACCCGAAACGGGAAACCGGAAACAGGATGCAGGAAAAAAATAGCGGGGGGTAGATTTGAACTACCGGTCCCTGGGTTATGAGCCCAGTGGGAACTCCAAGCTTCCCATAGGGCAAATTCTAGATGTTAGAATTTGTTACCCCGCTTTGCTTGGAGCACTTTAACCCAGATTGTCCTAACAGAAGTCAGAACGAGAATAATTAGCGGGCTAATGCTTTATAATGGTGATTGAAATTCAGGCGCTAGATGAAGTAAAAGAGAAAGAAGGAGAAAAGGGAGGAAGAAACTCACTTCCTCTTTTTCGCCGGCGCGACGGGCCGCGGCGGAGGCTCCTCCTCTTCCACCGGCTCCTCTTCGGACATCCCGGCCTCTTCCTCCGCAGGCTCTTCCTCCTGCGGCTCCTCTTCCTCAGGCTCGGGCCTCCTCGCTGCGGGCCTCGGGGACGGGGCTGCCATCCTCTGCGGCGGCGGGGCCTTCTCGGTCTCCATCTTCTTCACGATTTTGTGGACCATCTCGCGCTCCATCTGCTCGCTCTTGCGCGAGTCGTCCTCGAGCTTGCCCTTGTGGTAGTAGAAGCCGGCCATGAACATGAGGCCCGAGATTACCAGCGGGACCAGCAGGGAACCGAGGTAGAGCGACGGCAGTATGACTGTCGCGAACTCGTTCTTCAGCTTCGCGAACTCGGATGGAGGAGTGACGCCGCACTGCTGCAGCTTGGTGAAATCGTTCGTGGTGACGAAATCGACTACTGCTCCGATTATTCCGCTTGCATACGATATTATCACATAGGCCGCGCCCACGATGACCAGGAGGCCCAGCACTACAAACAGATAGCTTACAACCTTGAATTTACTCATATTTACACCCCCTCGATTATATTAGGATAAAGTAAAATAAATCCTCCTGTTGTCCTTCCCCTTGTTGTCGAGACGGAGTATGGCTATCCTGCCTACCTCCGCAAGGCTCCGCACGTGAGTCCCGCCGTCCGCCTGGACGTCTATGCCGGGAATCTCGACGATGCGAAGCTCGCTTATGGATGGCGGCAAAGCGCCTGCAAGCTTCACGACGCCAGGTATCTTCATCGCTTCCGCGCGCGGAAGAGTATAGACCTTGAGCGCTGCGCCGCTTGAGAGCGCGTCGTTCGCCTTCCGGACGATTTCCTCGAATTGCGGGCGGTCGAACGAAGCGAGGCTGAAGTCGAAGCGCGCCTTGTCCTCCTCGAGCTGATTTCCCGTAATCAGCACGCCGAGCTCCTTGTACATGGCAGCTCCGAGCACGTGCGCTGCCGTGTGCATGCGCATGAGCTTGTAGCGCCGCTCCCAGTCTATCACGCAGCGGACATGGTCGCCGGCCCCGAGTTTCCAGTTCCCGGTTTCGTCTTTGGGTTCAGCGTCCAGAAGGTGGACGATTTGGCCGTCTTTCTTGAATACGTCCACGACACTGAACACGGAACCGGGAGCGGGCGGCCCTGCGCCGGAGACCGGCTGCCCGCTGCCGGAAACCAGCGCGATGCTGCCCCGGTCGGCAGGCTGGCCGCCGCCCCTCGGATAGAACACGGTCCTGTCGAGGACGACCTCCTTGCCGCTCACCGACAGGACCTGCGCGGCGCACTCGCGCATGTAGCTGTCATCGAGATAAAGGGCCTGGCTCATAAAGCTTTTAAATGCAGGAAAACATTAATAGGTTGGGATTAGGAGCTGATTGTCATGGCAGGAAGGGACACGAGGCCGAAAGAGGAGATTCTGGAGACGCACGCCCAGACGGGCGAGGCGCAGAGGCAGCAGCAGGAGGCTGCGCAGAGGCAGGTCGGGGGGATAGACCTCTCGAGGCTGGTCGCCGCAAAGCAGCAGGTCCGCGGAGCTGTGACCGAGCAGTCTGCGCACGCGTACCAGGTTGCCTCCACGACAAGAAGGGTGTTCATGGAGGAGGTCGAGCGCAGCAGGGACATCACCCTGAGGGGCAACGTCCGCGATTCCGAGATGATGAGGATAGCCGCCAACCCGGAAGCCTTCGAGAACTGCAAGGTCCAATACGGATACAACCAGAGGCAGAGGATATACAGCGTCGCAACCGAGTTCGACGGCAGGCCGAGAATCCTCACGGTGCGCGTCGGGGAGAACTTCATGGAGATGTCGCTCGCAGACAGGCAGGGCACCGTCCTCGAGACCATGAGGCAGGAAGACGGAAGGGGCATAACATACAGCAGGGCAGGCTGATTATGAGCCAGGCGAAAATTAACGCCGCAAGAGCAGCGCTCGGATACGTGAAGGACGGCATGTGCATAGGCCTTGGCAGCGGCACGACAGTCCGGGAGTTCATAAGGCTGCTCGGGGAAAAGGTCCGCGGCGGCCTGAAGGTGAGCTGCGTGACGACATCGTTCGATTCGCGCATGCTGGCAATCGAGTGCGGCATATTCGTGACCGAGACGGACGCCATCGACGAGATAGACCTCACGGTGGACGGGGCCGACAAGGTCACGAAGACCGCCCTCCTCAAGGGAGGCGGGGGGGCGCTGACAAGGGAGAAGATAATCGGCTACAACGCGAAAAGATTCATAATCATTGCAGACGAGGGCAAGGTCCAGGAGGGGACGCTGGAAGGCGAGGTAAATCTCGAGGTGCTCCCTTTCGCGGCCCCGCTTGTCATGCGAGCGCTCAAGAGATACAACCCCAGGATACGGATGGCGAAAGCCAAGCTGGGGCCGGTGATAAGCGACAACGGGAGCTTCATAATAGACTGCGAGATGAAGCTCGACGACCCGAGGAAGACGGAGCAGTGGCTAAAGAGCATCCCGGGCATAGTCGAGAACGGAATCTTCACGAGATTCGACGTCATAATAGTCGGCAGCGAGAAGGGCCACAGGGTCCTCTGATTAACGGCTTATAAAAATCCAGAAGAATGGCTTTCCGCTGTTGGCACGGGGGAACCGTCCGCAGACGGTGGGTCCTGTGCCCAAAGGGCGTCCTGGGGTCAAGAATCAGACTAGCCCGGCATGGCGCCTAAGGTTTTCTACAGAGCCGATTTTACGCTATTCGTTTTGGGATTTCGGAATTTATGACAAAGAAATATACTTTTAAACACATCTGCACAGAAGAGAGGTAGGTGTTTTTCATGACTATTGAGAGGATGAAATCCCAGAGGGGGGCTAACGAGGCGAGGAATGCGAGGGTCGCGAAGGTTGCGGCAACGGTTCTGCTCATAGAGGGGCTTGCGTCCATATGCGCTGCCCAGGGCTGCAGCGACCCGTTCACGTCTTCGGGAATAAAGACCGAAACCGATTCCGGCACAGGCGGGCATGGAGGCACTTCCGGCTCCGGGGGCAGCAGCGGCATGGCCGGCTCGGGCGGGCTCGCGGGAACAGGAGGCGAGGCCCAGGGCGGCAGCGGCGGCGTTGGCGGAACCGGCGGAGCCGCAGGCATGGGGGGAAGCGGCGGCTTTGCCGGAGCGGGAGGCCAGGGGGGCGTAGCAGGGCAGGGAGGAGCGGGCGGCATGGCTGGCGCAGGAGGCGCCGGCGGAGCGGGCCCTCTGTGTGCCGGGGTTTATAACGAGTTCGTGGACCACGGGACGTTCCCGAAGAACACGCCAACCGAAGCCGGAGGCTACTACCTCAACTACCTGTCCTACACTGCCACCACGATAACCATGAATATCCTGTGCGCCTCGGACAATTCAGCCGTCGCGAGCGGCGAGGTTTTCACGGAGAACGTCGAGAAGACCGTCAACGTCCCGGCCGATGGCAAGAAAATCAGGGTGACGCTGCATAACATGAACACTTTCCAGGCCGTTTGCAGCGTGACCGTAGAGCCCCTCTGAAAGCCGCTCCGGCGGCTTTCCTTTTTCAGCTTTTTTTCATCCGTTGTTTTGGCTAATGTTTAAAAATGCTAGCCATTAAATCACAAACAGACAAAAATCTTAACAAAAGGTGGGAGAGGATGGGCAGACTACACAGCAAGCAGGAAGCGGACGCAGCGCCGCACGGGGGAAGGACTGTTTCTGAGAAAAGAAGGGCTCTTTCGAAATGGCTGATAGGGGCCTCGGTGGCCGCTTCCGCCGCTCTTGCAGCCGCATCGTGCAGCGAGAGGAACGAGAATCTGTACATCCCGATTCCGCCGAGCGGAAACACGACGGATGGCGGAACCACGAACGATGGCGGGCCGGAAACAGACGGGGGGCAGACGAGCGACGGCGGCACTACCGACGGCGGATGCGTTTCGCCTGCGCCGGTCTGCAACTCGCAGTACGTCTACGGCCTGCTCAATGTAGGCGAGATGCTGCTGATAGGGGATTACCGGGTGAGGCTGGCCGACACGAACGAAGCCGGCGGGGAGCAGAGGGCAGTTGTCGAGGTCCTCGACTCCTGCAACAGCGTGATAACCAGCCAGCCGGTCAACGAGAACGACACGGTCGTCTTCCAGGTCATGGGGACAGATATCGAAATCGAGGTCGCGGTTACGCATGTAACCGTTTCGGCGCCGAAATCCGCACGCATCACTGCCGAGATGACCTGCACTGACGGCGGGGTCACGGATGGAGGAGTGACGGACGGAGGCAATACCGACGGCGGCCCGGCTGACGCAGGCCCTGACGTTGATGGCGGCGCGGCCGATGGCGGAAGCGACGGCGGCCCATCCTGCACCGGCGTGTACAACGAGTCTGTCGATAACGGAGAGTTCGACAGGAACGTGGACGTCGAGGTCGGCGGCTACCATTTCAGGTACCTTTCCTACACGACCACCAGCGTCACCATTGACATCAGGTGCGGCGCGAGCAGCGCGGACGTGGCCCTCGGCGAGACGTGCGGGACCGGCGTCGAGAGGGTGATAGACGTCCCCGCAGACGGCAAGAGGATACGCGTCACCCTTGAGAACAAGAACACGTTCCGCGCCATAATGGACGTAACGGTCGAGGACCTCTGAGGGGGATGCACATGGACAATCTCAAATTGCGCAGGGGAAGCGTCGATGAGAAAGAGGGGAGGGAGGACGCGAAGCCGAAGGAGAAATGGGGCAAGTGGCTTCTTGGAAGCGGAGCGGTCACATCCGTGGCTGCGGCTGCAATCATCGCAATCTCGTGCGGCGACTCAAACACGGACCATTACATACCGATCCCGCCTAACGGCAATGTCGACGGCGGGACTACGGAGGACGGAGGCCCGGTCACGGACGGCGGGGACGAGGACGGCGGGGTTACCGATGGAGGGGATGGGGGGACCTGCACGCCGCCAACGCCATCTTGCGCCACCCAGACGGTCAACGTTCTCATGAACGTAGGCGAGCAGCTTGTCGTCGGCGATTACAGGATAAGGCTGGCAGACACGAACGAAGCCGACGGGGAGCAGAGGGCCGTTATCGAGGTCCTGGATTCCTGCAACCAGCTCATCCGCTCCGAGCCTATTAACGAGGACGGCAGCAAGGTCTTCCAGGTGATGGGCACCGATATAGAGATAGAAGTCAGCGTCACGAACGTAACGATAACCGGCGCGAAGTCTGCCAGGGTAAGCGCGGAGATGAGATGCACAACCGGCACCGACGGAGGCCCGGTCACGGATGGCGGCCCGGAGACGGATGGAGGGCCGACCGAGACTGACGGAGGGCCTGCCGATGCAGGCCCGGACGTCGATGGCGGAGAGACCGATGGCGGGCCTGTTACGGACGGCGGGACCGAAGAGGACGGTGGCGCCACGGATGGAGGCCCCACTGACGGCGGGCCGGACGTGGACGGCGGGCCTGTCGAGGAGGACGGCGGAGTTAGCGACGGCGGCCCCACGGATGCCGGCCCTGACGTCGATGGCGGCGCGGCCGAAGACGGCGGCGTAACCGATGCCGGGCCCGATGTGGACGGCGGGGCTGACGCCGACGCTGGCGTGACCGACGGAGGCGCGGATGCCGACGGCGGCACTGTAATCGTCTGCAGCGGCCTGTACAACGAGCACGTTGACAACGGCGAGTTCCCGAGGAACGAGGACGTGGAGCTGGGCGGATACTACTTCAGGTATGTCTCCTACACGCCAAACACGGCCACGGTCGAAATATACTGCTCGGCCGACAGCTCTCTTGTCAGCGGCGGGATGACGCTCACGCAGGGGCACGAGGAGACCCTCGAGCTTCCTACAGACGGGAAGCGCATCCGGTTCTTCCTCGAGAACAAGAATACGTTCAGGGCCATAATCGACGTAAACGTCGAGGACCTCCCACCCTGATTCTTTTCCTTCAATTTTATAAACTGCCGCAGCGATAGCAGCGCATGCGCATCCCTGAGAGGATAAGGAGCGAGCTCAAGAAGCCGCTCGGTGCGCTGCACAGGGACTTTCGGGAAATCAGGCGGCTCAGCCGGACCCACAGGGTAATTTCCGTCGGGGACGTCTGCACCCTCGGCCTGCTGGCCATGGGCATAAAGCCGCATCTGGCTGTCTTCGACCATCTTTTCATGAGGCACCGCCTCGACCCCGGCATGGTGAGGATTCTGGAGCTCCATTTCAGGAAGCCAAGGAGATACCGGAACCCGCCCGGAACAATCTCCCGGAAGATACTTGATGATGCGGCAGGGCTCTTGTCGCATGGCGGGGCCGTGCTCATAGACGGGGAGGAGGACCTCACGGCGCTGGCGTTCATACTTGCCGCTCAGGAAGGGGACGTAGTCATATACGGACAGCCGGGGCAGGGGATGGTGGTCGTCAAGCCTGATGAGAAGATAAAGAAGAAGGTCAGGGGGTGGCTTTCAGCCGCCGCCGCCCTTGGTCATGAAGTAGAAGGCCATGTAGGCGAATAGCGTAAGCACGACGGCGATTATTATCTGTGTCTGCTGGTCGAGCATCACCGCCGGCTCAAGAAGGGAGGTGCCTAGGAACGTCACTCCTGCCCCTATGCCCAGGGAGATGACCAGGAGGATGATGTTCTTAAGCGTGCTTCCCATCGTCGCACCGCATTACTGGGACTGAACTGACGGGCCTTTCGTGACTACTATCACGTCCTCGACTGATTTGACGTTCTTGTAGAGTATGCTCTTTTCGCGGAGCGCCTTCTTCGCGTCGTCCTTGCCCGCAGGGAGCGGCTCGATGAGAATCCTAGATACCTCGCCGCCCTCCAGGTCGACTATGAAGTCCTGGGCGTTGCCGATGAACTTCCCGGAGTCCGTGAAGATGTCCATGCCGTAGAGTCTGGATAGCTTCGTGCTCATTCTAGATCACCTTGCGTTCCTAATCGCTGAACAAATTAAAAAACCTTCCCTCATACCAATACGACGATGGAACGGGAAATGCTCGCATATGCAGGGTACGTCGTTTTCTTCGCCCTTCTTGTCGGCTCAGTGTTCGCAGTGCCTTGGCTCGCTTTCACAAGCGACATGGACGCGGCTTATAAGGCATTCTCATTTACCTGCCACCAGAAGCTTTCGCGC
The DNA here is from genome assembly GCA_040754495.1 of Microcaldota archaeon. Taxonomy (GTDB): domain Archaea; phylum Micrarchaeota; class Micrarchaeia; order Anstonellales; family Bilamarchaeaceae; genus Bilamarchaeum. The sequence goes on from JBFMCO010000022.1 coordinate 68,562, forward strand.
TCGCTCTGCCTCTTTGGCGGCGGAAGCGGTTACTGGATAGCCGACTGCACCCCGCAGGAAGGCGCTTTCATCCCGGGCGCGAGCGACAGGACGGCCGTGAAGGTCGTTGCGGACTCGGTCACCGGATACAAGATGCCGGTCTGCTCGCGCGATGTTGGGCTCTATGCCGTGATGCTCCTTGGCGGCCTCGTTTACCCCTTCGTCCGGAGGCTTGATGACGGGGCCATGTACCCGGCGGTTTTCCTTGTGCTCGCAATCGTGCCGCTGGGAATCGACGGCAGCCTGCAGCTCGTGTCTGAGCTCGGGCTCCTGCCTTTCATATACGAGAGCACCAACATTATACGGCTCGCTACCGGCGCGATAGCCGGATTCGCAGCCGCATTCTACGCGATACCGGTGCTGGCCAATCTCGTAAGCCCTGCCGAGGCGGGGCCGGCGGCTCCGGCGAAGCGGAAAAATCAGTAGTCGGCAAGGCTCTTCTGGCTCCTGTCCACCGCCTTCCTCGCCGCCTGCAAATCGTCGAGGACCAGCTGGCCGAAGACGCCGTCGTAGCCGGGCACCCACTTCACCTTTCCGGTGTTCACCCGCACGAGGGCGTCGGCTATGTCCTTCCCGGTCGCGAGCCGGAGCTGCTCCTCCGGCGCCTCATAGACTGCGAACTCGTTGCCGAAATAGCGGATGAGCTTGGAATATTCCTCCGCGACCAGGGCTGAGGTCTCCGGCTTCTTCATCGCCTTCGAAATGACCGTGGTCAGGGGGACGATGTACTGGAACGGCACGGCATCAGCCGGCCTGAAGCCGGCCTTGCGGTCTGCAAGGTCGCTCACCCGATGGAGCACGCCTATCGTGAGCTTCTTCCTGCACACCGGGCAGATGTTCCCCTTCGCCTTGGATTCCGCTGGCGAGAGGAGCACCTTGCAGTCCCTGTGGCCGTCGAAATGGTACTTGCCCTCCTCGGGATAGAACTCGTACGTCTTGAGGAGCCCCTTCCTGCTCTTGATTGCGTCAGTGACGGATTTGTATGTGGGTTCGCCGAGCTCGAAGACGTTGGCCTCGCGGCCGAGCTTCTCCGGGCTGTGCGCGTCGCTGTTCGAGAGGAGCGTGAAGCGGTCGAGCCCGCTCACGGTCCAGTTCATGGCAGGGTCGCTTGAGAGGCCGGTCTCGAGCGCGTAAATCCTGCGCGCCTTCTCCTCGAACGCCTCCTCGACCGAATCCACCCCGCCCCGCGAGCCGAATACCGAGAACCAGGGCGTCCAGGCATGGGCGGGGATTATCATGATGTCTTCCGAGATGGAGAACAGCTCGTCGGCAAGGGCCGCGCTCGACATCATGAGCGTCGGCCGCCCGTCCTCTTTCAGGTTGCCATGATGCGAGAGCCGCTCGTTTACCTGCGCGACGATATCAAGGGAAGGTGCAAGGAGCACATGGTGCATGCGGCGGTTCTTCCCGCGGTAGTCGTAGGTCACGCTCACTTCCGTGGAGAGTATGAAGCGGATGCCGCCAAAAGAGAACAGCCCGCTCCCGTCCTCCTGCAAATCGCGCCTGAGCTCGGAGAAATACCCCGGGTGGGTGAAATCCCCTGTGCCCATCAGGCTTATGCCCTTCACCTTCGCGCCTTCGGTGAGGCCGGATATGTCGCAGCGCGGGCTGGTGGCGCGTGCGTATTTGCTGTGCACGTGGAAGTCAGCGATTATCCGCATCGGCTGGAAAAGGCGGCCAAACTATTTAAAGAGCCCCTGCGATATGCGCTCATGGGAGGAAAGAGGAAGGCGGAGCCCGTGCCATCGCGCAGCCCGTCAACGGCAATGCGTCCCTTCGAAAACGCTTTCGAAAGGGCATTCGGGATGAAGACCGGAGACATCGGAAAGAGCTGGGAGGGGGCCAAGTCACTCTTCAACCATGGAAAGGCCGAACCCGCCATGAAGGAGCTCCTCGAGCGCGCGGACGAGCGGCTCGGATACGCCCTCATCGGAGCCGGATGCCTGCTCCTTTTCGTCCTCACCTTCGCCGCCTCGGCCGAATACGTGCATGTGGTCAATTTCGAGTCCAGGACGGTAGGCGACATAGTCGGGGAGCAGCTTCCGACGCTGGACCCGCCCATACTCATTCCCATAGCGGCTTATTCGTTCATCCTCCACGCCGTCCTGACCTTTGCCCTCAATCTGGCGCAGGAGTTCGCGGCGTTCCACATCGCGAGGCTGACCGGGGGGACCGGGACTTTCAGGCAGCAGCTTTATCTTTCCTCGGTGGTGTGGCTGGCCGTGTCGATGTCCTGGTCCGTGACGCTCCTCGGGCCGCTATACTGCCTTGCGTTCGTGGCGATAGCGTCCCTCATCCTCGTCACCTTCCTCTACCTCATGGTCTACATGAACGGGAGGGCGTATGCGATAGCGCACAACATCTCCCTCCTTCACGGAGCGACGATAGCATTCGTGCTCGTAGTCCCGAAGATAGCCATCTGGATGCTCGCCTCCTCGGCGCTCGCCACCCTGATGGGCCTCCCGATAGGTGCCTGACATGCCGTTCGACCCGAAAAAATTCATAGCCCAGGCGGAGAAGGAAATCGCGAAGACCCTTGGCAGGGAAACCGCCGTCACCGCAGTCTCTGGCGGAGTGGATTCGTTCGTTGCCGCGACGCTCGCGGCAAGGGCATCCCCCGGCCAGGTCCACATCGTCTATGTGGACAACGGCCTGATGCGGAAGAATGAAACCGAGAAGGTCAGGTCCGCGGCCCGCGCGCTCGGCGTCGAGCTGCACGTCCTTGACGGCAGGGCGAGGTTCCTCGGGGCGCTTGCAGGAGTAGCCGAGCCCGAGGCCAAGCGGAAAATCATAGGAGAGGTCTTCGTGAGGATGTTCGAGGAGGAGGCGAAAAAGCTCAACGCCGCCTTCCTCATCCAGGGCACCATCGCACCCGACTGGATAGAAAGCGGAGGCATGGGCCGCGACACGATAAAGAGCCACCACAACGTGGGCGGGCTGCCCGAGAAAATGCACCTCAAGCTGTGCGAGCCTCTGCGCGAGCTGTACAAGCACGAGGTCCGGATGGTCGGGAAGGAGCTCGGGCTCCCGGAGAGCATATACCAGAGGCAGCCGTTCCCGGGCCCGGGCCTCGGCGTCCGCATAGTGGGGGAGGTCACCGCGGAGAAGGTGCTGATTGTGCAGGATGCGTGCGACATCGCCGAGACCGAGATAGACGCCGCGGTCGCGGCCGGGAAGATGGAGAGGCCGTGGCAGTATTTCGCTGCTCTCCTGCCCTCGAAGACCGTAGGCGTGCGCGGGGACGAAAGGGCGTACCAGTATACGGTCGTCGTCCGCGCGGTCCGCTCTCTTGACGGCATGACCGCGAATTTTTCCCACATCCCGCCCGAGGTTCTCGAGAGGATTTCCACGCGGATAACGAACGAAATCAGGACGGTGGGGCGCGTGGTCTACGACATCACGAACAAGCCGCCCGGGACGATAGAGATGGAGTGACGGAGTGGCCTAGACGAGGGACGGCTCGATGGATACCGGCCACTTCGTCCCCTGCGGCCCGGCGACCAGCCCGCTTTTTATCAGCTTGGCCCTGCCGCATGCCTGGTGCAATGCCGAATGGATGTCGTCCTTGAAGAACCAGGACTCGAAAAAATTGTTGCCCTGCGGATAGAACGAGGCAAGCTCTGCAAGGGTCCCGAGCACCCCGTTCGAGATGTCATGCAGGCAAAAGCCATGGTAATCCTCGAAATATGCGAAATAGGAAGGATTCGCCCTCGAATAGTGCCGCAGCATGGCAGCATACATCAGGGAAAGGAGCGCAAGCGACTCCTCGGGGTTTGCGGAAAGCTCGTTCGCAAATGCGAACGCCCTCCGAAGCCTTATTCCGAGCACCTCGAAAAAAACGACGTTCCCCCCGCATGCATGATAATTGGCTTCAGGATGCGGGATTATGATGCCGGACAGCTCCATGTCTCTCATCGCCTCATCAAGGTCCGGGCAGGAAGCGCGCTCGGACGAGTCGAACTTCGCCTGGATGGCATCGCGCTCGCCGCGTCCATCGGCCTCGTAATACCGCCGCATGAAATCGGCACGGCGCGCGATGACGCCCGTCCCGTCCTCCACGTAGCCGGAGTACATGGCCGAGACCGCCCGGCCGCCGAGGGCGGATATACGGAGCTCGCGCGCATCGATGAAATTTTGGGGGAACATGCTCCTGGCAAAACGCAGGGCGAGGAAGCGCATGACGTGGTTGGCCGGCTCCCGCGGCGAAACCTGGTACGGGGAGACGTATTTTCCATCGGCGTGGTACAGCTGGAAACTCATACCCCGGGCGCCGTCCATATCCTGCAGCCGCTCGACCATGCCGGAATATCTCCCGGAAAGCATGCGGCTGACGCTGGCCTCGTCGGTCCGGCAAAACGGCTCGCGCTCTCCCCGGACAGGCTGCGCGCAGCGTATCCGCGGGCGGGCCCGGCTGGTCCCATCCATGTTATACTAAGTAGTTTGACGTGTTTTTAAATGGGCTGCCATGCGCGTTCGGCGGCGGACAGCCGGTGCCGGCCGCCCGGCACGATGCTCCTCCTGAAGGCCATGCGCAGGGACTGCTCGCCATCGTCGTTGTGGGCCAGCCTCAGGCCGGCCGCTTCCAGCGTTGGGCGTATGCACCCGGCAAATGCCTTCATTGCATCCCTGTCGCGGAAGTTCTCGACGCTCCGTATCGCAGCCCCGCCCCGCGTGAGCACCATGCAGCCGCCCCCGGATTTCCCCAGCCACAGCTCGGCCGCGGTTATTTGCCCGTAGGTAAGCCTCTTCGGGCCCATGCCGAGCGTCGGCTGGATGAGCAGCCCCTCCTCGAACACCCTGAGCGGCACCTTGAAGAGGAGGCCGTTCGACTTCAGGTACATGCCGAAGAATCCCATGAACGCGAGCCCGCTCAGGGCGAATACGAATGCCGTAGGGGCCGCGCCGGAAAGGGGCTCGTGAGGGGAGGCGAGGATGTATATGGGGATGACCAGCAGCGGCATGAAGGAGAGTGCAAGCACCACGAGCCCGGCTGAGCTGTGGTCTTGCGAATAGTCCCTTGCGTCAGCGACCATCTTCATGGGCAAACCATCCGGGGTCAGATGCTCTCGAGCAGCCTGAGGAACCTGGAATGCAGCGGCGTCGAGCCATCCAGCCGCAGCTCCGAAACGTTCCTGGCGACACGCATGTCTAGGTCGGCCCGCGCCATCGCTTGCGCGCCGCCCGTCCTCGCGCCCTCTGCCGGGGTGCGCACGTGCCTCGCGGCCCTCCCGAGGGAGTCGAGCGCGCCATGGAGCTCCCGCTCCTCCCTCCTTATTGAAGGCAGCTGCCGCTCGGCCTGCTTCGGGGCAACTCTTTCGCGGAACGTCTCCACCATGTTCCCACTTTTTAACGTTTATTGCGATAAATTAGTGCATGAAAGAGTTTTAATGCCTATCGAGCGCCTATTGGGGTGCGTATCATAGGTTTAATTGTCTTCACGCATATGAATAGTGCGTGAGAAAAAGTCTTGTCCGGAGCGATGAGGAATTCGGCCAGGGTATGCGGCTCCTCGAGCGCGACCTGGGCAACGTCTTCAGGAATGCCCAGAACGCCCCTCCCGAGCAGCGGGCGTGGGCGCGGGACGTGCTGGAGGAGGCGGCGAGAATCGCAAGGAGCGGCGGCGACAGGCGGAGCCTTGAGCGCATGCTCCGCTCTCCGCCAAGCGGCGTATCGGCACAGCTCGTTTCCGCCCTCGCGACTGCGGCGAATTCTGCGCTCTCGCTTCCGGATACGCAGCAGCAGAGGGCGGCCGTTGGCAGCGAGCTTGAAAATGCCGCGTCCCAGCTTTACAGCGGCCACCTTCCGGGGCAGGGGCCTCCGGCCGGCATGCTCGAGCATTACCGGCGCGTGATGAAAAGCACGCCGCGGAAGCAGTGATTAAGTTACTTTCGGCGCCTTGTTCTCTCCATGGAAGGGATAGAGGAGGCGAAGGGGCTCGTCGTCCAGCAGCGCTACCGGGAGGCGGCCGACGCCCTCGACCGCATGCTCGCAACCGATAGCGGCCGGGACGACCTGTGGTACCTGCGGGGCATCGTCTCGCTGAAGATGAAGAACTACGACGCGGCCCTGGAGTGCTTCGAGCGCGCCCTCCTGCTCGGCCGCCGCTCGCGCTATTATCAGATAAAGGGTATGGCCCATTTCGAGCTCTTCGAGATGGACCAGGCCGTGGAGGCCTTCGGCGAGGCCCTCGCCATAGAGCCCAAGGACGCCACCACCAATTTCTTCCTGGCCATCTGCTACATGTTCATGGACGACCCGCGCTCGGATGCGCACATACGCCGCGCGCGAGAGCTTGATGGCCGCAAGACAAGGCAGCTCCTGCTGAACTTCTACACGCTCTTCATGAAGGACGACCCACGCATCAACGATGCGCAGAAGAAGAGGATTGAAGAGCGCATGAATGGGCTGAAGTGAAACGTGATTAGGCTTTTCCCTAATGAAATCCCCGCTTTTTAAGTGAAGAAAACGCAGTATAATCGGTCATGAAGAACAGCATATTGTTGCTCGGACTAATGATTTGGGGAGTTCTTTCCTTTGCGTATGGGGGTGCGGCTTATTCGACGAACGCCTACTATGCCGTGATGTTCGATGACCGGGGCCTCGCTAGCACCGCGCTGCGGCTCGATTACGTGAACAACGGGCAGGGTGCGATTGACCACATCAGCCTGGACATACCCGGGAACGACGTGCGCATCGTCAGCGCTTATGTGAAAGAGGAGTGCCTGCCGGAAAACAGCTCGCCCCGGGATTACGGCTATTACTACTACGATGACTGTCCTTACCCGGGTTACAGTTTCGTGCCGGCGAAACTGACGGCATTGGGCGGCGGCAGCTACAGCATCGCATTGAACAAGACAGTCCAGAAGGGCGGCGGCACCAGCATTCTGGTTTTCTACCGCGCTTTCGGATATGTGGACGATACCCTGACCGGGAAGAGGTTCGATTTCGAGACACCCGGGTACGATTTCGATGTGGAGAGCACGCGGGTGGCCATCGACGTGGATGAGGACCTGCACCTCAAAGAAGGCGGCAGCGAGGGCAATTATAACCAGATGCGGAGTGCCGTGCTTGCGGGGGGCGCGGCACCGGGCTCAAGCAACCTGCAGTCAGCTCTCTCCAGCTCGTACAGCTATGTCAGCTATGCACACGGATATGTGAGGCAGAAGAGCGCCCTGCTTGCAGGCGAGTCGTTCACGATGAGCGGCAATTACGGGAAGGAATGGCTACAGCTTTATCTGCCCGAGATGGCTGCCATGTTGCTGGTCCTGGCAGGGGTCGGTTGGTTCGTGCGGAAGAAGGCAAACGAGGCGGAGCGTCAGGTGCAAAAGGGCAACGGCGAGAGGAAGGGCGACCTGGCCGATGTCGCCGTGTTTTCATTCATCTCCGCGGTGGGATTTGCGCTGCTCATATCGCTCGCGGTGCTCGTGATTTTGTGGAGCAGGACGAAGGCGGAGGACCCCGGCGTGCTGGCGCTTGCCGGATTCCTTGCATGGCTGTCGGTCACGGCATACCTCTACATCCAGAAGAGCAAGGAAGGGAACGGCCTTGCAGCGGCGATGATGTTCGTCGGCTTCAGCGTTATAATCACTCCCTTCATGCTCCTGATGGCGCTGTGGATATGGTCGCTGGTGGCGTATCATCCGCCCTATTACTACTATTGAGGATGGGTGCGGGTGCCATCTTTTTATCCTTTTTTCCCGCTCATGCGCTGGAACACGAGCACCGCAACGAGCGCCAGCGTGAGCAGCAGGAAGAACATCGCCAGGACGCCTACGAAGCTCTGCGAACCTGATTGAAGGGAGCCGAGTGCCGAGGACAGGCATGCGCCCTCTCCGCAGCCTGTTGGGATTGTGGCATTCTGGGACGGGGGGGCAGTCACCGCCGGCGAACCGGTAAGCGCGCTGATTATTATGGGCATTGCGGCATAAAGGAAGAGTAGCCCGACGCTGATGATTGCGGAGCCGCTGGCAAGGAGCATGACGACGCTCATGCGCCTTCCTTCCACTATCCCCCTCCCGGTGCGGGTGAGGCGGTAGTATTTCCATTTTTTTTCGGCATACTCCGGAACCAGCTCGATAAGACCCGCCTTCTGGAGCTGCCCCACGTGCTCCAGGACCGTCGGCGCGGAGATGCCGAGTTCGGCGGCAAGCTCGCTCTGGGTCTTCTGCCTCTCGCGCAGCGCCTTGAGCATTTTCGTGCGGGTCTCGGCCCCCATGGCGCGGAGCATCTGGCGGCTCACGACAACGTCCTCGTCCACGGAAAGGGTACGCAGGGCGCATTTAATTGTTTTACGAAATGATTAGGCGACGCCGGCAAGCGCAGGGAGCGCATACGCTCCATGGGGAGCTAGCCGAAAAGCAGCACGCCCGCCACGATGGACGCGTTCACGAGGGTGAAGAGCGCGTATATCGCTATGATATGCCTCTCATTATGCACTATGCCATAGAGCATCCAGAAGACCGCCCCGACCGTGTATGCAAACCACGACAGGGCGGAAACGCCGGAGGCGTCCTTCTCCAGCCAAATCTTGGCCGCCTGGGGAACTGTCATCAGCACGGTGAAAAGGGCCACCGCGAAGACAAGATTGTCGAACGCGGCTTTCCACTTCTCCGTCACGGGCCTCCGCACGGCCCTGGCCGCTGGGGCCGATGACGACAACTTTCCGGGTTTTACCATGCAATGCAGATGCCCGGGCGGGTTAATATTTCTTCGCTAAGTTGCCTATTGCATGAGGACGCCCGTCCTTGCGCTTATCGCGCTCCTTGCCGTCGGTTGCATCGAGCCGCAGGTCAGCCAGGAGCTGCCTCCTGACCTGTATATAGCCTATTCGTACGGAGCGTGCCACGCCGAGTGGGGCCGCACGGTGATAGAGATAGACGCCGAGGGCCGCGGCACCTACGAGAGCGGCATAGGGAACGGGGATGCCGGAGATGGGCCGGGCGTCGTGAGCGAAACGAGGCTGTTCAGGCTGGACCGGACCGAGCTTCTCTCGCTCCTCAACGGGATAGAGAGGTCCGGATTCTTCTACCTCGAGGACAGGTACGCGAACCCGCTCATCGTGGACGGCGACTGCAACTATATCTCCGTGACGCGAAACGGAACGGAGAAGATGGTTTCCATCTCGAACACGAAGCCGCCGGAAGCGTATTCGAAGGCGGCCGCGCTGATATCCGAAGCCGCTTCGGGCTAATGGCCTGCGGCGTAGCCGGGCCATAATCCATCGCAGTCCTCCGAGCTCTCCCCGGTCTTGCTCGAAGTCAGCACCGCGCACTGGTCGCCCTCTTCCACGCGGTAGATATCCAGGGCGAAGCCCTCGCCGCCGGCCGATGCCGTGCCTGATGAGCGGCACGCCTGCCTGCCCCGCCAGCTCTCGATGCCCTGGACCGTGAAATTCAGCTTCGTGCCGAAGACATCCATGTATCCCTTGTCCCCGGCATGGCAGCGGGCCGCGTCGAATGAGACGTTTTCCAGCTCCACGCGCACGCTGCTCCCGATGCTCCGGTAGGTCAGATAGCTGAAAAAGCCGGCCGCGGCAAGGCACGAGAGCAGGAGGAAGGAGAATACTATGAGCGCCTCCCTCGGCCCTATGCTCATGACGCTTCCTCCAGCTTCTTGCGCATCTGGTTCAGCCACACGCGCTCCTTGACAGCCCTGGGAACTACGGACTGCGCCAGCTTGTCCAGGTTGCCGAGGCGCTCCCGCGACGTCCAGACCTTCTTTTTCTTGAGCGAGCGCAGGTAATCCGGGTTGGCGAGCAGTATCTGCCGCACCATCCGCTCGTAATGCTGGCGCTTCCGCGTGACCTCCTGGAATTTCCGGAGGGCTGTCGTTTCTGCGACCGTCCCCTTGCCGCGCATGCGCATAAGCTGCCCCTGCGCCTGCATCTCTGCGTACCTGAGATTGTTTATCAGCGTCATGAACTTGGCAATCGGTATCTGGATGAGCGAATCGGAAAGAAGGAGGAGCCAGCCTTCCTTGAGGAGCATCTTGTCTGCCTTCTCTATAGCCGCCATCGCATCCTGCTTGTCCATCTCGCCGCTAACATAGCCCCGCAGCTGGGGGTACGTGGCCGCGAGGGCCTTGGAATCTACCGTGCCCACCCAGCCCTTGAGGAAGCCCTTCGCGTCCTTGAGCTGGGCGCGCCATGAGCGGAGCGTCGCAAGCTTCGCCGCGGCCTCCTTGGCCGGCACGCTCTTGAAATCCAGGAGCCACGCCTTCTTCTGGAGGACCTTGCCGATGTACTCGTCATCCATGAACGCCTGGAGCAGTTCGGGGTAGTATTTGTGGAGGGCGCGGAATTCCTCCAGGCAATAAAGCAGCTCGTCGTATATCTCCGAGGTCTTCTTCGCTATCTCCAGCCTTGTTTCGGCCATCTCCTTCTTGATGTCGCGGTCGTAGATGCGCCGGTACTGCTCGTCAAGCCTCTTTAGCTTCTCCTTCTTCTCGCGCAGATATGCGGCGGCTTCCTCGAGGTATTCGACGAGAAGCATCAGCGGCCACCCCTCTGCCTCCCATACTCGTGCATCATCGTGAGGGCATCGATGTCCAGCTTCGGCGTCTCGCATATCACCGTGCCGGAGTAGCCGTTCTCGGCAAGGACCTTCATGAAGGGACGGAACGGCGGCGTGTTGTTCGAGCCCAGGGGCAGGTGGTTGCGCTCGCCCTTCTCGTTGTAGTTTATCTCCGAGAAATGGCAGTGGAAGCGCTTCACGTAGTCCCCGAGCTCGCGCTCGAGCTTCCTGAATATGGCCCGGTACTCTTCCTCGCCTTTTATGGGGAAGTCGCCGCGGGCGTGCAGGTGCGCGAAATCGAGCGCAGGCTCTACCATGTCAATCTCCTGGGAGAGCCGGATGTTCTCGTCCAGGCCGCCGAATGCGCTTTTTTTGCCGACGGTCTCTGCCCCGAGGCGGATTCTGATGTTGTGGGTTTTGAGTTCCGAGACGATTTCGAGGAGGGCGGATTTTGCCGCGCCGAAGGCCTCGGCAGGCGTGAGCTTCTGGTAGAAGCCTGGATGGAAGACCGTGATGCCGCCCCCTGCGAGCGCTGTGATGCGGGCGGACGCGATTATGTGGCGGCGGGTGTTCGCCATCTTCACCTTGTCGTCCGTGCACAGATTCACGTAATAGGGCGCATGCGAAGAGAGGGAGATGTCAAGCTCGCCTGCGGCCTTGCGGACCTCGCCGGCGGAGGCCTCGCCCATGCGGACGCCCTGGACGAACTCCATCTCCATCGCGGTGAGGCCGAGCTCCCGGCAGCATCTCACGCCCTCCAGGGTGCTTTTTGCCTCGCACTGGATGGGGATGCCCGCGGGGCCGAATCTTATCATGAAAATTAGTAAGGAGGTAAAAAAATAAAACTGCTCCTGCCCGGATGGGGCGGGATTAGTGGCTGTAGTTCAGCCTGAGCAGGACGAGCGGCGCAGCCTCGAAGGGATTGAACTGCATGTCGGCAAGGCCCGCCGCCTGTATGGAGAGCCTGTCGAGCAGCTCGAGGTCTATCGCGCCGCCAAGGAGCGCGCTGCCTGCGTGCATCCCGGAGCCCGAGGCGTTCATCGCGCCGCCCGCAAGGACAGACGGTATGAACGGCCCGGCCCTGAAGAGCGGCACGCCTACGAGGCCCCTGAAGTGGAGCTCGTCGTCCGACAGCCTTACCGCGCCCACAGTCCCGGGCGTGTCTGCGCCGACCAGCGCATGCATCCAGAGCATGTTCACCTCTGCCCAGGGATTGTAGCCGTCCACCCAGCCCCACGGAATCTCGCCGCGGAGGCGGACGCCAAGGGGATTGAACGGGTTGTTGCTGCCGAAGACGCCGAGGGAGAAGTACCTGCCGTAGCGGTAGCCGCCTTCCCCGCCAAGCTCGTAGCCGTGCGACAGCTCGTTTAGCGTCTGGCCGTCAAGGTGCGAAAGTATCGACGTCGAAATGCCGCGGTAGCCGCCGAAGACGAGGGCGTAAACCGAATGCTCGCCGAAGCGCAGCTCGCCGCCGGCACCGATTGCGCCGGTATAGCTCCGCAGGCCGCTTGTGGCCTGGCTGGTCTGGAGCGTGAGCGCGTAAGACGAGAAGCGCCCGTTTACGAGGATGGAGAGATGGTCGCCTACCGGGACGTACCCGGTCGCGCCGGCAAGGTACGCGTCGCCCGAATTGCCCATAGAGCCGAAGCGGGAGAGCTGGAGGCGCTCGCCGTTGAAATCGAACACTGGCCTCCTGACGCGCACAGGCTGCACCGGCGGTTGCTCGGGCCGGACGACCGGGGCAACAGGCTGCACCGGCTGTACCGGCCGGACGGGCGCCGGAGGCGCTTCAACCCTCACGAGCTCCAAGAAACCGTTCGGAGCCGTGACCGAGAACGTGTGGCGGCCTGCAGGGACGCTGAGCGTAATCTCTATGGGCGTGCCTATCGCGAGCGTGGTCTGGTCTATCTCGCGGTGCGTGAATCCGGAGATGCGCGTGGTGCCTGGAGCCGTGGACGGCGTCTGCTCGCCACCGGCAGGGCCGAGCGAATATTCAATCGGCCTGGACACCTCGGTGGTGCCCTCCGGGAAGCGGTCCCTGCGCACGGCTGGGTAGAACCGGACGGTGAATCTGGCGGGACCTTCGATCGTGAGCGTTGGGACATTGACGTCGCCTGCTTTGAGATAGACGTCGCGCGTCGCGCTCCCGTCGGTTATGCTCGTCCTCTCGCCGCTGACCGAATGCACCGGCTGCGCGGCCTGCGTCGTGGCATGCACCTCGGGCTCCTGTGCCCGGGCGACGTTGTCAAGAAGCGGCGCCCCCAAAAGAATGGCGCCTGCGAGGGCGTATTTGGATGCCGCCCGTCCTATTGAGCCCCTCTGGCGGCTCAAAGACTCCGCACTTTCTCTGTTGGAAAATTTCATGGACTTACATTAACTAAAACACTTTAAAAACGTGTCGCTTGATGAGGTTGTCTGTTGCTGGGTAGGCCCATTTAAAATACTTTCGAACATAAAGTATAACATGCAAAAATCCGAGGACGGCAGCGACGGCTCCGGACGTCGCAAGAAGGACGCCCTCAGCGGCAAGTCGAGGATGGCCATCCCGCTCCGCAGCATGATGGCGAGCGAGGAGCCGGCGGTCGAGGGACTCGCCGCACAGCCCGACGCGATGCTGCAGGGCGCGCGCATCGACAAGACGCCGCAGGACTTCTACCTCGTCGAGGGCATACTCGGCGAAGGCGGCATGGGCAGGGTATACCGGGGCAGGATGATAAAGACCACCAAGCCGAAGAAGGGGAAAGAGGGAGAGGAGAAAGGGGCCAAGACCGTGATCAACAGGGAAGTCGCCATCAAGGTCATAAACTTCGATTCCGCGTTCGCGAACGCGGACCCTGCAAACATCGAGCAGACAAAGAAGATGATGTACGACCGCTTCCTGAGCGAGGTCGAGCTGGTCGCAAAGCTCAAGCACCCGAACATCGTGGATATTCTTGATTTCGGGGAGCTGGACGACGGGAAGCCTTTCTGCGTGATGGAGCTCCTGAAGGGGCAGGACCTCGACCAGGTGATTGAGGCCGCAGGCATGCTTCCCTGGGATTTCACGAAGACGGTGGCGGTGCAGGTCTGCAAGGCCCTCGAGGCGGCGCATGGCTACGAGGAGGACGGCGAGAAGAAGCCCATCATCCACCGCGACATCAAGCCGCTGAACATATTCCTCCTCCAGGACAAGGAAGGGGAGTGGGTGGTGAAGGTGCTGGATTTCGGCCTGGCAAAGCTGCTTGCGCCGAGCTCCAGCGAGCTCACGCTAAAGGGGGAAGGCGGGTTCGGCACGCCCGGCTACATGTCCCCGGAGCAGGCATGGGGCCTGACGATGGACGAGAGGACGGACATATACGCCGTCGGAGCGGTCTTATACCACATGCTGACCGGGACCACGCCCTTCACCTTCTATCTGGACAAGGCACGCGCTGACTTCCCGACTACTGACGAGTTCAATGCTTACCAGCACAACAAGTGGAACGAGTTCAAGGAGAAGCTCTGGAAGACCAAGCCCAAGACGGTTCGCGAGGTCGTGCCCGGCGCCGACGTTTCTGAGCAGGTCGAGGCTATAGTGATGAAGTGCCTCGCCAGCGACCCGAAGAATCGGTTCCAGAGCATCAAGGAGCTGAAGGACGCCATTACAGCCCTCAACGGGGAAAAGAACGCGAACGGGGCGGAGGAGCAGAAGATGCCGTCCGTTCCGGAAACAGAGCTTCCTTCGGTGATTATCAGCCCCGGGGAGCCCTACGCGAGAGTGGAGCCAACGGCACCGGCCCAGGACGTGCAGGCTGCCGAGGAGGACATGAAGACCGTGCCGAGGCAGGCCAAGCCCGAGGCCGGCGCAGATGAGGCGGCAGTGCAGGAGGCTGCGCAGTCTGCGGCCCAGCCCGAACCCGCCATGAGCGCGGAAGACGCAGCCAGGGTTCTGGAGCAGGCGGACCTTCCCGAGGCATCATCGCGGTACGAGAAGACAGAGATAGTCAGGATACGGGACCTCAAGCCAAAGGGCGCACGTACGGACGAAACGGCGGTGGATGTTGCAGCGCCCAAACGAAGGAGGCTTGCCAAGTTCATTGCCGCGGGCGCTGCTTTGGCCGTGCTCGGCGCAAGCGGGGCGTATATCGTGACAAGGGCTGGGAGCCATGAGAGCGAGCCGATTGCGCAACAGAGCGCGAAGCCCCCGGCCGCGAATCCGGGGCCGCCAAGGGCCAGGGACCCCATTCCCGAGCCAGCGCGTACGGACATCGCTACACCGGCGCCGCCCGCGGCGGATGCCGCACCGGAGGCAGCAGTAGTGCAGGAGCATACGATTACAATCAGGACAGGGGTTTCGGGAGTCCGCGTCATCAGGGATGGCGAAACGGCGTGCACTACAGCCAGGGACGGCAGCTGCGCGCTCACGATAGGGCATGGCAGCGAGCCGGTCGAGCTGAGGCTCGCCAGGCGCGGATACCAGGACGCCACCGCGAGCGTAGTCCCGGACCAGGACCGCACGGTTGATGCGTCGATGGAGCGCGCGCCGACAAAGGTGCAGGGCAGCACGCCGCAGCCCCACACGCCAAGGATAACGGACGAGGGCGACAGGCCGAGGATAAGGACAGAGGAATGACATGAGCGTCAAGAACAGCGGCGCGAAGCCTCCGGAAACAAGGGAAGCCCCGGTTTCAGGCACTTCTGTGAAGAAACAACAGCCGCTGCAGGAGGGGCCGGCAGGGAAAGCGCCCCTCGCCCCGCCGGTGCCGGAAAGCGATTTCAGCTCAGGAGAAGGCCAGACAGCGCAGAGAAAGGACACCCTCATCGGCACCAAGGTGGACGGAAGGTACAAAATAGAGGAGCTGCTGGGGAGCGGCGGCTACGGAAAGGTGTATCTGGCCAAAGACGAGAAGCTGTTCGGAAACAAGGTGGCGCTCAAGATGCTCTACCCGCCCGGAAAGGACGAGAACCCGATGGAGGTCCTTGAGAGGCTCAACCGCTTCGAGAGGGAGGCCCAGGTGGCGTCCAGCCTGAACCACCCCAACATAGTGAGGGTGACCGACTTCGGCAGGACCGAGGACAAGGCGCCGTACTGCGTGATGGAATTCGTGGAGGGCGGCTCGCTCCAGGATGAGATTTCCAGCGACCGGATGATGCCGCTCAGCAGGTTCTTCTCGATAGCTGTGCCGGTCTGCGATGCCCTGAACCTTGCGCACGAGAAAGGGATTATACACCGCGACCTGAAGCCGGCGAACATCCTCCTGACCGAGCCTAACGGCAGCGTCGTGCCGAAGATAAGCGATTTCGGGCTTGTGAAAGTCGTTGCGCCGCAAAAAAACGAAGGGGAGGCGACCCAGCTCACGCAGGTGGGCAGCATACTTGGGACTCCCGAGTACATGCCGCCAGAGCAGATAACTGGGAGGGTGATGGACGAGCCGGGCATCGACATATACGCCATGGGCGTCACCATGTACCAGACGCTCTGCAAAAAAATCCCGTTCGAGGAGGCTTTCGACCGGGAGCGCAGGGGCGAGCTGCAGTTCATGGTCGTGCAGAAGATGGTCCAGAAAGAGAGGCCGAAATCCCCTTCCGAAATCCGCGGCGATATCCCGAAAGAGCTGAGCGACCTTATTATGGAGTGCCTCGAGAAAGACCCGCAGAAGCGCCCGCCTTCCATGAAAGCGATAAAGAGCTCGCTCGAGCGGTGCGCCCGCAAGCTCCAGGCAGCGCACACGCAGAAAAGGATGCAGGAGCCGGCCAGGGCCCAGGCACCAAAACCTGCCGCCCGCCCCGATGGGGATGCCGGGATGACGATGGTCATACCCCAGAATCCCGCGCCAAAGAGGCCCGGAAAGATGGTGGTGGCCGGCGCGATAGCCGGCGTGCTCGCGGCGGCAGGATTCGGCACAGTCATGCTTTCGGACTTGAGACAGAGCAGGGGGGACCGCATCAACGAATCGGCGCAGGCGCCGGATGCCTGGGTGGAGAGGGCGCCGGAGCCGCACAAAGCCCCGGAGCCGGCGCGCCCGGCCAGGAAAACGTTCCAGATTACGTTCGTGACAGAACCGGGAGGCGTCGAAGTGTCGGCAGGCGGGGAAACGTTCTGCACGACTTCCGGTGAGGGCGTATGCCAGAAAAGGGTCGAGGAGGGGGCGGAGCTGGAATTCGAGTTCAGGAAAGACGGCCACGTTGCAAAGCGTAAGGGGATTGTCCCTGACGCGGACATGGTCGTGAAGGTAGAGCTTGAACCTATAAGGAAGAAAAGCGAGCGCCAGCCGGCGAAGCTCGTGCCTCTGCCGCCCCGCGAGGGCCCTCCTGCGGCCAAGGCTGTACCCAAGGAAGAGCCGCGCGTGAAGCCCGCGGAAACCAAGCCCGAAAAGCACAGCCCGAGGATTACTGATGAGGGCGATGCGCCGAAGAAGCCAAGGATAACCGATGAGGGGGGCTAGGGGCCTCCGGTTTCCTGTTTCCGGTCTCCCGTTTGGGTTTTGCGATTTCTGGTTTGGATAAGGGAGGGGGAAAAAGGAAAATCAGGACCTCAGGGGGAGTCGACCTTGTCGCCTGGCGACAAGGTGCGCCTTGAAAGTGCCCTTTCAAGTGCGCTGAAAGAACCACCTGGGAATACATCAGAGGTTCTTTCTTTCACTGGCAGACGTGAGTCAGCTGGTTGCAGACCTCGCCCTGCACGCAGTCCGCGTTGTCGTCGCAGAAGCCGGTCTTGGCGCTGCAGAAGTGCTCGCTGTCGCACACCTGCCACGTGCCGCAGTCCGCGTTCGAGCCGCAGCGGTCCTTGGACGGGGTGCACCTGTGCGTCTTGTCGCTGCAGAACTCCCACGTGTTGCATTCGTTGTCGCCGAGGCAGTAGCCCTGGCGCGCGATGCACTTCTTGGACGCGAGGTCGCACTTGGACCAGGCCTGGCAGTCCTCGTCGTTTATGCAGAAGCCGACCTTCGGGTTGCACAGGTGCGTCTTCACGTCGCAAGCCTGCCACGTCTCGCAGTCGCCGTCAAGCTCGCAGCGGCCTTCCAGTATGTAGCAGCGCTTGCTCACGATGTCGCATTTCTCCCATGAATCGCAGTCCGTGTCCTTGAGGCAGTATCCCGGAGCCGGCCCGCACTGGTGCGTGGCCGGATTGCAGAACTCGAAGACAGGGTCGCACTGGGAATCGGAATCGCAGAAGCCTGGCGAGGGCCTGCAGTGCTGGGTGGAGTCGCACACCTGCCAGCTCTCGCAGTTCGCATTCGTGCGGCAGAAGCCCTCCTGATATACGCAAAGGTGCGTCTTGGCGATGTCGCACACTGTCATGTTGTCCTTCGCCTTGCACGTGTCGTCGGTCTCGCAGTAGCCAGGGAGGGTGGCGCATGTGCCGCCCGTGGTGTTGCAGAACTGCCACGACTTGCACTGCGTGTTGTCCTTGCACGACGAGGCGCCCCTCCCGCCGCATCCGGCGATGAGGAGGGCCACAACGATAAGTCCGAATAAGAGAAGCTTCATGGGGGAGTATTGGATTGAATGATTTATAAGGTTTGCAGGAGGGCCGGGAGCTCCCCTACATCCCGTATGGAGAACTCCGCCGATGTAGGGATATTGGCGTGTTTCCCGGAAATGAGCCTCACGGTCCTGATGCCGACCGCGCGGGCCGGGGCGATGTCCGTATCCTCGCGGTCGCCGACCATGAGGCAGGTTTCGGGTTTCGCGTTCAGGGTTTTGAGTATCTTCTGGTAGAAGCCTTCGCCCTTGTCCTCCCCGAGTTCCTCGGACACGAACACTTCGTCGAAATACAGGGCAAGCCGCAGGCGGATGAGCTTGTCCCACTGCTTTATCGAGTTGCCCTGCGTCGCGACGAAGAGCCGGTAGCCGCGCTCGCGCAGGGTCATGAGGGCGAGGGGTACCCTCGGGAAAGGCGCAATCGAGGTTTTCGTGTCATGGTAGGCGGCTACGGCCGCGGCCACGTACCGGGCCGGGCTCGTCTGGCCGAGCTCCAGGCAAAGCTCGTCGAAATGATGCGGGTAGTTGGAGCCCTTGCGCTCTATTATGGTTTTGAGTTTTGAGTTAAGGGTTTCGTGATCGGCCGGAAGGCCCATGCTTATCATGGCGTTCAGCGCGTTCTTCCTGGCAAGCGCCGAGAACTCCGTGGATGGGAAGAGGGTATCGTCTATGTCGAAAAGGAGGTGGCTCACCATGGCTAATAGATTGGGGAAGAGGGAATAAAATGCTACGGGACAGGCGGTTCAGGAAAGCTCCGGGGATAACACCTGTGCTCGGTGGTTTTCGGTCTTCAGTTTCCAGTTTCGTTTTCATCGAAACCGGAAACAGGCAACCGGAAACCCCGAATGATGGCAGTTTATGTCTGGGAAAGTCCGGATGTACTGGTTCAGGAAAGCTCCGGGGATAACACCTGTGCTCGGTGGTTTTCGGTCTTCAGTTTCCAGTCTCGTTTTCATCGAAACCGGAAACAGGCAACCGGAAACCCCTTATGATGGCAGTTTATGTCTGGGAAAGTCCGGAAATGCTACGGGACGCGGACGGTCAGCACCCAGTTGCAGCGCTCGCCCGGGGAGCCGAGGGTGAGGCCGTTCAGGCTCAGCCTGCTGGAGCTCACTATCGTCGTATGGTCGCCGCAGCGGACGCCGCCGCAGGAGGCCGAGGCGCTCTGGAGGGTCAGCACCCCGCTTTCGCTCACGAGTATGGAGAACCGCACATCGACCTCGGTGGTCTCGTTCACCCCGAGGGCCGAACGCAGCTCCCTCGCCCTGCCCGAGATGGCGCCGGTTATCCTCCTTATCACGCTCTGCACGGTCGGGGATTGCGCGCTCACGACATCGCGGGATTCGTCCGTGGCCACCTGCGTGGGGCAGGACCACAGGGATGCCGGCACCGAGATAGGGACCGGTTCCGGCTCGCGCACCCTTCGCGTGCGCCGTGGTGCCGGCTCGACGCAGTCGCGCGAGCAGTCCGCGCATGTCTCCGTTATGGAGATGGTACCGAACTCGAAGACGCCGCCGTCGCGGCGGACAAGGGCCTCGTATGGCTGGTCATGGTCTTCCACGCCGTTTCCGCAGTGGAAATCAACGTCGCAGACGAACTTCCTCTGCTCGATGCGGCTGGCCCATGAGGGCTGCTCCCATTCCTGGGCTATGCCGTCGCCGCAATACCCGCAGCTCTCCGGGTCCCAGTTCGCCGACCTCGGGTCGGCCTCGGCCTTGTCGAGCTCGCAGCGGCCGTCCCCCCTTGCCGGCCGCGGCTCGCTAAGGGGGGCCTCGGGGCATTCGCGATGATTGGGCTCGGTCTGCGGCTCGCGCGTCCTCCATACGAGAAGCCCCAGGGCTGATGCTGCGAGCAGGGTGCTGGCTGCGAACTTGAGCTTGTATCCGGGGCGTTCCATGGGGTTTGCCTCTTACTGGGTGCCCTCCCTTCTTATGGTGACCGGGACGTCTGCATAGCAGTCCTGCTCCACGCCGGGCACCGTCACGCCCTGCAGGCTGAGCTGGCTTATGCCGATGACGTCGGCCTGCTGCGGGCATGCCTGGCCGCTGCACGAAGCGGCCGCGCTCCTCACGCTGACAGCGCCTGCAGTGGTCACGCCCACCCTTACGGTTACGAGAACGTCCTGGTCCCCGGCGCCGAGCGCGCTGCGCAGCTCCCCTGCCTTCCTGTTGAGGCCGCCGCTCGTGCGCATGACCAGAGTCCTGTTGTTGCCGACGTGCGACGGGCATCTCTCCTCCTGCTGCGGGGGCGGCTGCGGAGGGGGCTCGTCGCACTGGCACGAGGTGTTGCACGTGCCGGCTGTGCCGCACCTCGAATTGGGCGGGTCGCACTGCTCGCCCGGGTCCACCCTGTT
>JBFMCO010000023.1:0-15140 GCA_040754495.1 Microcaldota archaeon
TGAACAACTCCCACTACATCACATCGCCGTTCAACATATCGACGGTCACCGTGTACAAGAGCGCGACACAGAGGTTCGGCCTCCAGAGCAACATCAAGGGCACCTCGCTCATAAGGGACAGCCAGAGCCCTTCCAACTCCAGGAGGATACTCGTGAACAACTCGAAGATAATCATGTTCGGGGTTTCGATGCCAAGCGCGTTCAACGCCAATGGCACCCTCCTTGCGACAAGGACCATAGACTACGCAATCAACCAGTCCATCAGCGCCATCACGGACTAGAAAGTTTATAAGCATTAGACGTGATTTCCAATCATGGCTCCTAAGTCGGACAGGGTCCCAACGGGCATAAAGGGCCTTGATGGAATAATGGGCGGCGGATTCGAGAAGAACAGCGTCAACCTCCTCCGGGGCGGCACCGGGAGCGGAAAGACCATATTCTGCCTCCAGTTCCTCTACAACGGCATGGAAGAGTACGACGAGCCCGGCGTCTATCTCAGCTTCTCGGAGCAGAGGAATTCGCTCATGATGACGGCCGAGGGCGTGGGGTGCCGCCTGGACGACAACGGGGATTTCGCTTTCATCAGGCACTCGCCCCACGAGGTCGAGAGGATACTCAAGGAGGGCGGCGGCACCATCAGGGACGTCATAGACAGCCTGGGGGCCAAGAGGCTGGTCATAGACTCGCTGACGGCCTACTCGCTCTTCTTCGACAGCGATTACCGGAAGAACGAGGGCGTACTTGCCCTCATGGACATCATCAAGAGCTGGAACATCACGACCGTTGTCACCGACGAGAGGGAGGTCGACCTGTGCAGCCTCGAGAACGGCAGGCTGGGGTTCCTCAGCGACAGCATCATCCACATGTACTACCTCCGCACCGATTCCGTCAGGGTGAGGGGCATCGAGGTCGTGAAGATGCGCCATTCCCCGCATGCAGACCGCATCGTGCCTTTCAGGATAGAGAAGAAAGGGATAACCGTTTATCCGGGCACGCAGCTGCTGGTCTGACCGGCGACACAGGAACACCGCGGCGGTTTCCGGTTCGGGGCCTCCGGCAACCCGTTCCGCGTTCCCGGTTGAGGGTTCCTGTTTCGTGTCCAGGGCCTCGCCCCAAAACTCAAAACCCTAAACTCACAACCCCGCTAGAGGTAGCGCTTTGCCCGTATCAGCGCTATCAGGAGCGCGAGCATGGAGAGCATCGAAGATACCTGTATGGCCACCGTCATCTCATCCAGCGTCAGCTCGGAAAAATGCAGCGCATGTGAGAAGGCCGACAGGACGGCGAAGGCTACGAGCGCGGTGAAGACCGGCCTCATTATGTTCCCGGCGCCCATCCTGAAGACCATCGCGTAGAAGAAGACGGCCAGGGAGAGCACCATGGGCGCCCAGTAGATGATAGGGTTCACCACAAGCGCTTCCGCGTCGAACGCTGCCATGCCTCACCTCAGTATCCTGTCCGCGAAGAAGGAGAGCTCGCGGAGCATCTCCTCATTGACATGGAGGTATAGCCTGCAGCCCGCCGCCTTCCGCCTTGATATGGCATGCACCATCCTTATAAACTCCTCCCTGCGCTCGATGAAGAGGCCCTCCATGTTGGCCATCACTATCATCGGGCACCGGCCGCTCTGGCTTATCACGAGGAGCTCGAAGCGCCTTATCTTGTCCCCTTCCATGCTCCCTTCGCAGAAGCGCATGTGCTCCGCCTTGTCGCGGAAATCGTGGAACGAGGCGCCTTTGGGAAGAGAGTATCCGCCGAAGAATGCGCAGTCGCCTATTATGCACGGGGCCCTGGATGATTCCACCAGCTCGCGCAGGAGCTTCTCACTGGTCAGGATGAAGACGCTTTCCATGGGGATATAAAGGAAAAGAAAAAATAAAAGAAGCTCAGGTGCACTTGCCGACGAGCGGCTTGTCACCGAATTGCTTCTTTCCCGAGATGCCGCCCTGGTTGAAGGTCAGCACGACATCGTACTCGAACCCGTCGCCTGACGCGCCGCAGGTCGAGCCCAGGGTCCCGCTCACGCTCCTCTCCTCACCGCCCTTGAACGTCGTGTTCGTGACGTTGGTGAGCGCGTCGCCGTCGAATGCGACTTCGGTCAGCGTGAGCTTCTCGCTGAGGCGGTTCGACATGACGAGCGTGACAGACGTGTTGTCTAGCTTGAAGCTCGTTATGGAGAACGGCTGCGCGCCGCTCCAGTAAGAAGCGCTCTGAGATTCCCTTGCCGCCCCTCCCACGCCGGGGAAGAAGCCGAGCAGGGCGATTACCACCAATGCCACGATGAGCACGACCGCCAATATGACGAGGTACTCCGTGGCTCCTTGTCCCTTCCTTGTTGAGGATACCATGGTTACACCTAATTTGTTGGAGATACTGACGCTAGCTTTTTAAGCTTTTTGGGGCTCTCCGACGTGTTAGGGCGGCCAAAATCATATGAACTGGGAGAGCAGCCCCGAAAGGAAGGCCTGGGCTACGTAGAACATTATCAGGGACGATATCGCTATTATGGGGACGTACTTGATGCCGTAGAATGGCTGGCCCCGTGTTATTATGCCGAGCATCAGGGAAACGAGCGAGCTGGTCATCAGTATGAGGGCCGAGGACACCATCACTATGAAGTCCGGGGTTATGCTCACCCTTCCGGTGAAGAAGGGGAGGTTGGTCGAATCCTCGCTGAAGACCGGTATGCCCTTGACGAGCTTGACGAACTCCACAGACACGGAAAGCAGGAACGGCATGATGAAGATTACCATGAAGGCGAGGAAGATGACGTGCGAGCGGGTGATGAGGACGACCTCCTCCCTCATCTCCTCGACTCGCCGGACGTAATCGGCAGAGCTTTCGAGGATGTTCGCCAGGCGGCCGCCGCTCCGCATGGCCCGGTCGAAGAAGCCGACCATGTTCCTGAATATGGGAGAATCTATGCGCTCCGCGAGGTCCAGGAACATCACGGATATGGACTCCCCGCCGGTCAGCTTCTTCGCGGATTTCTTGACCTCCTCGGAAAGGGGCCCGAACTCCGGCCGGGATGCCACCACGAACGCGTTCAGCGGGGTCATGCCGGCCCTGAGGTTGGCCACCACCAGCAGCAGGAAATCCGGGAGCGCCTTCTCGGTCCTTTTCGTGCGGTCGTCAATCAGGTAGTAGAGGTGGGTGTAGAACGCGAAGAGGGCTAGGAGGAACGCGAGGAACGCGTACAGGAGCGACTGGGTTACCAGGCCGAGCATCCTCTCGAATGTCTCGAACGGGTCCGCGTATGTGTAGATGGCCGACACGAAGGGGAGGATGGAGGCCAGTATGCACACGAGCGTCAGCAGGGCAAAGCGCCTGCCGGCCCACTCCAGGACGTCCTCGTCCAGGCCCGCGAAGACGAGCCTGCGCTCTATCCAGCGAATCCAGTCCTCTGGCAGGACCTTTCCGAAAAAGAGGTATTCCCTCTGGAGGAAGCCCGCCATCAGTATATCACCGGCCTCACGCTCTTGACATAGCCTATCAGCACCAGCTGGAGCATGGCTGAGAACAGGAGTATCACGAAGATTGTCTGCTCGCTTATCCCTATGCCGCTGAACGTGGAGAGTATGATGAGGAACGTAACGCCTATGGAGGGGATGGCGGCCGCAATCAGCATGTAGAGGAGGGTGAGGAAATTGAGTTTGGTCGCGTACTCGCGGGCCAGGTTTATCTGGTGGTTCTCGAGGGCCGATAGGGTGGTGCGGACCGCGTCCTTGAGGCTGGCCCCGCCCGAGACGGCGTTGAGAATCTGCAGTATTGCCTTCTTCAGGTACTCGCTTTTGGTGCGCAGCGCCATGCGTTCCAGGGCCACCTCCTCGATTACGCCGGCGTTTATCTCCCTCACAGTGTCCGCGAACTCCTTCGACACGTTCCCGTAGTTGGCCGTCGCAATGTTTACCATGGAGTCGTAGAGCGAGATGCCCGACTGTATCTGGACGAGGAGGTCGCGCAGCGCGTAGAGGAGCTCGAGGTTTATCTTGAGGGCGACCGTCTTTGCCCGGATGCTTGGGTAGAACACGTAGAAGAGGAGGAAGAAGATGAGCATGAAGAACGAGCCTGCGGCCGCTGGCAGGAGGTTCGGCGCCGCCTCCCTGGCCGCCAGAACGAAGTAGGATATGCCGAACATGACGAGAGATATGACGAATGCGGAGATGAGCGAGGCCGCGAGATAATCCTCGTGGGGCACCCGGACGTCGGCCTCAAGAAGGTCGTACTTGACGAACGGGAAGACGCCCGAGAGCTTGCGGCCGAACCACCGGAAGCGCCTCCCGACCTCCCTCATGGACTTCTCGGAAAAGAGATGGAACGGGATCATCAGATGACCTTCGCGGGCGGCTGCCCCTTCTCTATCGCAGCGAGCAGGGCCGAGGGCTCCTTGTAATATGTCTTTATCACGCGGCCGATGCTGTCCACGTCTTCCACGCCGAACTTCGCCATCCACTCGAGGACTTTGGTCTTCTCGGATGCGTCCGACGCGATTTCCCGGGCGGTCATGCCGGTATGGAGGTTCAGCGACTCGATGTACCTCTTCGGCTCGTTCACGCGCTCGAAGCTGTCGTTCCTGGCCCTCCACTGGTAGATGTGGTTGACCGAAGGCTTCTCGACGAACTCTGCTATCTCGGACACCTCGAACGTCTTCCTAATGTTCTTCTTCCTGTCGCGGAACTGGGACACGATGAGGTCTATGGACTCGAGCTCTATGACCGGCACCTCTATCGGCGCCTCGGTAAGCCTGCGCAGCGCCTCGCTGGCGGTGTCGGCGTGCATCGTGGAATACACGCTGTGCCCCGTGTGCATGGCCTCGAAGAGGACCTGGGCCTGGGTCTTCTCCCTGATTTCGCCGACCAGGATGCGGTCCGGCCTCATCCTGAGCGAGTTTATCATCAGGTCCAGCATGGTCACCTCGCCAAGACCCTCTGGGTTGGGGAGGCGGGAGACCATGGGGACCCAGTTCCAGTGCGAAGCGGAGAGGACGAGCTCCCTCGTGTCCTCTATGGTGATTATCCTCTGGGAGGTGGGGATGAAGTTCGAGATGGTGTTGAGCAGGCTGGTCTTCCCGGATGCCGTTCCCCCCACGACGAGGATGTTCAGCTCGTAGTGTATTGCCTGCCACAGCATCGAGGCGAGCTCCGGGGCGATGGTCCGGTTCTTGATGAACTTGACCACCGTCCAGGGGTCCCTGGAGAAGCGGCGTATTGTTATCGTGTTCCCGCGCCTGGATATCGGGTAGAGCGTGGCGTTCACGCGGTCGCCGCTTATGAGGTGCGCGTCAAGGAGCGGCGCGAGGGATGTTATCTGCCGCCCTACCCTGCGCCCTATCTGGCTCGCGTAGTTGGCGGTCTCGTCCTCCCCGCGCAGGAAGACGTTGGATTTCATCCAGCCGAACTTCTTGTGATACAGGCTTATCGGAGTCTGGGACGTGTTGATGATGACTTCCTCAACGTTGTCGTCCGAGAGCAGGTCTTCCATGTCGCCCAGGCCGAACATCTTGTAGGAGATGAAGCCGCAGACGACCTTCATGTTGGCCTCGCCGAGCGAGCCGAGGATGCTCTCCGTCACGCTGCAGCGCTTGAGCAGCACTTCGGACTTCCTCTCCACGTCGCTCATCTGCGTGCTCTCGGGCGGGAGGATGCGGGCGACCTCGTCCTTCACGTATTCGAGGTATATCTCCCCATAATGGCTGAAGAGCGGGGGGTAGAGGTAGTACCTGGGGGCGAGCTCCTTCTCGTCGAAGACGATGTTCACGGTAGCGACGAGGTGCCCGCCGAAGGCCTCGATGTCGTACTTGTCCAGCACCCTGCCCCTGGGCTTCTCCTCGCTCTTTGGCGGCATCGCCTTCTCAAGGCTGGCATAGGGCTTCTGGAACGGCAGGGGAGGGTAGTGGATGCTGACTATGCCGCGCTTCTCCATCGCGAGCAGGATTTTCTCGACCACGTCCTCCTTGGCCTTCAGCTGGGCGGCCAGCTCATGGAGGTATATATTCCGCCTGGTCTCGAGGATTTCCACTATCTTGTCGATGGTGGTCCGGACGAACATCGCTGATACTGATTAGGCATGGAATAAATATGTTTCTCCGCTCCCCTCAGGGGATACCGGCGGGTTTCCGGTCTGGGGTTTCCGGTTTCCCGATGTAAGCGTTCTTCCATGGGCCCTTTGTCCGGATTGCCGGGCAGGCGGGCGGGTTTCCGGTTTCCGGCCCTGCATTCGGCCAGAACCCAAAACACACAACTGGAAACCGGGGACCGGATGCCGGCCCCGCCATGCTACGTGCTCCCTATCGTTATCCGCGAATCCCTGCGGACCTTGCCCTGCGAGTATCCGATTGAGGCGTTGTATGAGTACCCAAGAGGCTCGTTGAGCTGCTTCGAGAGCGCCATGACTACGGTCACCGTAGTGTTGGAAGCGCGGAGCAGGAGGGAGCCTTCGGGGGGAAGGTTGCCGTATGTGAGGTTCACGCTGCCGCCCTGGAGGCTGAACAGGTAGCTCTTGAGCGTGGTGGAGGATATGTTGCCGGAATCCGTGAAGCTCCCGGTATCGTCCTCGTAGTTGATTACGATGAAGGTGTCGCCGCCCGGGCTCCAGGCCCAGGGCGTTGTGTTCAGCCTCTGGCCGGACGCGGTGATGTTAATCGTGACGTTCTTCAGGCCGGTCTGGTTCGTGGAGTTGTAGGTGGAGAAGAGGGCGGTCTGGTTCTGCGCGCTGTAGTTCCTGGAATAGTAGTTGCCGTCCGAGAAGAGGAGCTCGTACGAGCCGTCCCGCATCGGGGAGAGGTTGAGGGATATGTTCGCGCCGATTCTCGGGCTGTAGTTGCCTTCGATGAAATCGCGGTAGTCCGAGAGGAGCGCGCTCGTGTCCCTCTCATCGAGCGAGTCGCCTATCACGATGGAGACGTTCGGGCCGGAGCGTGATGCGCTCACGTTCGCGGCCATCTTCTCCAGGTCGTACGCGACGTCGCTCGTATAATACGATGGGTACGCGGCCGGGGTGAGCTCGGATATGCGGTTGGCCTCGCGTATCACGAAGCCCTGGTAGGAGAGATAGAGGAAGAGGAGGAGCGACGAGAGCAGGAGCACCACCATCGTGTTCAGGTATCCTTTCATCTAGTCCGCCTCCCTGAGCCATGCGCGCGCGAGCGCCGTGCGCGTGACGTTCCCGTCGGAATACGTGCGGTAGGCGACGATGAGGTCGTTGCCCATCCTGCCGCACCCCGGCTTCTTGACCACCGCGGTCCGGTTGTTCGCCTTCTCGAATTCCACCTCGATGCAAACGGAGGCAGGAAGCTCCTTCAGCACTTCCTTCATGCCGTTCTTGTCGCCATCGCTCAGCCTGCCGCTTTTTTCGAACGAGGTCAGGACGTCCATGCCAAGGGCGCGCAGGTATGCCTCGTTCTTGGCCTTCGGGAACGGGTGGACGGCCGCTACGAGCATGACTATGGCAAGGAAAAGCGTCAGCGCGAAGACCGCCTCGCTGGTCGCTATGAATCCCCTCATTCCCATACCCTCACCACCACGATTACCTCAGTCCCGTTCAGAAGTGCCGCGCGCTCGAGGACGGACGTTTCGCTCTCGTTCGAGGAATTGCCAAACGAATAGAGCAGGTTGTCGTCGAGGTCGACGACCTCCATCTGGAATTCCCGCGTCGGGATGCCGAGGGCCTCCTTGAAGAACTCGTAGTGCGTGGAATTCAGCGCGGCCATGCGCTCCAGCTTCCGGGCGCTGAGGACGTTGCGCTCGTCTGCGAGTCCGATGGACTCCACCGTGCTTTCGTTTATTTCGCCGAGCTCGCTCCAGTTTGCCGGGTCCCCGGGCGAAATCACGAGCGCATCGGAAACGCGGAGGTTTGCCGCGAGGAGGGAGCTTCCCTCCATGGAGCCTTTCGAAACGGCCTCCATATTCTGCCATATCAGCAGGTAGAGGATGAGTATCATGAAGAGCAGGGCTGCCGAGAAGAGGAAATCGAAGCTCCACACCTGGCCGCGGAAAGTGCGGTTTCCGGTTTCGTGTTTTTGGTTTTGGGTTCTGGCCGAAACACAAAGCTCTGAACCCGAAACCGGCTGCTGGATGCTGAAGGCCGGCTGCCGCATGTGCCTAGTGCTCCTCAATCCCGACCACCCCGCCCATGTTCCGGATGACAATCTCTGAAGAATTTATCTGCGTCGTGTTTATCTGGTCCGTGAGAAGGGCGAAATCCTGCACCGAGTTCCCGACCTCCACCAAAAGATACCTTCCTGAGACCGTGACGTTCGCGCTTCCCTTGGCGTATGAGAGGTTGTAGCTGGCGTTCTCCCCGCCAAGGTGCACGTTGTCTATCGCGAGCCCCAGCGTGTCAGCCACCTCCCTCGCGGCGAGGGTATCCCGCGTCTGCGCGAAATTCGAGAGCTGCGACATAGCGAGCGATACCGCTATGACGAAGACCAGCAGGTAGGCGGAGAGGGAAAGGAAGAACTCCTGCGAGAGCTGGCCCTTCATCATACTGCATAGACGGGCCAAATTGTATAAATGTTACCAGCGCCGTACGGCCTCTGACACCATGGCAGAGAACGCCCTGCTCTTTGCAATCATCACGGCCTTTATCTCCTTCTTGCCCTTGGCGCGGTACAGGTACTCGTAGCCTCCGCGGGAGCGGTTGCGCTGGTCGCGCTCGGCGAGGTTCTTTGCCATGAGCGAAGAGAGGCCCCGCTGCACGACCGAGCGGTCCTTGCGGGAGCGCGAGGCCAGCGCAGAGACCGGCATCCAGTCGCCGGCCTCCAGCAGCCGGAGGAACACGCGGACCTCGCGCTTCGAGAGGCCGAAGGAGCACGATAGGAGGTCTTCGGCCGAGAGGTCTATGCAGGTCATGTCTATTCCCATATCAGCACCTGTGCAATTTCGCCCTTGATTGGGCATTACTCAGTCCGGTTTAAAAAAACGATTGTGCAGTAATTTTGCACAGATGATTATCATGGAAAGCGACAAGGAGCTTGATGCCATCAGGAAGAAAAAGCTCGAATCGGGCAGGCAGCCCAGGCCCGCGGAGCCGGACGTCACCGTCTATTCCACCCCGACATGCCCGTATTGCACGATGGCGAAGGCCTATCTTGCGGGGAAGGGGGTGGAGTTCAGGGACATCGACGTGTCCAAGGACAGGGAGAAGGCCCGCGAGATGGTCATCCGGAGCGGTCAGGGCGGGGTCCCGGTGCTCGAGATAAACGGCAGGATGATAGTCGGCTTCGACAGGCAGCTCATAGACGACGCGCTCGCGAGGAAGCCGCCGCCGAAAAGGGATGAATTCCTCCAGAACATCTTCTTCGACCCGTTCAGTAAATGACGATTACGGGCTCGTAGTACTTGCGCACGTTCCCGCCGTAAAGCCGGCTCTCGAGCATGCGCTGGAGCTCGGATGTCGCCTCGCTTTTCGAGCGATGCAGCCAGCCGAGCTTCATGTTCAGCCTGATGATGCGGTCAGGGATGAGGTGGCGCGTTGATTTCGGCGGGAAGGGCGTGTGGGCCTGCGCCGCCTTGATTATCTCGTCCTTGGTGTATGCGCGCCGGTAGAAGACGGATTTGCCCGCGGCCTGCTTCTTCTCGATCTCCTGCTCCGGGATATATTCCACGCTCCCTTTTTCGAGAAGGGAGAAGACGTAGTTCTGCTCCTCGACCATCTCCATGAGCTTGTAGCTTCCGGGGTTTATGAGATGGCACTCCTTGTCCTTCGACATCAGCATGAACGGGGCCTTCAGGCCATCGACCGCTTCCTTCCCGGCCTCGTAATCGACCTTCTCGTGCTTGAGCGAATCCAGGTGGAATATCTCGTCCGGGCTGAGGGCCACGACAGGATACCAGGTGCCGACGGATATGAGGTCGCTCTGGTAGTCCACGACCTGG
Organism: Microcaldota archaeon; assembly: GCA_040754495.1. Lineage (GTDB taxonomy): Archaea > Micrarchaeota > Micrarchaeia > Anstonellales > Bilamarchaeaceae > Bilamarchaeum. The sequence continues at coordinate 9,876 of JBFMCO010000023.1, forward strand.
CAGGTGGCGTGCGGGCATTCTATTATCTCAAGGACCTTCAGGCGGTGGTTCCCGTCAAGGACTACGCCGGAGTTCTTGTCGACAATCAGGGGGTCGACGAGCTGGCCGATGTTGAGCATGGCCTCCTTGAGCCTCTTCAGGTTGTAGGAGATGACTTGCTCGTGGGAGAGAAGCTGCTTGACTTCCCAGATTTCCAGGTTCCGTAGCATCTCGTCTGCCAGTTCGGACATAACCCGACTGTGGGCACATATGTTTAAAAGCTATCGGAATGCCATGCGACGGATGACGAAATCGGGGGCGATAAATTTCACGCCAGGGGGGCAGCGTTTCCGGCACCCTGTTTCCGGCATCCCGTACTGGAAACCGGAAACCCGAGACCGGAAACCGCATAAGATTAGCAGTTATGGCGAAGAAAAAAGAAGCTACTGCGAGCACGAGGTGCGAGCTAACAGGAAGTTTTGGGCCGCCTTTTACTAAAAGGCGGATGCGACCGCCGGGAATTGAATCCCAATTCCCGGGGGACCCAAAATTTTAGAAAAATTTTGCGACCGCCGGGAATTGAACCCGGTCCGCGAGATTGGCAACCTCGAATCATACCGATAGACTACGGTCGCATAAACAGTTCATGGACAGGGGACGCGCTCTCCTCTGCCGCACAAAAAGCGAGAAAAGGTTGTTTGATAAGTAATTAAATAATATCGAATCCCGTGCCCCACATACAAAAAAAACCACAAATAAAAACATTTATAAACTGTTTCCGGGATATTCATAGGCGTATGACCGGTCAGAAGAAGGGAGGGGGCTCGCTCACTGAGAGGTATGGCATTCCTCCGGTAACGGATGCCAGGCTCTTATCGTGCAGGATGCTGACCCGTCCGCCTTCCACCGACGCAGCGCCGGCCCCGCGCATCTGCTCCCAACCCGAGGCCGAAGAGCCGATTCTGCTTAAAAGGAAGACCAGCCGCCCGCCGCCTCCGCCGCCAGCGAATGGCCGCAGGAGCGAGCGGACGATGGAGCTCGACGATGAGGCGCTGTTTGGCATAGTCGAAGGCTCCGGCAGCCAGCCTACAGATGAAGTCTCGGGCGGCGACATACTGTCTGAGGAGCCTATCCGGCCATCCCCAGAAGGGCAGGCCCAGCCAGCCGGCGCAGCGAGGAGCGAGCGGACGATGGAGCTGCGCGCCGATGAGATTATTGACGTTACAGAAGGCTCCGGCAGCCAGCCCATAAAAGTCACAACCGCGGACATAGTCGTGGAGCCTGCGCCGGCAAAGAGCAGGCCTCCGCCGGTACCGCCCCCGCGGGAAAGGCCGAAGACGGTCAGGCCGCCACCGGCCAGGGAGCCGAGCGAATCGCTCATCACGTCTCTTGCGGACCTCCAGAGGCTGGGCGCGGAGCCGAGAATACGTGAGGCGCCGGCAGCCCCGCCGGCCGTTTCGACGAATTCGGTCGAGGTTTCGCTTAAGGACCTGCTCAGGCTTGAAGAAGAGAGGGTAGCGGCCGAGAAAGCTGGCAGGGAGGCGAAGGAGAGGGCCGCGCAGGAGCTGTCGGACAAAAGGTCCGGATTCCTCGGCGTGCTAAAGGCCAGGAAGGACGCCGAGCAAAGAAAGATTGACGATGAGTGCGAGGCGCTGGAGCGCGAGGAGGCATCGAGAGCCGTGGACGAGCTGCTGGAGGGCCTTGAGCCTGACACTGCCGATGCTCCTGTGGAGGAGGCGAAGCCGCCTTCGATGGAGATAAGCATCTCGGTTGAAATGGTGCTCGGGATTCCATGGGACGAGGCGCATGCCACTTACAGGCTGGACGAGGGGGAGATTTCCGCGAGCGAAAGCGTTCTTCCAGAAAGGGCGCTGCGCTGGCTGCTTCCGGTCCCGCCGATAGACACGGAGGACGCGGCCGGGAGGTCTGTGCTCGACCGCTTCGCGAAAGAGCCCACCGTAACGCTCAATGGCAAAAGATACTATGTCATAAGCGGCGAGGAAGGATTCGCGGACGCGCGCAGGGTGGCGCGGACCGGGAATACTCTGCACATCTGGCAGAGCGCCATGGTGGATTACGAATTCCTTGGCGAGCGCGACCCTTCCGGAGCGACGCTCATGACCGGCGAATGGTCGCTCGACTTGCGTTTCCACAAGCTCAGCGAAGAGGAGATTGCAGCCTTCGGCCACGCGCTCCCGGAGGGAAAGCCGCTCTGGCTCCACCCGCTCCCCGATTCTGCGGTGCAGGGGGACATGGAGAAGGCGGTGCTGGAGGCATGCGCGCGGATGCAGGCGAAGCGCGTGCGGCTAAACGGCAGGGAATACTTCGTCTTCGAGGTAAAGGACATCGAGGAGTGGCGCTCGGTGACGTTCATGTTCGAGAAGACGCGCCTCGCTTCCAGGAAGGACCAGTACCTGAACATCTGGCCCGAGGCCGAGAACGGGCAGAAGCTCCTCTCGGCAGATCACGGCTTCGGCATGACCTATTACGGCCCTGCAGGGCCTCCGCTCATGCCGCAGGGCGGGTTCGTGAGGCCGCATGGCATGGAGCTCGAGCACCTGGTCTTCCTCTATGAAGGGGGGAAGAAGAGATACCTCTACGCCATGCCTGACAAATTAGGCGATTTGGATGCGGACACGCTGAACTTCCTCGTATCGGTCGGCAACCGGGAAATCGAGCTTACCGGCCACACCCCGCTCGTCTCCCTCCAGGGCAGGTGGTACATGGCGCTCCAGTACCCGATTCCGGAATCAAGGGCGACGTCCATGGAAGGCAACCGGATAAGGGTGTTCCCGAAGGCCATCAGCCCGAGGGACGCGCTCGAGGAAGTGAAGAAGAAGCTGCAGGAGAAGAGGAAGGACAGGGAGCCGCCCCAGATACTCCTGCCGAGCGTGGCCGAATACCGGGTGCCGCTGCTGCGGATGTTCCCCGAGGGGGAGCCCCGCTACCTGGTTTATGTGGAGCCCTCATCGCGCCACCTTGTGCGCGACAAGCCCATCGTCTCGCTCTTCCGCGAGGGGGAGAGGGACACCTACCTGGTCCTTACCGAGCCGCACGAAGGGGCGGTCGCGGTCGTCAGGCGCAGGGATATCATCGTGCCGCTCGAATCCTGAGCGCGGAAACGGGCTGCCGTCTTGTTTTTATACAAAGAATGAGAGGTGTCTAGACTGGAGACCGGAAACTGAAAACGGGTAACCCCAATGTCTATCGGCAAGGGAGCGTATCTCAAAAAAATCACGGACGGCATCCAGCGCTGGCGCACAGTGGAGGTGGGCGACAGTATGGACGGGTCAGAGTTATCCATTTCAAAATCCGTGATAGGTTTGGGGGATTTGCCCGGAGAGAAGGTTTATGTCCAACTAAACGACCAAACTAAAAAATGGCTTTTTGATACCGCCTTAAAATTATCGGGCGGTTATTCCAGGTTAGCCAAAGCCGTGGGATTGCCACTTAACAGAAGAGGCAAATGCAAAATTCTCGAATCTTCCCGCAAAAAAAAGATTCAACTCAATGTATTGAATCTGCTTGTACGATATCTTGAAACAAAGGGAATTGACAGCAGGAAGGAGATAGAAAGTTCGATAACTTTACTGGCCGTGAAAAGAGGTAGCTCTAGAAAAGGCGCAAATTGCCTTTACAGGCCTAAAATTCCGTTTGATTTCTCCACAGAATCAGGCGCAACTGTAATTTCTGCGTTATTGCACGATGGCGGGATAGATTCCAGGCTGCACCCCCACTATTGCAATCCATTAGACAAAAATTTACGAATAAAAGTCTCAGAAGCATTTCGGAAGGTTTTCGGTGAGTTTGACTTTTTAAGAGCGGAGCCTGAAAAAAACGGCCAGTTATACTTTCCAAAAATTGTCGGTGTGGTGCTTGTTTATGGACTTGGTATGATGTGCGGAAGAAAGGTAACGAATAATCCCGGAGTCCCTGATTTTATCTTCATTGCATCGGAAAAGGTACGGTCAGCATTTTTGCGGCAGGCATTTGATGATGAGGCATATGTACACCGCAAATACAGATATATCTCATTAAAATTGGCTTCAGCGAGCAACGGACCATCCAGATTGCTACTGGATTTACAGAAGATATTGGCGGGCCTTGGTATCAAATCCTACGGCCCGAGGTTTTGTGAAACATACGCGGACACAAATGGGATCGTTGCCACAAAATGGGCCGTTGAAATCCATCACCATGAGAATCTTCTCAAATTCCTGAACTTGGTGGGATTTGAGTCGGTAGATAAACAAGCTAGGCTAAAGGAGATTGTAGCCGCTCTTAAACAGCCGCATTTTGCCCTGAAGGAAAAGCCGGGAATACTCTTGGAAGCATGCAGGAAAGTCCAGGGGACCAATAATTTCATAACCAGCCGTGAGCTGGCTTTGAAGTTAAACAGAAGTCAGGCACTTGCAAAAAAGGAGATAAGAAGGTTACGAAGAGATGGAAAGTTGGCATTAGTTGGAAGGAAAAGAGGAAATGGCGCAGCTAGATACGTCATGGTGGGGTAATGATCGGGAAAGGGGCTTACCTGAAAAAAATAACAAAAAACATCAATTTTCGCTCGGTGGAGGTTAACGAAAAAATGGAAGGGTCCTCTCCCCCTAGTGTTTTTGTTGGCGCATGGAACTACCCGAAGGTCTACGTGGGGCCGATGCTCGCTCCGTATTGGGGCGACACATCCGAACTCGACACCCCGGAGAGCTGGATACCGAAGGGACGGAACCAGGATGATATAATCCGCTTCAGGCTGGACCTCGTGCGGGGAAAGCACAGGGTGGGCATCAAGGACCTCGACAACCGCCTCGTGGGGAAGCTCCAGGAGATTTCGCTCGCTGAAGGCAGCGTGGAGAGCGAGGCCCGGTTCAGGCACAAGCCGAGGGGTTTTTCTTTCAACGAGGAGCACCAGCCGTTCGGCCCGAGCGCGGGCATCGAGCGTTTTGACATCGGCAACGTGAGGTGGGAGAGGAATCTCGAGAAAGCGTATTATGATACGGACCTGAAGGCGGCCGAAGCCCTCTACAAGGCGTATTCCGAGGGCGTGCTGTTCTCCCAGATGCAGAAGGCGTTCTCTACCGGGACGATGGGCATCAAGCAGAACCGCAGGCTCGTGCCCACAAGGTGGTCCATAACAGCAGTCGATTCCGCCCTCGCAGACCACCTCTACGACAGCGTGAAATACCATGACGTGCTGGACTCGTACCACGTCTACGAGTTCTCGAGCCTGAACAACTATTATGCGGTCATACTGCTTCCGACGCCATGGCAGTACGAGTGGATAGAGGC
>JBFMCO010000024.1:0-5631 GCA_040754495.1 Microcaldota archaeon
GGAGATATTCTCCCTGGATAGGAATCCTCTCGGACTCCCGGGATTTGAACCCCTCTACTCCGCTTTCTGCGCCCAGTTTTGGGGGCGCCCTTTTACTAAAAGGGCGCACTGCAGGCGGATGCATAGCCGATCTGCCAACCCGGCGGAAGAGCGTGGGTCGCCCCACGCGTTCCAGATTTATAACTAGGGTTGGATTTTAAAATGATTCGAGGCATTTTCAATTGCTTTTGGGCTCATAGCTCAGTTCGGCCAGTTGATTTTCCCTTCGGGAAAATGCTGGCTGGGAGTACCTTGGTAGAGCGTCGGACTTTTACTTTTTCGGAAAGGCAATTACTGCCCGTTTTGGGCCGCCTTTTCCCAAAAGGCGGAAATCCGCAGGTCGGGGGTTCAAATCCCCCTGAGCCCGTCTTTTCCTTCTGTTTCCCTCCGGATAAAAGACGACAAAACTTCAGCCGTACAGACCCTGGCGCTAAATCGGGCTGGAAGTGACCATGTCATGAACGGCGAACCGTTCATGAGCATGCTCAAGGTCGAAGCGTCGACCTTGACAGGGCCACGGCGAGCCCGTTTTTGTTCATTGATTGCCTGTCGGGCAAGAAGTCTTTTGCAAAAAGGGTAGATAAAAAGAAAAAACAAAACTGGAAACCGGTAACTGGAGGCCACCTAAGCTTATCTGGCACTTCTTAGACGTCATGGACATGATGTGAAGCTCCCTGAGCTTGGACCGGGTTTGACGCCAGGATGTTCTGACGGAGCTACACATCATGGTAGAGGTGGAACTCCCAGGGGTGCGGCCTCAGCCTTATCTGGTCGAGCTCCTTGTGCCTCTTGTGGTCAATCCACGTCTCGATGACGTCCTTGGTGAACACGCCGCCCTCAAGGAGGAATGCGTGGTCGGATTCGAGCTCGGAGAGGGCCTCCTCCAGGCTCCCGGGCATCTTCTTTATCCGGGCGGCCTTCTCCTTCGACATGTGATATATGTTCTCGGTAACCGCCTCGCCGGGGTCGGTCTTCCTCTTTATGCCGTCAAGGCCGGCCATGAGCAGGGCCGAGAAAGCGAGATAGGGGTTCGCGCTCGGGTCCGGGGGCCGGTACTCGACGCGCTTGGCCGCGTCATTGCCCTCCTCGGTGAGGGGGATGCGGACCGCCGCGCTCCTGTTAGCCAGCGAGTAGGCGAGATTCACCGGCGCCTCGAAGCCCGGGACGAGCCTTTTGTACGAGTTCGTGGTCGGAGAGAGAAGGGCTGCGAGGGCGCGCGCATGCGAAAGAAGGCCGCCGACATAGTAGAGCGCGTCCTGGCTGAGGCCGCCTATCTGGTCCCCGGCGAACATGTTCTTCCCGCCCTTCCAGACGCTCTGGTGGCAGTGCATGCCGGAGCCGTTATCGTTGAAGAGCGGTTTTGGCATGAACGTAGCGACGCGGCCGTGCTTCTTCGCCACGTTCTTCACGATGTACTTGAAAAGCATCATGTTGTCGGCCGAGCGCATGAGCGAATCGAAGCGGAAGTTGATTTCGCATTGCCCCGCGGTCGCCACCTCGTGGTGGTGCCTCTCGACCTTGAGCCCGCAGCGCATCATCGTCCGGACCATGTCCGTACGTATCTCATGGACCGCATCGTGCGGCGGCACCGGGAAATAGCCCTCCTTGTAGCGGGGCTTGTAGCCGAGGCTCGGCTCGCCGTTACCGTGCGAGTTCCAGATACCCTCCTCCGAATCGACCATGTAGGAAGCCGAGTTCTCGTCCTGGTGGAAGCGGATGTCGTCGAATATGAAGAATTCGGCCTCGGGACCGAAATAGGCCACATCGCCGACGCCGGCCTGCTTCAGGTAGTCCTCGGCCCTCTTGGCTATCGCCCTCGGGTCCCTGTCGAAGTATCTCTTGTGGTGCGGGTCGTAGACGTCGCAGACCACGGAGAGGCTGCCTGAAGAGAACGGGTCTACGACGCTGGTCGCGTAGTCGAGATGGAGGTACATGTCGCTCTCGTGTATCTCCTTGAAGCCACGTATCGAAGAGCCGTCGAACGGCACTGTCTCCCCTTCCTTGAACTTCATGTACGAAACCGGAAGCGACAGGTGCTGCCACTGTCCGAACAGGTCCGAAAACTTCACATCTATGAAATCAAGGCTTTCCTTCTCAACCAATTCCAGGGCTTTTTTCGCGTCCATAATAATCTGGCCTCCCTATTTGAAATGCGGATTTGGCTGAAAAAGATTAAAAACCTGCTTAAACTGCAAAATAGGGCACATTTGAGAGCTAATAATATAAATACTACGAACAATTGTTTAATCCGTATGAGAGAAAACAAACTGGACGGGCTGGACAGGAAGCTTTTGCAGGAACTCGTGCGGAACTCCAAGCGCTCGTACCGGACGCTGGCGAAGGACCTCGGCATGTCCCCGGCGGCGATAATAGACCGCGTGCGCGCACTAGAGAAGAAAGGGTACATAACCGGCTACGGGTGCAGGCTAGACTACCTGAAGCTGGGCTTCGAGTTCATGGCCATAGTGGAGATAAGCGTTGCCGGGCGGGACCTCCTTGGCGCGGAGAGGAGGATAGCGCAGCTGGAGAACGTGGCTGCCGTATGGGACACCACCGGGGAGTACGACGCAATCGCCATCCTGATGTGCAGGAACCGCGACGAGCTGAGCAGCACCGTCAAGAGCATACTTGCCCTTAAGGACGTGGAAGCGACCAACACGAACATAGTCCTGAACGTGGTCAAGAGGCTGACTGAATTCGACGAGGTGTAGACTCAGCCCGGTTAAGGGGGCAGGATGGACGGGCGCCGCTCGCTCTTCTGGCCGCCATTCCCGTTCTCGGGCCGGTAGAGGACGTCCTGGTATGCCGAGCCGAGCATCTCTATAAGCTCCGGGTCCACGTTGGGGTCGTTCTTCCTCACATAGAGGTAGTGCGCGGCCTTTCCGTGCTCTGAAATGTCGTTCCACTCGGGCGTCTTCAGCTGTATTTCGAAAGGCAGGACGCGCATCGGGTCGGTCTCCTCGGAGCGGGAGTCGAAGTGGAACCCCCTGTAGCCGTTCTTCTTGCTCTTGAATTCCACGTTGCATACGCTGCTGCCGAGCGAGTCCGGGAATGCAAGCCCGAGGGACGAGAGCACTTCGGATACTGCCTTCACTGCGAGGCGAAGGGGCTCGGCCGGGATGTGGCCCATCAGCCGGCCCACCTCCCCGAGTCCCATGAGGCTGTTTTCGCATCCTTCGACAGGGTGGCCTGCTGCCGTTATCAGGCTGTCTATGTCCTGGCCGCGGAGTTTTTTCACGATGACGCGGAGCGCCACGCGGTCGTTGAAGCGGTCGAAATCGAACGATGACGCATTGGCCCGGGAGTATTCATCGAGAGACATCTCATGCGAGCTCGATTCGTGGTCCTCGGTCATGAAATCAAGGACTTTGCGCATCTGCTTGCCAGGGTGCTTGACCTTCCTCATCGTGACCTCGACCTCGAAACCGTATGACTTGAGCACGCCGGCCACCGTCTTGGCCACCTCGCCCACGACGACCTGGGTGTGCGTCAGGCGGAGCCGTGTTAGCTCTTCAGCCATGTTGGCCATGACGGCGCTGTATATCTCGGGGTGGTTCACCTTGAACGAATGGAAGTATATGTCGCCGGCTATCTTCTGGTAGCCGAAAACCTCGGCAAGCCGCGCCCATATCCTCTCCCCGGCCTTGAGGTCGCGCTTCATGGAGCTGCGCGCCTCTTCAACCGAGGCGTACTGGCGTATGATTGACGGCTTCCCGTTCGCGATGAAGCCTTCGAGCTGGTCCTCGGTGTCGTGCGTCACGGCATAGTCGGCCATCTTGATGAGCGGGGCCAGCGGGCGCTTGCCGTGGTTGAGAAGCTCGGCGAACGCGGTTTTCGGCGCGCCCCTGCGCTCGAGCTCGGTAAGCCTGCTGTATATGAGTATCTCTTCCATGACGCGCTCGTCGGTAAGAGCCTGCGGCATGGAGAGCGCGACCTTGCCCACCATGTCGTAGTCTATGACGTGGAAAAGGCTGAGGCGGCGCAGTACGACGTTGGCCCAGCGCCGCTCGAGGGGCTGGCGCCTGCTGCGTACGACGTCCTCTTCCACGATGCCCGCTGTCGCCGCGGTCTGGTAGACCTCATGGCAGTGGTCGTACTGGGGGAGCGCGCCGGCGCGCTTGTAGAAGGCGCGTGCGGCCTGCACGTCCGCCTGCGCCGTCGGAAGGGTTTTCAATCCAGCCATGATAATACACTGTCCAAAACATTATTTAAAGCTTATGAAAATCCATATACTACCACATAAGACATACGAGTGGGAATTAGGTAAGATTGTGGTCGCAATCAATTTAAAGTTTTGTAACCGGCCGCATTCAGGATTAGGAGAACCTAAGTTTGGCCTTCTTGAGGTCAGCGTGCGTCCTGGAGCCCGTGAGATAGGCGCAGATACGCATCTGGTGGATGAACGACTTCACATAGGAGTCAAGCGACCCTTCGCGCAGCGAGCGGATGAACGGGTATGCAGCCCCGCACATGTCCGCGCCGAGGGCTATGGCTTTCGCACCGTCGATGCCGTCCCTGATGCCCCCGCTTGCGATGAGGGGAAGGACGCCGCGGCACTGGATGATGCACTCGAGGGTCGGGATGCCCCAGTCCTCGAAGCCCGGAACCGAGCCGGCCCTCAGGTATTCAACCTTGCTCCACGAGGTCCCGCCCGCCCCGGACACGTCTATATACGCCACGCCGGCATCCTTGAGCCGCAGGGCCACGTCCTGGCTGATGCCGGCCCCCGTCTCCTTGACCACGACCGGCAGCCTCAGCCCGTCGCACGTACGCGAAATCGCATCGAGCACGCCGGAAAAATCCGTGTCGCCTTCGGGCTGGATTACCTCCTGGAGGGGGTTCAGGTGAATCGCAAGGGCATCGGCCTCTATTGAATGCACGAGGGACTCTATCTGGGAAAACGGGTATTTTTTCAGCTGGAATGCCCCTATGTTGGCAAGCAGCGGTATGCCAGGGGCGACGTCGCGTACCCTGTAGGTCCGGGCCAGCCCGGGCTTCTCTATCATGGCCCTCTGCGAGCCGACGCCGAAGGCGAGGCCTTGCGCCTCCGCCGCCTCGGCCAGGTCCTTGTTTATCTTCTCCGCGTCCGGATAGCCTCCGGTCATGCCTGTGATGAGAACGGGATGGGACAGTTTCTTGCCGAGGAACTTGCATGAAAGGTCGACCGAATCGAGCGAGATTTCGGGGAGCGCGTCGTGGATGAAATCCACGCGCTCGAGGCCGGTGGTCCGGACGTATTGCGCCCCCTTCGAGACCACGAGCTCTACGTGGTCCTTCTTGCGCGATTCGGTCTGGGTCTTTGGCATGACAAACACTCTTTGCCAAGATTTTTTATCGTTCCTGATGCCTCTTCGCCGGTAGTTCCTAACACCTCCGGCCACAACTGGCTTGCCGAGGCGGTTTTCGGCATCCATATGCCAGTTCCGAAACGATGCTATTGGCCGGAAATCGAGCGCATGGCAGCTGCCGATGCGGCCCTTACGAAGTCGCTCGGGTCGTTCCTGGCCAGTTCCCCGAGCCTTGCCAGCGCGCCCGCCGCACCCATCATGCGAAGGGCATTGGCGGCGTCCCCGCGGACAACCGCGTCGTTGT
>JBFMCO010000025.1:0-8858 GCA_040754495.1 Microcaldota archaeon
ACCTGCGTCTTGCCAAGGGCCTTCTTGTTGTGCCTGCCGAACGTGTGCGGCACGAGTGTAGCCTTCAGCGAGATGTTCTGGGCCAGGCTCAGGTCCTTTATCTCGATGTTCTCAACAGACCATCTGCCAAACAGTTTGTCCATGAAACTTTCCTCCTTTTTGACGCCGGTCAAAGTTTCCGATTGGAGCGCAATCCGCTCCAATGGACGCAAGAACGGTTCGCCGTTCTTGCTGTCATCAAACTTCAGCCGGCTTTACATCTACCTCTTGGGTTTCTCCTTCTTGCCGCGCCTCAGCATCTGGAGGTCGGCGTTGTTCACGGCCACGACCTTGTAGCGGACGCCGGGCACCGAGCCCATCTGCCCTCTCTGTGAGCCGCCCATGCCGGCCAGCACGACCTCGTCGTGCTCGTCGATGAAGTTTATGGCCTTGTCCCTGACCGCGTGGGCGGTCACGACCTTGCCGTTCTTGAGCAGCTGGACCTTCACGCACTTGATGAGGCCTGAATGGGGCTGCTTCTGCTCGAGCACGACCTTCTCCAGGACTATTCCCTTTGCCTGGGGCGCGCCCTCGAGCGGGTCGAACTTCTCCTTTAGCTTGAGCGCCCTCCTCTTCCATCTCTTGGAGAGCCATTTGTGCTTCTTTCTCTTTCTCTGCAGGTTCCTTCCTGCGAATTCTCCATTGCCCATGAATCCACCTGAGTCTGATTAACGACGTTAATAAGCCATGAAATGATACTGGGAAGGATTTATAAAGATTGTGAAAGGGTTTTGGCTCATGCCTCCACGCGCCAAGGCGATGTACTCATTCGGCTATACCTATGAGGACATGTTCCCGATGCTCCAGATGCAGCGCATAACGCAGGAGTCGGTCCTCAGCACCTACCTCCAGCAGTCGCTCATGAGCGAGAGCATCATCCGGCGCCACAAGGAGTCGGAGGAGGCCAGCGTCATGGCGAGGGCGCTCTCCGAGCCCTCCACAAAGACGCAGAACAATAAGGAGGACCGCTCCACGACCTCCACGTACGCCATCACATATTACAATCCTGTCCTGCAGCAGACTGAGGTGCTGGAGGCCAAGACCGAGATAAAGACCAAGGACATAGCCACCAAGATGATCGAGGAGTCAGTCGCGGCGCAGTCGGCGCTCCCCATCTACCAGTTCATCGCCCAGCCGCTCATAAGGAAGGAGGTCATTCCCTGGAAGCTGGAGGAAATCCTCGCGGAGCGCGAATACGGGACTCCTCCCCCTCCCCCTGCCGGCGCGGCAGTCACCCCTGTCAGGGTGATAGAGATTAAAGAGGAGGAGAAGGCCGCCGAGAAGAGGCGCGAGGAGGAGGCCAAGTCGGCCATCGTCGAGGTCGTGGTGCGCAAGGAGAAGAGCGAGCTGAAAATCGGCGAGGAACTCATGCTTCTGGAAGAAGCGGTCGGGGCCCTGCGCGCCGGCGATGAAATCGACAAGGTGCTCGAGCGCCTTCCGCCCCTCTCGCGGGCGCGCTTCATCCTGGCCATGCGCAAGAAAAATCTCGGCCGCAACGCACTCATACAGCTCCTCCTGCAGGACATGTCGTTCCTGAAAACGATAAAGAAGAAGCTGGAGCTCTTCACGCTGGACGACCTGCTGGGCATGTACAAGATGCTCAGGCAGCTCCAGAAGCGCTAGCTACTTCTTGGCCCGGATTTCCCTTCTCTTGGGCCTGAGGTAGGACGACCCGCAGTTCCTGCATTTCTCGACGCCCTTCCTGTTGCGGGTCTTGCATTTGCGGCAGATGTTTATCTGCGCCAGGACGGCGTCCGCTTCCGGAAATTTTCCCATCTGGTAACACCTAATTAGCAGTTATAGGGCTATTGTATGGCCAGCATTGTTTATAAATTTGACCATGCAGGCAGTTCCATGGCAGACGAATTGTCCTGCGGAATCATCGTTTTCAGGGAGGAGCTCCCGCAGAGGCTCTACCTCCTGCTCCATTACGAGGAGGGCCACTGGGATTTCCCTAAGGGGCACGTGGAGGCGGGCGAGAGCGAGAAGGAGGCCGCGCTCCGCGAGCTCAGCGAGGAGACCGGGATAAAGGGCGCGGAGCTGGTGTTCGGCTTCCGCGAGCGCATCGAATATTTCTACAAGCGGGAGGGGGAGACGATGCACAAGGAGGTCTTCTTCTTCCTCGGCCGCACGGATGCCCTGGACGTGAAGCTTTCCCGCGAGCACATAGGGTTCGAGTGGCTGCCATACGACGCGGCGCTCGCGCGCCTCACCTACGACAACGCGAAGGGGCTCCTGAAGAAGGCCGAGAAGGTTCTCGGCGAGTGGGGGGCGGACGGGAAAAGCTGAGCCAGGTGTGAAGCCTTTTTTACGTTTCCCTTTCAAGATAAGCCCCATGAACGTACCGCCCCACCGCATCCTGGCTGCCTTTCTTGTCTTCGTCCTTCTCTCCTCGTCCTCCTTTGCCGCAGACGAGGATGCCGCGGAGCGCGTAGCTGAAAAAGCCGCGAACACGCTCGGGTGGGGCCCGCCGCAGCGCAATGCAGACGATTCCGTACCCGGGACGTCCTTCCTCATAAGCGCGGACGGCCTCGGCGAGGACTCCGAGGTGAAAGGATACGTCACCATGCTCGGGAGCGAGCCCGAGGTCGCCTACAATTTCATGATACTGGAGCAGCTCGACCTGGAAAAAAGCAGTTTCCTCGGCCGCGAGGCGCGCATTTCGAAAGCCGGCGAGCTGTGCAACCCGAAAGGGGCCATCACAATCGCCATCAGGGACTGGGTGCAGGGCTTTTTCGAGGAGATTTTCGGCGAAAGCGAAGAGGACCTCTGCGTCCAGCAGCACGGCGTCATCGTCTTCAGCTGCGGCAGGTACATGATAATGGCCGCGGACGAGACCGACGAGGGGCAGGAGGCGGACATAGCGAGCGCGTTCTACTCAGCGGCCGAAGAGGAGGGCCTCTGCAGCTTTGGCGAGACAGTGGTAATAATGGCCGACACGCCCGACCGGCCCGGCTCCATCCTGATAGCCGAGCCGCAGAAGATGGGCCAGAAGGTGAACGAGTTCTACGGCGTCAATTCCTACGCCAAGCTCTCCCCCTTCCGCTTCAGCTACCGCGACAACGACGGCTCGCGCGGCCATGACGACTGGTACCACATGCAGCAGCCGCTGAACAGCTTCAACAACAACGACCCCGAGGGCACTTTCGGCGAGGCGGCGATAAAGGAGGCGTTCAAGGGCGCCGACCTCACTCAGGACCTTTACCTGGAGCGGGCGGTCATAATCTTCGCCGGCAACTCGACGCAGTACGACAACACCGCCATCTTCTCGAATTCCGACAGTTACAAGCCGAACAGCTATTACGTCGAAGTGGATGCGCTCCAGGGCAAGAAGAAGGTGTACGTGAAAAACATAATCTTCCTTTCAGAGAACCGGGAGCTCGGCGGCTGGGTGCACGAGTTCGGCCACTCGCTACACTGGAAATACACCACTGACGGATACGACAGGGTTGACGACCGGTACAACTACCCCGGGCAGGCCTGGGGGCAGTTCGGCAACATAGACTTTTGGGGCCTGATGGGCTCCGGCAGCCACTGGGGCCCGAAGGACGGCGACACGCCCATCCAGATGTCGGGCTTCACCAAGAACGGCCTCGGATGGACGCCTTATATCGATGCGGCGATGAACTCCTCGTACGAGCTGACCGCGCTCGAGGCGGGGGGCTCGGTGCTGAAGATAGACAATCCCAAAAGTGCGAACCCTGAGAGCTATGTACTCGTCGAGGCCCGCGACGGCAATGCCCTGTTCGGCGCGCCGGAATCGGGCGTAGCCGTCTATCAGGTGAAATGGGGCGCAGGCCACCATATAGTGAACAATATCGGGGCGCAGCAGGGGCCGACGACTGCTGAAAAAGACGGCAACCAATACAAGAAGGCCACGCTCAGCGCGACATCCGCCCTCGCAAGGAATCCTTTCGAGCAATGGCAGCTGAAGCTAATCTCCGGCGGCGGAAGCCCGTACACCGCGCGTGTCACGGTCGAGTCTTATACGCCGGCGAACCTGGCCGGGGCGGCAGCAGCTCCGGCAGCCCCCGCTGCGCCCCCGGCCGCTCCCGCACAGCCCGGGCAGGCGCACGAGAACGCGGAGCCGGACACGATGCCGGACATGGACCTGCACGCTTACGATGCTCAGGGCAACCACGTGGGCCTGGACTATTCCACGATGGAATACGAGAACGAAATCCCGGGCGCGATAGCTTCCGGGGACCTGAAGGACGACACCGAATGGATTTTCGTACCTGAGGGGACGCAGGTCCGCTACGAGGTCTCGACCTACAAGACGCAGCGGTTCATCCAGGAATATCCGCAGTTTGCGGCATCCGTCGCCCCGCAGGAGTTCTCTGCGACTTACGTCAAGTTCGACTCCGCAGGCAACCGCTACGAGGCGGAGGGGGGCAACTGGAGCGTCGCGGCAGGCGGGAACGCCACGATAAAAAGCCATGACGACCCCTCGCTGAAATACGGGAAGAAGGGGCTTCCGGGCTTCGGCAACAACACGTGCCTGCCCTTTGCAGCGCTGCTCGCCCTGCTCGCATTCGCGGCATTCCGGCGCTGAACTCTTTTATTCTCTTCCGCGCATTTACCCCATATGCGGTTTTCCCTGGAATCCCCCTACAAGCCCGCAGGCGACCAGCCGCAGGCAATAGAGAAGCTCGCGAAGGCGGCGGACAAGGGAGGCATGCAGACGCTTCTCGGGGTAACCGGCTCCGGAAAGACGTTCACCATGGCGAACCTGATAGCAAAGTCGGGGAAGCCTGCCATAGTCATATCCCACAACAAGACGCTCGCCGCGCAGCTTTATGCGGAATTCCAGCAGTTCTTCCCGAAGGACAACGTGGGCTATTTCATCTCCTATTACGACTACTACCAGCCCGAGAGCTACATCGCGACGACCGACACCTACATAGAAAAAGAGGCCGAGCGCAACGAGAAGCTCGAGGAGTTCCGCCTCCAGGCGACAAGCTACCTGCTGTCCGGCCTGCCGACCGTCATCGTGGCCAGCGTCTCGTGCATCTACGGCCTCGGCAATCCCGGCACGTACTCCCAGCTCGGGCTGGACTTGCGGAAAGGGCTTACGATGACGCGGAAGGAGCTCATGCACTCCCTCGTTCGCATGCAGTATCAGCGCAACGACGCGGTTTTGGAGAAGGGAACTTTCAGGCTGCGCGGGGACATGCTGGAGGTGTTCCCTCCTTTCTCGGATTCGGCGCTGCGCGTCCAGTTCGAGGACGATACGCTGCAATGGGTGGAGTTCTTCGACGTGCTGACGAACCGCAGGGCGAAAGTCCAAAGCTATCTGCTGCTCCCCGCCAAGCACTTCGTCGTCCCTGAAGGGACGAAGAACGACGCTCTCGCCGCCATAGAGGCCGAGCTCCTGGGGCATGCGCCGAATCTCAAGCCCCTCGAGCGCCAGCGCCTCGAGCAGAGGACGCGCTACGACCTGGAGATGATAAGGGAGCTCGGCTACTGCTCCGGAATAGAGAACTACTCGCGGCATTTCGACGGCAGGTCCCCGGGCCAGCGCCCGTACTGCCTCCTCGACTACTTCCCGAAGGACTTCCTCATGCTCATAGACGAGTCGCACGTGACGCTCCCGCAGGTGCGCGGGATGTTCCACGGGGATTACACGCGCAAGAAGGCGCTTGTCGACAACGGCTTCAGGCTGCCCTGCGCGTTCGACAACCGCCCGCTGAAATTCGCCGAGTTCGAGGAGTTCATGAGGAACGTGGTCTTCGTCTCCGCCACGCCATCCGACTACGAGCTCAGCCATTCCACGCAGGTGGTGGAGCAGATAGTGAGGCCTACCGGGCTCGTGGACCCTGAGGTGGAAATCCGGCCCACGAAAGGGCAGATAGAAGACCTGCTCCGCGAGGTGAAGGAGAGGGCCGGGCGCAACGAGCGCGTGCTCGTGACGACGCTGACCAAAAGGATGGCCGAAGACCTCGCCGCCTACCTGCACGAGAAAGGCGCGCGCGTGCGCTACCTGCACTCCGAGATAGAGACGCTCGAGCGCACGAAGCTGATTCGCGCCCTCCGGGCGGGGAAATTCGACTGCCTGGTGGGCATAAACCTCCTGAGGGAGGGGCTGGACATCCCGGAGGTCTCGCTTGTCGCCATCCTGGACGCGGACAAGACCGGGTTCCTGCGCTCTTCCCAATCCCTCATCCAGACAATCGGCCGCGCGGCCCGCAACGTGCACGGGCGCGTCATCATGTACGCGGATTCAAAATCCGTTGCCATGCGCGAGGCCATCGGCGAGACGGAAAGGAGGAGGAAAAAGCAGGTCGAATTCAACAGGAAAAACGGCATAACCCCGAAAACCATCATCAAGCCGGTTCCGCCCGAGGAAATCGGGGAGGTGGAGGCGGCTATCCCGAAGAGCATGACTGCAATGCAGCGCGAGGAGCTGATAGCCATACTGGAGGAGCAGATGAAAGCCGCGGCCGAGCGCCTGGATTTCGAGAAGGCGATTGCCCTCAGGGACAGGATACGGGCGCTGAGATAGTCAGGCCTTCCTCTTCCTGTGGCCCTGGCCCCATTCGGCCATGGCCGCTATGACCGGCTTCAGCGTCATGCCGTACTTCGTCATGGCGTATTCTACCTTGGGGGGGACCTGCGGATAGACGCGCCGGCTGATTATGCCGTCGCCCTCGAGCTCCTTGAGCTGCTGCGCGAGCATCTTCTCGGTGACATCAGGTATGGAGCGCCGCAGCTCGCTGAACCTCATGGTCTTTGCGTCGAGGTGGAACAGGATTACCGTCTTCCATTTGCCGCCGACCACCTTCAGCGTGGCTTCCACCGGGCACCCCTCGCCCCTGCATTCGTCCTGCATGTTCATGGATATCACAGGTTATTTACTATCAATAAATATAGTATAAGATTTTTTAATAGTAACGTTCATTGCTAAAGTATCGCCGTATTTCGGGTGTATAGATGAAAAAAGGAGCGGAAAGGTATTTCTCGCAAAAGCTTGAATACGAGACCAGCCCGAGCGACGTCCACAGGATGCTCGACCAGAAGGACACGGAGCACGTTTTTGTCGACGTGCGGGACAAGGGCTCTTTCAAGGCCGGGCACATACCCGGGGCCATGAGCATCCCGGCCGGAGAGATGCCGGACAGGCTGGACGAGCTGCCGAAAAACAAGACGCTCGTGCTATACTGCTACAACGTCGTCTGCTTCGCCGCGCCGCGCGCCGCGCTGTATCTTGCCCGGCGCGGCTTCAAGGTGAAGGAGCTCGTAGGCGGCTTCGAGGAATACGCCAACCGGGACCACCCGGTGGAGAAATGACATGGACCTGATTATTTTCGCGCATCCGGACAACCTGGGGAGCCACAACGCAGCAATACTGCGCCACGTTAAGGCGAGGCTCGAGACCGAAGGCAGCAAATACGAGGTCATAGACCTCTATGCGGACAAGTTCGACCCGGTCCTGCACCCTGGCCGGAAGGATCCCCTTGCCGAGAAATACCAGAAGTTGATGTCAGGCGCGAAGCGCCTGATATTCATCTACCCCGTCTGGTGGTACAACGCCCCGGCCATCATGAAGGGCTTCATCGACAAGGTCTTCACCCAGGGCTTCGCCTACAGCTTCAAGAGCGACCCGGTGAAGGGCTTCTACATAGAGCAGCTCCTGAAGGGGAAGGAGGCCATCGTCATCAACACCTACGGCGGGGTGAAGGAATGGCTGGACGCCCACGGCAACGCGCCCATGTTCGTCATGGACAAGGCGGCCCTGGAGTTCTGCGGCATATCGGTGCAGGCAAGGATAAACTGGTTCGAGGCCAGGGGGCCGGCGGAAATCCCGAAGCACATAACGGACCTGATTGACGGCGAGGTCTGAGCGCGGAAACCAGCCTCTGTGTTGTCCCTTATTAATGTAACCCCGTTGAGTGGAGTTCATGCTTCACCTCTGCTCTTCTCGTAGAAAGCCTGGAGGGGCGTCCTCAGATGCCCATTCTCCAGGCTCATGTGAGGACGCTTCTCATTATAGAATTTCACTGCTTCATCCAGCGTCATCCCCCTCCGAAGCAGCCTTTTCATCGTCTGGACGAGACGCTCCAGTTTCCCATTGGTCTGGGGATGCTTCACCCTTGCAAGGATGTGCTCAGTGCCTTTCGAACTGACATGGTTCCTGAATACGAATTCCTTCTCGTCATCGGAGCAGAACTGGATCCCATGATCAGTCAGGAGCTGCTTCGGTATGCCCCATCTGAGAATTGCAGAATCGAATACCTGTATTGAGTTTGTAGTCGTTGCATTGGAGAACTCCCCATGTCCTGTGACCAGACGAGAAGCATCATCTTCATAGAGGATGATCTGCCTGCCCTCATAATCGAGCCAGTCTGCATGCCACAGGCTGTTTGAGTGTCTTCTCTCGTATCTGACCCATTTCCTTCTCCGGCTTTTCTTGGGCTGCTCCTGCGCCAGCCCTTGGGCCCTCAGTATCCTGTGGATTCTGTTGTGAGGCATTCGTACGCCGTTCTCTGCCAGTATCCTCTCAATCATCACAGCACCATACCCCGTTGCCTTTCCAATGCCTGAGACAATATCAATCTCGTCTTGGGGAATGGGCACCGGCTTCCTGCCGCAAGGCAGCAGCCTTGGCCTTTTGACGCCTTTATACCTCTGCAGAACCCTCCACGCATGGACCTCACTTATCCCTTGCTGCTTGGCTATCTGATATTTGGAGAGCTCGCCCTTTTCGAACTCCCTTACAATCCAGCGGATTTTCCGCTGATTGAGCTTTTTCATAAGCTCAGGCATTTCGTCTGAGCCTTGTTTTTCTATCGAGGTTACATTATTTCGGGATAATACAG
>JBFMCO010000026.1:0-18939 GCA_040754495.1 Microcaldota archaeon
GTAAACATCGTCGAGAGGCTGGCCAACAAGCTCATGAGGGGAGGCACCGGCGAGAAGACCTCCGGCAAGGTCATCCGCACCAAGGGGCGCATGCAGGGCAAGAAGCTCCGCGCGCTCAAGATAGTGGAGGAGGCGCTCTCCATCGTGGAGGCCCAGACCAAGGAGAACCCGGTCCAGGTGCTTATCAAGGCGCTCGAGAACGCCGCCCCCCGCGAGGATGTCACGAGGGTGTCGCACGGAGGCGTGAGCTACCAGATTGCGGTGGACATATCCGCGACGAGGAGGCTTGATTTGACGCTGCGCAACATCTCGCTTGCCGCGCTCATGGGCGCCTTCAACAAGCCCAAGTCGCTCCAGCAGGCCCTTGCCGATGAAATCATCAACACGGCCAAAGGGGACATGCAGGCGAGCTACGCCATAAAGAAGCGCGACGAGACCGAGAGAATGGCAAGGAGCGCGAGATGATTTGCTGAAGCTCGAATGGCCGGACCTGAAGGGCCTGGCCATAATCATTCTTATTTCCGCTTTTTTCATCGACTCCCTTCTTATCGAGCCAAACCGCTTAGTGGTAACTGAGAACAGGTTCGAGCTTCTTGAAGGCAATTCTCCTGTCCGCATCGTTCTTGTGAGCGACATCCACATCGGCACCCAGAGCGAGGGCTACCTGGAGGGGGTCGTGATGAGGATAAACTCGCTCCAGCCGGACATCGTGCTCATTGACGGGGACAGCATAGAGGAGAAGGATTCGGAGCTGGAATGGCTTTCGCCGCTTGCAGGAATTGATGCCCCGGCCTATGCCGTTCTGGGCAACCACGATTACGGAGCGTGGGGCTGCCCTGCTTTCGAGGGAGTGAGCGGGAAGGTGGAGGCGCGCTTCGAGGAGCTTGGCATCGCCGTGCTCCGGAACGAGCACGAGATGCTTGATGTGCGCGGGAGCAGGTTCGCGCTCATCGGCGTTGATGACATATGGTCGTGCATGAACAACTATTCCATGGCGAGCGAAGGAGTTCCGGACGACATGCCGAAGGTAATCCTCGTGCATAACAATCTCGGGGTGAAGCCGGAGGAAGTGAAGGGGCCAGGCCTTGTCCTTGCAGGGCACACGCACTGCGGGCAGGTGCGGGTTCCGTTCATAACGGAATTCGTGATGGGGCCGGGTTTCGGCAGCGTGCTTGGCGGCAGGGGGAGGCTGGACAACGATACGGAGATATATGTTACATGCGGGGTGACGTCCGGCGGGATAAGGTTCCTGACGAACCCGGAAATCAGCGTGATTGAGATAGAATAAATAGACTTGCGGTTATTGATAACCCCAGGGTTTTGATGAAACGTTTGCCCGGAGTCGGGGCAATACAGAAGTTTCAAAGAAACAGCCCTCGTAGTCTAGCCTGGATAGGACGCAACCCTCCGGCGCGCTTTTTGAAAAAAAGCGCGGCAAAAACTATCTGTTTGCAAACCCTCGCAGGGCTTGCAGACAACCAGTTTTGGGCCGCCTTTTTCCAAAAGGCGGAGAGAGGTTGATGGGCGGGTTCAAATCCCGTCGAGGGCGTGAAAACATAAGTCGCATAGTAGCCTTGACGCAAAGTGAACGAAGTTCACGACGCGTCGAGGGCGTTTTTGCTCAATTGCCGTCAGTCTGCATCCTTCTTGCAGAGGTAGAACGCGAGCTTCTGGGCACTGCTTTTCTTGCGCTTCTCCACCTCCTTTGCCGTTTTCGGAGGACGCATTATCACCTTTTCACCGGACTTCCAGTTGACCGGCGTTTCGACGGCATGCCTGGCGGAGACCTGGAGCGCGTCTATCAGTCTCAGGATCTCGTTCAGATTCCGCCCTACGTTCATGGGGTAGTAGATGATTGCCTGGATGACGCCCTTCGGGTCGATGACGAACACGGCCCGCACAGGCGCGGTCGTGCTGTGGCCGGGGTGTATCATGCCGAACTTCTGCGAAACGGCCATGGTGTTGTCCGCCACCATCGGGTAGTTAATCCTGCACGAGAACATCTTCTGCAAATCCTCGCGCCATGCCAGGTGCGCATGGATGCTGTCCACGGAAACTGCGATGAGTTTTACGTTGCGTCTTGTGAATTCGGGCTCAAGACCGGCGAACCCGGCCAGTTCCGTCGAGCAGACCGGGGTGAAATCCGCCGGATGGGAAAACAGCACCGCCCAGCTGTTCCCCTTCCACTCGCTGAAGGTAATCTGACCCTGCGTCGTAACTGCCGTGAAATCCGGCGCCAGCGAGCCGATTTTCGGAATGCTTCCTTCCACAGGATTTGCCGATATATCCGGGGCCATTGCATTCACCTCGTCTAGAATCCAAGCACTTCATTAACGAATATTACCCTGAGCCTTCCGGGCCGGACCTCTTTATTCACTATCAGCACCTTGTTCACCGCGCTCCCCGGAACCCCGTATGCCTTCCTCGCCCTCTCGCTCTCGAGGGGCAAAACGTACTCGTAAATCCTCCTGAAGCCCTCGTCGAGGTCCTTTACAATCTTCTGCGTCCCCACTACCCAGACGACGTTGCCAGAGCCGTAAGCGTAGGCAGGAAGCTGGCTTCCTGTCTGGGAAACGACCATGACCTGCCCCTTTTCCGTGACCGCATGCACGCTCCCCACGGTCCAGTCAGGAGCCGCTCCGAGCTTCTGCATCAGGGAGCCCTGGGTTTTCCTGTCCATGCCGTTCAGCCTGACCCTAACCGAATCGTAATCCCCCGGCTTGTTTATCGCGTCGGCAACGCCTATCGTGCCGAGCGTGGTGGACGTCATGTCCATCACTTCCGCGCTTTTCGGGATGATGGATAGCGCTTTAGCCTTCGCCTCAGCGCCTGAAGCAACGAAAAAAACCTCCATCCCGTTCTCCTTCAGGGCGGCCATCGTCTTCTCGACCCTGGCTTTGTCTGCAATAATGTTCCACTTCATAAAGCCACAATCTCAGTTATGGTTATAAGCATTTTCCGAAAAAGAGCTTCATGAAATCCCGCAGCGAGGAGGAGTGGAAAAAGAAGCTCACGCCAGAGCAGTATCGTGTCCTCCGGGAGAAGGGGACCGAGCTGCCCTTCAGCGGAAAGCACTGGAACAACCACGACGAGGGCGTCTATGTGTGCGCCGGATGCGGGGCAGAGCTTTTCTCCTCCAGGACGAAGTTCGAGTCCGGAACGGGCTGGCCGAGCTTCTATAAGCCGGAAAAGGACGGCAATGTGAAAAAAGAGGCGGACACCAGCCACGGCATGGCCAGGACCGAGGTGACGTGCGCGAAATGCGGCGGCCACCTGGGGCACGTCTTCGGGGACGGGCCGAAGCCGACCGGCCTGCGCTACTGCATCAATTCCGCATCGCTCGAATTCAAAAAAGCTAGCCGCCGGTGAGCGCGAGCTCCCTTGCGACCGCCCGGATTATCCCGAGCTGGCGGTCCATCACGTCCTCCGGCTGGAGCGCGACAATGCGGAGGTACGAGGTGTCATCCGAGCGAAGGTCGTATGGCACGAACAGCTCGCCGGGGATGCAGGCTACGATGGGCTGGCCAAGCTCGACGCATTTGTACGCGAACTGGGCGGCCTGGGACATGTTGGGCGAGTACGTCTTGAGGGCGGTGAAGCCCCACAGCACGTAGAATGCGTTGAGCCGGTCCGGGTCCAGCAGCCCGTCCTCGTTGTAGTACGAGGGATGGAGGTAAACGCCGACCCCCTCGCGCCTCATCCCGTCGAGCTGCTGCGCGAAATAGAGCACCCGCTCATGGACGATTTGCCGCATCTTCTGCTTGTGCTGGCGGTAGAGCTCGTCCTCAGCGGGCACCTTGCACCTCTTCGCGATGTCCTCCCACGCCTCCCACGAGGAGATGCCATAGAGCCTGAGCTGCCCGTTTTCATCCTTCTCCAGCGGAGGCACCTCCTCCCTCAGCTTGTAGAAGACGAGGTCTCCCTTGTCGATTACGTCTACCAGGCCGGCCTCCTGGAGGCGCCTGCCTATCTCCCTGACCTTTCCGGAGTGGATGTCAACCCCGTAGCCCATCAGCACCTGGTTCGCTATCTTCCTGGTCCTGCTTGCAATCAGCTTGTGGGAGTAGTAATCTTCCGGCACGCCGAAGCTCCGTATGCGCTCGGTCACCTCTTCAAAGCTGAAAATCGGGAATTTGTGGCCGGTGCCTTTCATCTCCGTAAGCTCCTTGAGGGCGTAGAGCACCGCCGCAATCGGCGCAAGCTCCTCCTCGACCGGGCTGCCCCTCTTCATGTGCGTGTACATGTCCCCGAGCGCCCTCTGCACGTGCCTCGAGACCGGGCAGAGCGTGGGCCAGTAGAGGTAATTCATCGTGTCGAAGAAATCCGAGCGCTCGTCCGGGAAGGTGCGCGGGTCCCACAGGATTCGCATGAAGCCGACGCGCTGCCCGGGAATCGCCATCATCTTTGAGAAGCTGGACATCTCCACTACGGGCACGCCCAGGTTCAGCCGCAGCGCGCGCTGGATGGCGTCTATCTCCTTGTCGCTGTCGCGGCGGAACTGCTCGTATATGACGTCTGCCACCACGATGATGGGGTGGCCGTATTCGCACATCTTCTCGGCCACGACGCGAAGCACCTGGTCGAACCTTTCGGGCTGCATCGCGACGGAAAGCGGGTTGCCCACCGTGGCGAAAAGCACTACGCGGGTGTGCTCGTCTATTGTCTCGGAAAGGTGGCCGATGTCCATCTGCCCGTCAATGCCGATGCGGCAGAGCTTCACGTCGCCGTGGCTGCGGAAGGACTCTGCAAGGTGCGACACGTAAGTCCAGACAGGCATGACGACGTTGTCGGGCCTTATGCCGTTCTTGACTTCGTCCAGGATTGAAAGGAGGAATTCCGTATGCTCCCTGAGGTCCACGCCACGCTCCAGGTCGGGCCTGATGGCTTCCAGGCGGGCCAGGTCAGGCACGTGGTGGTTGGGCGGCAGGAGCAGCGCCTCGCTGAGAAGCCTGAGCGCGCCGGCCACGCCGGGAGTGATGAACACGCGCAGGTGCTCCGGGATGCGCTCCTGGCCGGTCTTCCTGTATCCGCCGTCTACGAGCCTCAGCTTGAGGTCCTTGTCGCCGGCGATCGCATAGCCGTCGTAATCCGCCGCGCCATGGAAGTAGATGTACCTCCTGAGGTGCCGGTGGTAGCCGTCGTAGGAGCCGAGCCCGGGGTATTTGGTCGGGTCGCCCAGCCTGCCCTCTATTATCGGGTAGACCTCCTGGCCCCCGTTCGTCGCGAACGAAATCACCTTGTCCACGTCCGTCTCGTTGAAGACGACGTCGCGGATCCTGCCCAGGTGCGATGCCCTTTCGCTGTATCTCTGCGAGAGGTACACGAATGCGCCGCGGGGCGCGATGCCTGCCTGGGGCTCGGCCTCCGGCTGCTGCCTCCCGAACAGCGCCTTCCCGCTTCCTATCGAAGCAGCCGCACCGGCAGCATCTTTCGGCAAAGGCAGTATCTTTTTCTCGTCAGCCATGAGTCATCCCAGCATGTCCCTTATCTTCATCAGCACTTCGGAGCACAACCGCTCGAGGGCCGGCTTCGAGCAATCCCCCTCATGAGGCGTCGCAATCACGGCCTGGTGCTGCACGAACTTCTTGGTGGTGTCGTCCGGCTCGCCCCCCTTCCACAGGATGGCGTCGTTCGGCAAAACGTCCGTTGCGTATGCCATGATGCCGCCGGAGCAGAGCACCGAATAGAGCGGCTCGCTCTCGATTATCTTGTCGCGCGTGACGTTGACGAGGACGCGCGGGCGCGGCGAGAGCCGCGAGAGGCTCTCAAGGCCGATTAGCGAGCGCGTGCCCTCGTTCAGCGGAAGCGCGATGAATATGAAGTTCGCGTCCTTTATCGCCCCCTCCACGGTATCGGAATAATGGACGCCCATGTCGAGGAGGTCCTCCTTCCGGCTCCTGTTGAACGCCGTAACCCGGCAGTTGAAGCCCATCCTCGTCATCCGCGCGATTATCGAGCCTATGCTCCCGGTTCCCAGGACCGCGACGTTCGAGCGCGTGAGCGGCACCTCCGGCATGGCCAGGGCCTGCGTATCCACGCGGTTCCTCACCGAGGGGTCGTCAGGCTTCGAGAGGTCGTCGGCCCTC
Organism: Microcaldota archaeon; assembly: GCA_040754495.1. Lineage (GTDB taxonomy): Archaea > Micrarchaeota > Micrarchaeia > Anstonellales > Bilamarchaeaceae > Bilamarchaeum. The sequence goes on from JBFMCO010000026.1 coordinate 6,087, forward strand.
TGCAGGCCGTATTTCTCTGTGCAGAGGAAGAGGTAGTCGCATTTCTCGAGAATCTCCATGATGAACATCGGCCGGACGCCGTAGGCCTCCAGCTGCTCCGACGTGTCGTAGCCATAGAGGTCGCAGTTGAAGCCGAAGCGGAGCGTCTTCGCAAGGCGCATGGCGCTGCGGTCATGCCCGATTATGCCTATGCGGATTCCGTTCAGCTCGCCGTTCATCCAGGGCTGGTCGTGCCGGTAGCGCGGCTTGTCCTTCCGGTAATACTCGTAGCTCGTTGCCCTCCTTATGCTGTCATCCACCTGCCGCGCGCGCATGAGCATCTGCGCCACCGCCGCCTCGGCAAAATCATCCGAGTACCGGGTGAAAACGACCTGCCCGTTCCCGATGCCTGTCAGCACTGGCGCGGGGTATAGGCCGCGGACCGCAAGGGAAAGCGCATGCTCGGCGACCGAGTTCGAGCTGAATGTCGGGCAGTTCTCCACGCGGAGGCCGAGCTCCCTGGCCGCGCCCATGTCTATGTGGTCGGTCCCCACGCTCACGCTGATTATCCCCCGGGAGGGGTGGTGCTGGCTGAGGAAGTCCCTGTTGAAGAGGAACGTCCACTTGGCCACCCAGATGTCGGCATCGCTGCGTGCGGTCTGCGGTTCCAGCGGGCCGTCGTAGATGACCTCGAATCCGCCGCGGGCGAGGGACTCCGAGAGCCGCCTGCCCATTATCTCCGGAGTATCATAGATGGCCACGCGCGGCCTCGGATGTGGGGGCTTCTCGCGGGCGGGAGGTTGAACCATAAATGTATATTTTTTATAATAGAATTTATAAATACGATGGATTTGCCACACCGTTTCACCAGGAAAAACAGAAAAGAGGAAGCGGGGGCGATATTTTTGGTGAAATTACACAGTATTGTGAGGCTATTTAGCCGCTTTCACATGAGGGGACCCCTGTTTATCCCGGCGGGGCTACCGTATATTTATATTCCTTTCCCAACAGAGTCAAACTAATTCTAATTCGGTAATCCTAATCTTACCGAGCTTAAGGTGTGACTAATGGCAAGGAAGGAATTCGTAGTCGAGGAAGCCCAGAAGCTGATGGACAACATAGAGAATGTCAGGAATGTCGCAATCATCGCGCACGTCGACCACGGGAAGACGACGCTGACGGACAGCCTCGTGGCGAGGGCCGGCCTAATCAGCAAGGAGCTTGCCGGCCAGCAGCGCGTCATGGACTTCGACGAGCAGGAAGCCGCCAGGGGAATCACCATCAAGTCGGCCAACATCTCGCTGGGCTTCAGCTATGACGGCAAGGATTATCTCGTCAACCTCATCGACACGCCGGGCCACGTGGATTTCGGATTCCACGTGGTGCGCGCGATGCGCGCGGTCGACGGCGTGTGCCTGGTCGTGGACGCGGTCGAGGGCGTGATGCCCCAGACCGAGACCAACCTGAGGCAGGCGCTCAAGGAGAGGGCCCAGCCGGTGCTTTTCATCAACAAGATAGACAGGCTGATAAACGAGCTGAAGTTCGACGCGGCCCAGATGCAGCAGAGGTTCGTCAAGATAATCACGCAGGTGAACAAGATTATAGACACCAACGCCCCGGAGGACAAGAAGGAGGCGTGGCTCATCAAGGTGGACCGGGGCAACGTTGCCTTCGGCACGGCGTTCAACAAGTGGGCGGTTTCCTATTCGTCCATGAAGAAGTTCAACATAGGCTTCAAGGACATCTACGACAAGTGCGCTAACGGCGAGCACGCATGGCTGGTCGAGCGCAGCCCGCTCGACGAGGTGCTCCTGGAGATGATAATCAAGCACCTCCCCAACCCGAAGACCGCCCAGCCCTACCGCATCCCGGTCCTGTGGAGGAACGGGGACCTGACGACCGAGGCCGGGAAGACGATGCTCGCGTGCGACAACAAGGCAAAGCCCATAGGGGTCTGCTTCGGCGTCGCTTATGACGAGCACGCAGGAGAGGTCGCGGTCGTGAGGCTGTTCTCCGGCAGCGTCGAGAAGGGGACGACGCTGTACGTCCACTCGAAGAAGGATTACGCCAGGGTGCAGCAGGTCGGGATATACATGGGGCCGGACAGGGTGGCGGCTAATCGTGTCATCGCCGGGAACATCGGCGCTTTCGTCGGGCTCAAGGACGTCTATGTCGGCGAGACCATATGCGGGGAGCCGATAGAGCCTTTCGAGCAGATAAAGCACTATTCCGAGCCGGTCATCACCAAGTCGCTCGAAGTGAAGGAGCAGAAGGACCTGCCGAAGCTGATTGAAGCGCTGAGGTCCATCTCCAAGGAGGACCCGACCATCAAGATTTCCCTCAACCAGGATACGGGCGAGCACCTTGTTAGCGGCAACGGCGAGCTGCACCTGGAAATCATAGAATACAAGATACAGGTCGAGAGGAAGATACCGATTATAACGTCCCCGCCGATAGTCGTGTACAGGGAGGCTTTGCTCGGCAGGTCCCCGGTGGTCGAGGGCAAGTCGCCGAACAAGCACAACAGGCTCAAAGTGACCGTCGAGCCCCTCGAGCCCGAGATAATCAAGGCCATTGATGAGGGGGCGGTCAAGGAGGGGAGACCCAAGGGCAGGGAGGTATGGGAGAAGCTTGTCGAGCTCGGCATGGACCGGGAGGATGCGAGGAGCATCTACGACATCCACAACTCCAGCGTCTTCATAAACGACACCAAAGGCATCCAGAACCTGAACGAATGCGAGGAGCTTCTCGTGCAGGGATTCGAGGAAGCGCTCGACCAGGGCCCTATGGCCAAGGAGAAGATGAGCGGGGTGAAGGTCAGGCTTGTCGATGCCACCCTCCACGAGGATAACATACACCGCGGCCCGGCGCAGATGATTCCTGCGATAAAGAGGCCCATATACGCGGCCATGCTGATTGCTGGGGTGACGCTCCTTGAGCCGAAGCAGAAGGTGCTCATAAACACCCTGCAGGAGTACGCCGGCAACGTCATCACCCTCACGAACGGAAGGAGGGGGACGCTCGTCGGGATGGAGCAGGAGGGCGAGAACGCCGCAATCACCACGGTGCTCCCGGTGGCTGAGATGTTCGGATTCGCGAACGAGCTGCGCGGGGCCACGCAGGGCAGGGCCATCTGGTACCAGGAGTATGCCGGCTACAGCAGCATGCCCAAGGAGCTTGTCTCCAAGGTCGTGAAGCAGATACGCGAGCGCAAAGGCGAGAAGCCCGAGCCGCCCACGCCGGAATTCTTCATGGAATAGTTTTTCTTTTCCATTCTAATCCTTTTTTAAACACTCTTTACCAAAGAATAAACCATGCAGCAGGCTCTCGGCGAGCGGACGCTACGTTTCAGCAAAAAGCGATTTGGCAGGTTCAGCCCGGAAACCGAGCAGCCGGCGCGGGAGGCGGTATGCGCCCGCTCGGAGGCGGTAAAGGAGCTTCTTATTTCGTTCAGGAGGCTTGCATCCGGGGCGCAGGGTGCTTGCCATCGTGATTATGAACTTGCCAAGAGGCTTGCGGGCAGGGTGGGATACTCGAAAGATGATGTGCTGGGGCTTTCCGTGGCGCTTGCCGGCGAGGAGGACAGGCGCGGCTTCATCAGGCTTGCAGGGCTGTTTCTCAGCGCGTGCGTGCAAACGGGCCGGGAAAGCGTATACACGATAAACACGCGGGGCTTCAGCCGGCCGCTGGAGGAACTAGGGTTCTGGAACAGGAAGACGATTATTATTGACGGGCCTTCAGGCGACAGGGCAGGCCGCCTCGCGAGGAAAGGCTCTCTGCTTGTGCTCAGGGAAGGAGCAGGGGATAATATCGGGCAGGACATGACCGGGGGGACCATCATCGCAGAGGCCGGAGCCGGGGCGATGATTGGGCACTCGATGAAGAACGGCCTGATAATTGTGAAAGGCAACGCCGGGCGGCTGGCAGGTTTCGACATGCAGGGTGGCGAAATCAGGCTGGAAGGAAGCTGCGGGAGCATCAGCAGCACCGTGCTCAGCGGAAGGATAACGCACCTGGGCGTGCTGCTCGTGGAGTGACGCTACCGCTTCTTCGACAGCTGCATCTCCACCCAGTTCCTCGCCTCGCCTTCGGCGACGGGCTCGACGAGGATGCCGCGCCGGGGCTTGCCCTTCTCGAAAAACACATAGGTGGGATAGCGCTCGACTCCGTACTTGTCGGCTATGGCCTCGAATTCCTCGGCATCCATCCTGTAGAATCCGGCCTTCCCGCTGAATTCCGCCGCGAGCTTCTTCTCGTAGTCTAGGGAGCGCCAGCAGTCTCCGCACCATGAGGCGCAGAAGACTACTACGGCCGCTTCCTCTTTCTTCAGCGACACAGCCGGGTCCTGGGTTAGCATCCGTGTCATGCCGAGCCTTGGGTGGGGAAGGTATTTAACGCGTTTCGGCGATGAGGTTGCCGTGCTGATGCTTTACGACACCCTCAGCCGGAAGAAAAAGCCCTTCCAGCCGGCCGGACGCGGCCCGGTCCGCATCTACACGTGCGGCCCCTCGGTTTACGCCTACTCGCACATAGGCAATTTCCGCACGTACCTATTCGAGGACGTCCTGGTGCGCTACCTGCGATACAAAGGCTTCGCAGTGAAGCGCGTGATGAACATCACCGACATCGAGGACAAGGCGATAGACGAGGCGAAGCGGGAGGGGAAGAGCCTGCAGGCGCTCCAGGAGGATAAGATAAAGGCGTTCTTCTCGGATGCCGATGCCCTCGGAATGATGAGGCCGGACGTCATCGCGAAGGCGTCCGAGCACGTGCCGCAGATGGCGAATCTCGTTGGCAGGATTTGCTCGAGGGGCTATTGCAGGAGGGAGCGAGATGGGATATATTTCGACGTGAGGAAATTCCGCAGGTACGGGGAGCTGAGCCGCCTCCGCAACAAAAAATACCTGGGGCCTGCGCGCAGGGACGACTATGCGCTGGAGGGCTTGTGGGATTTCAGGCTCTGGAAGTTCTGGACGCGCAGCGACGGCGATGCCAGCTGGGACAGCCCGTTCGGGAGAGGCAGGCCGGGCTGGCACATCGAGTGCAGCGCGATGGCTATGCACCACCTCGGCCCCTCGATAGACATTCACTGCGGCGGGACGGACAATATATTCCCGCACCATGAAAACGAAATCGCCCAGAGCGAGAGCGCGACCAGGAAGACGTTCGCCCGGTTCTGGCTCCACGCGCGGCACCTCACGGTCGGGAAGAAAAAGATGTCGAAGAGGGCAGGGAACGTCTTTTATGTAAGGCAGATACTCCGGGAGGGGGTGCATCCGGACTGCCTCAGGTTCTACCTGCTCTCCGAAAGATACCGCAGGCCGCTCGACTTCACATGGAAACGGTTCCAGGCGAAGGTCGCCACATGCGAGCGCACGACAAGGATTATCGAAGGGCTCAGGAAGGTGCGCACCCGGGGCGGCGGGGCGCTTGGAGCCAGAATCGCTGAAAATCTCCTCGAAGGGTTCGAGAGTGCCATGGACGACGACCTTGACACCCGCCGCGCTTTCAGGGGTATTTTCGCTGCATTCGAGGAGGCCGGGGATCTCTTAAAAGCCAGACTGCTCAGGAGAGGGGACGCAACGAAAATACTCGCGGCCATGGAGAGGATAAACCGCGTCTTCAATGTTCTCTAGCCTAATCTGGCAAGCTTGCCCGCCTTCCGCGCGCTCTCGTACATGTAGCCGTTGAAGAGGTACGCCGCCACGACCCAGAGGATGCTTGTCCCTGCGAGGATGGCGATATCCGGGCTCCCGAGGCCCACGCTCGATTTCAGGAGCTCGAATGCCTGCGTGCTGGGAAGGAGCCGTATCAGCGGGACGAGCCAGGCCGGATAGACGGCCTCTATCGAGAAATAGACGCCCGAGAGCAGCACGATGACGTCCGGCCAGATGAACGCGATGTTGAATGCCTCCTCCTTCATGTAATAGCCGAGGCCGAGAGTTACCAGCCCCATGGCGAACCCTATCATGGCGAAGAAGAACAATGCCGCAAGGAATATGCCCCAGTCAGGGACGACGAAGCCGTAGAGGGCGTAAGTCGCGACAAGGTATGTGATTATCACGAAAGCGGCCTTCCAGACGCCGCTCGCAGCCGTCCCGAGCGCGAACTCCAGCCTGCTTATGGGGGACATCAGCAGGTGGGGAAGGGATTTCGACCAGTATTCGTCCACGAACGAGCTGACCATCTCGAGGTTGAGGAAGTAAATCATCCTCCAGCCCATCATGCCGAGGATTATCATGTTTATGTAGACGCGGTCCGAGCCGAGGTATGTCGCGAAGAAGGTCAGAGTGAACAGGAATATCATCGGCCATATCACGACGTCGGCGAGCCTGAACGTGTTGCGGCGCAGCATATGCACGCTCTTGTAGAGCATCGCGTATATCCGGCTCAGGCTCTCAAGCACCGGTCTCACCCTCTTCGGCCATTTCCTTCCTTCTTCCCCTGGCCGATGGCTTCTTGTTTATCAGCTTCAGGTACGTCTCCTCTAGCGTGGGCTCCAGCGCGCTCACGTTGTATATCTCGGCTCCGGAACCCGAAAGCGCCCGCATTATGTCCTTCATCCTGCGGTAGCTGTCCACGGAAACGTGCACGAGGCGGGGGGAATGCAGGGACGCCTTCACGCCGCCTATTCTCCCGAGGGCTTTCAGGACCGCATCCGAATCCGAGCAGTTGACTTCTATCACCCGCTCGCCGATTATCTTCTCCTTCAGCTCCGGCACGGTGCCGACATCCAGCACCTTTCCGTGGTTGATGAACGCGATGCGGTCGCAGAGCTCCTCGGCCTCGAACATGTTGTGCGTGGTCAGGAGGATGGTGCGGCCCTCCTTCCGCAGCCTCTTTATCATTTCCCGGATGCTTATCGCGGACTCGACGTCCAGCCCCACTGTCGGCTCGTCCATTATGAGGACCTTCGGCTCGCTGAGCAGGGCCTTTCCTATCTGGAATTTCTGCTTCATCCCGGCCGAGAAGTCCTCGACCTCGAGCTTCCGGGCGCCTTCCAGGCCGACGATGCGGAGCACCTCGTCTATTTTCGCCTTCGAGTCAGGAACGTTGTAAAGCAGGCAGTAGTAGGTGAGGGCTTCTTCGCAGGAGAGCGAGAACGGCACCCCGGTGAAGCCGGACATGACATTGAGGTTCTTCTGGACCTCCTTGGAGCGCTTAATGCAGTCCACGCCGCAGACGGACGCCTCGCCCGAGTCTGGCGAGAGGATGCCGGCGAGGATGCTGATGAGGGTTGTCTTGCCCGCGCCGTTCGGGCCGAGGAGGCCGAATATCTCGCCTTCCCGGATATCCAGCGCTGCCCCTTCCAGCGCCTTGATGGTTTGGCCTCCGCTGCGGTAGGTCTTGGAGACGCCCTTCACGGAGATGACGCATCGCATGCAAGTGAGATTGGCGGCAGGATTTATTAGGCTGACTAGTTCGCGAGCGCCGTCTCCTCGCGGAGTTCCCGGACAAGGCTGTCGCGGTGGATTTGCGTCGGCAGGCAGCCGGTCTCGAACACCAGCGACTGGAGCCGGGACAGCTGCCTTGCCAGGTAAAGGTTGTCCAGGCATGCAAGGCGCACGTCCTCGAAATCAGAAAACTGGGCGTAATGCTCGAAAAGACGCAGTATGCGCGGTGCTGCCTCGGCGTCGCTGTGGAGGAGGCAGAACGCCCCGAGCGTCCTCACCGCAGCGAGCCTCTCCCTGCTGCTCGGGCTGTCCAGGTCGTCGAACTTCTCCATGCAGCGTTCCCTGAGGCGCTCAGGCTCGGCGAGGCTGCCGCTCAGCCTCAGGAAAGCGTGGTGGAAAAAAGTCAGCCTGGAGCGCTGGATTATCATCATGCATCCCAACATTTCCGCCGGATTATTTATTTTTTGCCTCCTTACCAAGCCGGCCGAGCAGTTCTCCTATGTAGCCTTCGTAGCCCGGCACCTGCGAGCGGAGCGCCACAAGGCTGTCGGCGCATTTCAGCCTGAAGAGGGCGTCGATGCATCCTTTGCGGACGTCTTCATGCGGGGAGGTGGCCGCTTCCGCCTCGAAGAGGAGCACGACGGCCCTTTTTGTCTTTCCCTCCGGGAGGCCGGCGCAGATGCGCTCGAGGCTCTCTATCGCCCCTGCATGCGCAGCATGGCCAGGAGCCCGCAGCGCCTCCATAGCCCATACGGCTCTTTCCCTCTCAGAAGGCGGCAGGCCATGCTCCTCATGGCTATCGTGGGGCGGAAGGGGGCCCTTCTGGATTAGGACATGCCTGGCCCGCTCGTCCTCGCCGCACATCTCCATGGCCGACACGCACGCCCGGCGGATTTCTGCCGAATCCGTGGACAGCGCCTTGTTCTCGAGGAGCGAGATTATGGGGAGGCATCGCGGCGTGCCCCGGAATGCGAGTGCAATGTCCCCGAGGACGCTTATCGCGGCAACTGAGCGCTTCTCGTCCGGGCCGTCGAGCGCCTTGAAAAGCCCGGCCGCATCGTGGAGCCCGTCGGGCTCAAGGATGCCTGCCCTCCCCCGCGGAGGTTGGCTGCCGCTCCCGCTTCCTTTATGCCTGCGCATGCACTTTCATATAGTTGTTACAGTTTATAATTATGTATGATAAACACTCCTGCCGAACCCCGTATCATTTCGAGAAGAACATGCCCTGGAGGCGCGCCGAGTGCCTGATTCCCCGGAATCCCGCTTCCTTCAGCCTCTTCTCGACCTCCCTGTCGATGCGCCTGCCGCGCCCCTTCCCGACCGAGCCCACATAATGGAAGAGCCTGGCGCCCTTCTTGCATACGCGGTGCAGGGCGGCGTAGAATGCGGACGAGTAGAGCTCGGGCGCGTGCGAGAAGCGCGGGGGGTCGTGGATGACGAAATCGAACATGCAGTCATCGAAGCCCTCCACCAGCTCCGCCGCGCTGCCCTTCATGAGCACCATCTTGCCGTCCTTCTCGAAAAGCGGCACGCTGAAGGGGTTCCACTGCGCCAGCGTGACGACGGCATCCGAGACCTCGCATGTGACGACGAGCTTCACGCCCGGTTCCCTCGCCGCCGCGATGGCAGTGTAGCCGAGGCCCATGCACGTGTCGAGAACCACTGCGGCGCCCCGGCGGGGGATGCCGAGCCCGCGCACGACCTCTGCCGAGTAGTCCAGCGGCGTCCTGAAGTCCCGCGTAAGCTGCATCCGCAGGCCGTCTATCTCCAGCACCGGGACGCCGTTTTGGGGCCGGAGCTTGTAGTAATGCCCTGCGAACATGTCGAGCCTTACCTCGCCCCCCTCGGTCTGGGCGTACAGGAAATCGCCGTCGGTGGTGTAGGCCACCTTGCCATCGCGCAGGAAAAGTTCCCGCTTCGCTCCCTTCTTCATCCGGGCGGTCATCGCACGGTATGGGGCGGCCGCGTTTTTAAGAGAGCCACCTTTTATAAAGATATGGTAGTATAATAACTTCTGTGGTAATTACTGACGGGGGCAGCCAGGGCGGCGGCGAGAACGCGGCCTTGGGAACGCCCAACGGAAGCCTGCTCACAGCGCTTGACGACATAATACAGCTGGACCGGGCCTTGTGGGAGGTCACGAAGGGGCTCCCGATAAGGACCGGCAGCATACTCAGGGTCTCGGCAGAGGACCTCCATCGCTGGCGCGTGGGGGTCACGGACGAAAACCGGGCGGAGCTTGCCAGGCTTTCCGGGGCGTTCAGGCTCAAGGACAACGCTGAGAGGGAGAGGAACCCGGCCCTTGAGAACATAGAGAGGACGTCGTTCAGCCAGTCCATGCGCAGCAGCATGGCAAGGGTCATCGCATTCGTAATCAAGGAGCTTGTGGCCGGCAGCGACGACGGGAAGCGCGAGTACGACATCTGCGACCTGGCCTGCGGGAGGGGGAGGGTGGCGACTGCGATTGCCACGGCCCTGCGCAGCGACAACCGCACGAGGGGCGTCTTCGACCGCGTCGTGTTCCACATGGTCGATTACTCGAGCCAGAAGCTGCACAAGGCACGCATCGGCGTAATGCCGTTCGACCCTAAGGCGGTGCGGCTCCATGCCATGAGCGACGAGGAGTTCCTGGCTGAGAACAAGGGCGCCATGGATTTCGTCGTTTCCCTGTGCCATTTCCACAAGAGCCCGTTCCCGGATACCCTTAGGGGGGCGGCTGGAGCGCTGAAGGAGAACGGCGTGCTTGTCAGCGGGGACTGGCATTCGCTTCTTTCCTCGCACCCGGCGCTCATCTACCAGCTTTTCGAGAGCATGCGGGTGGAGACACGGAGGCTCGACCTTTTCAGGAGCCTCATGGGGGACGCCCTCAGCCCGGATTCCATGCCGGACATGAGCATGGAGGAGCTGCGGGCGGTAGCAGACCACCAGGGGCACTGGAACGAGGTATACCATGACCTCCTGCAGGGGGCCGCGAAGTCGGCCAGGGACCCCAGGTTCTACGTCCTTGGCGCTTTCGACACCACGCGCAGGAGGGTGGAGAAGCTCGAGGAGGCCGGCCTTATCACGGACTGGAAGGAGATAACGGCCGCTTTCCCGAAGGCCAAGCTCCCGCCGCAGCCCAAGCGGATGATAAAGGATTCCGACAGGGCGTCCGTGGTCATGGGCATGAAAGGCAGGTGACACGCGATGCACCTGGCGAGTACGGTTCCGGAGCTGGAAGCGCTCGAGCGCAGGTTCCAGGAAATCTGCTCTGAGCTCGTTTACCGTCCGGGTTCCCTGTTCCGCCTGGCGTCGCAGTATCTCCCGGCCTGGGGCATCGGGGCTGGTCCCGAGAATGAGGAGTATATAGAAACGCGCTCGTGCGGAAGCTATTACGATGAATGGAAAAGGGGGACCAAGGAGAGCAACGACGCCATAAAAAGGGCGGGCGACAATGCCAGGCTCCCGTACAGCAACCCGGACCTGAACCTGGAGCTCGGCATGATAGCGGCCGAGATAATACACGCGATGGCCGAGCACAAAGGGAGGATTGTCGTCGCCGACATGGGGGCCGGCGCGGGGGACACGACCGCGGCCGTGCTCGACTTCCTAGACATGGCCGATGGCGACGGCTCAGTCGTCTCCAAGTGCCATTTCTATCTTCTCGAGCCGTCGCTTGCCAGGCTCGGTGAGGCCAAGAAGGTGCTGGAGAGCCACAGCGTGAACTCGAAGGCCCCGGTGGCTTTCACGCTCGTAGCGTCCAACCACAGGACGCACATGCCCATGCTGGCTGACGGCGCATTCGACATGGTGGTGACCAACGCGGTCTGCCACCACATGACCTTCCCGACCTACCTCCGCCAGATAAGGGAGAAGCTGGCCGCGGACGGCGTGCTCGTCATGGGAGACTGGTATACCCCGATGTGGAAGCACCCCGCCTTCGTGCTGGAGCTGCTTCGCGAGCTGGGCATGAGCAGGGAAGGGATGGAGAGGTTCGAGTTCCTCTTCGGCATAAAGAAGGGGGACATGCGCAGGCTCGAAGGCGAGCTGGAGCCGTACCAGCGGGAATCAATCAGGATGATGATAGAGTTCGAGGTCCATATCGCGACCGAGTTCCGGCGCGTGCCCGAGGAGTCGAGGCTGTTCTTCCTCGAGGCGCATGAAACCCTGGAGGACAGGCTCGCGAAGATGGCCGAGGCCGGATTCGAGACCGACCTTGACGAGCTGCGGGCCAAGCACAGGGATTTTGCCAGGACTGACAGGACGATAATGAACCTGTTCCCGAAAAGCGACTTCGCGACCGTAGTCGCAGGGGCAAAGGTAGCCGGGCGCAGCCCGGTCGCTGACAGGGCGGTGCTCAAGGCAAGGATAAAGAGCGCTCTCTCTGCCCCGCTTTAGGAGCTGGCTAATCTAGAACTCGATTGTCTCCTGGCCCATGAAATCGCGGAGGGCCGGCGGCAGGACGACCGTCTTCCTGTCCTCCTGGAAGTTCTCGAGTATTGCTATCATCGTCCTTCCCACGGCCAGGCCGCTGCCGTTCAGCGTGTGGGCGAACTCCATGCCGGTCTTGCCGCGGAAGCGGATGCCGGCCCTCCTTGCCTGGAAGTCCGTGCAGTTGGAGCATGACGATATTTCCCGGTAGCAGTCCTGCGACGGCATCCACACCTCGATGTCGTAGGTCTTCGCGCTGGCGAATCCCAGGTCCCCGGCGCAAAGCTCGATGACGCGGTATGGCAGGCCGAGGAGCTCGAGGATGCGCTCGGCGTCTTTCGTCAGGCCCTCCAGCTCCTGGAAGCTTGTTCCGGGGTGTGCGAATTTGACGAGCTCCACCTTGTTGAACTGGTGCTGGCGTATCAGGCCCTTGATGTCCTTCCCGTACGCCCCGGCCTCGCGCCTGAAGCACGGCGTGTATGCAGTGAGCTTCATGGGCAGGTCCTTTTCGTCGAGCACCTCGCCCGAATAGATGTTCGTGACAGGCACTTCAGCGGTCGGGATGAGCCACAGGTCGTCGTCCGAGCACTTGTACAGCTCCTCCTTGAACTTGGGGAGCTGCCCCGTGCCGGTCATGGTCTTCGTGTTGACAAGGTAGGGGGGTGCCACTTCGAGGTAGCCCCGCGAGGAATGCACCGAGAGCATGAAATTCACGAGCGCCCTCTCCAGCTTCGCGACGTCCCCCTTGAGGACCGCGAAGCGGTGGTGCGCGAGCTTCACGCCCCGCTCGAAATCGATTATCCCGCTTGATTGCGCAAGCTCATGGTGAGCAAGGACGTCCGCGGACTTCTTCTGCGGCGTCCCGCACTCGCGCACGACCGGGTTGCACGTGGAGTCGTGTCCCTCCGGGACTGACTCGTGCGGTATGTTCGGGAGCATGAGGAGATGGACGCCTATCTGCTCCTCGAGCGTGGTCGTCTCCATGGAGATGTCCTTGATGCGCCGCGCTATCTCGCCCGAGCGGGCTATCTCGGCCCCGGGCTCCTCCTTGCGCTTCTTCTTCTCGTTAA
>JBFMCO010000027.1:0-14994 GCA_040754495.1 Microcaldota archaeon
GAGCCGAAAGCCGCCTACACGTACGACGCGGGCCCGAACGCTGTCGTGCTCACCCTGGAGAAGCACGAGAGGGACGTGCGCTCCATCCTTGAGGGCATAGTAGGGGAGAACGTCACCGCGACGCGGATGGGCGAGGGGGCCCGCACCGTGACGGGCCATCTGTTCTGAAGGTGCGTTCATGAAGGTCACTGCTCCGGGGAAGATTCTTCTGCTTGGCGGGTTTGCGGTGCTTGAGCACCACCCGGGCCTCAGCATCGCGCTCCTCGACAAGGACTCCATGGGGGCGAGCGCCACCGGAACTAAGGGAGCGCTCAGGATAATATCGAAGGAGTTCGGAATAGACAGGGAGCTTCGCGCAGAAACGCCCCTTGCGGCCATAAATTCCGCAACGGGCGGCGAGAGGATTGCGGTCTGCGCCTACGCGACCGCGCTTGCTTACCTGTCAGAAAAGGGCATCAGGCCGGAGCCGGTCGCAATCGAGCTTGAGAACAGCCCCATCTTCGGGGCAAAGGACGAGAAGAGCGGCCTCGGAAGCTCGGCCGCCTCGACCGTCGCGCTCATCGCATGCGCGCTCGGCGAGAACGGCATCGACATAAACTCAGAACGCGAAACAGTCCATCGCCTCGCCCAGGTATCCCATGCGGTCGCGACCGGCAAGGTCGGGGGAGGCTTTGACATAGCGACCTCGGCCTATGGCACGATAAAATACTCCAGATACAGGAAGGGCGTCATCCGCATCAACCCGGAATCGTCGGACGAAGCATCTTTCCGCAGGGACGTCCTGCGCATCGTAGCCGGGGAGTGGCCGGGGCTTTCCATCGAGCCGATTCCGGCCGGGAAATTCGACATCCTCGCGTTCAACATAAAAGGGGCGAAGACCTCGACCGTCTGCGCCGTGCGCGCGCTTGTGAAGCTCGCTGAATATGCGCCGGAGCTGTATTCCACGCTCCTCCGGGCCCAGGCCGAAGGCGAGGCCGTCGTGTTCCGGGGCCTCGCGGAGGGCGACAAGGCAGGGGTTCGGGGGGGGATGCACATGGCAAGGGCCGCCCAGCGCCGCATGAGCGAGTGGGTGGTCCGCGTGGGCATGATGTTCTTCGACCCCATCGAGCCTAAGGAGCTGACAGCCATAATCGACGAAGCCGAGAAGCTGGAGGGTGTGGTGGCCGGCAGGTGCCCTGGCGCAGGGGGATATGATAGCGTTGCTTTTCTGGTGGAGAAGGCCGATGCGAAGACGATAAGCGCCATCCGGGAGATAGCAAAAGGCAAGGGCCTCTCACTTGAGCATATAGACGCGAGAATCAGCAGGGACGGATACCGCGCGCTCTAGCGGGTTATCCTGTTTCCAGCGGGCAGCCAGTCTTGGTGGAGAGCTCCCGGAAAGACATCAGGCCGCTTTCCCTGCTCCCGTCTTCGAACTCCCATGTCGGGTAGCCCTTGATGCCGGCCGCGGTGCACTCGGGCTTCTGCGAGCCGTCCGGCTCAGAGCACTCGATGTAATTGACATATTTCCAGCTGTTCCCGAACGCCTCCTTCTGGTCCTTGCAGTGCGGGCACCAGTAAGCGCCGTACATCTTCGCCCCCTTGTCGCTGAGGCATTGCGCGAAATCATCGTACTGGCCAGGGGTGTTCGCCAGCAGGAGGAAAGCCGCGGCAAGGACCACGACAATGACGCCCGCTATTATGACTGGCTGGGAAACTTGCATGGTACGTATCTTCCGGTGATGGTTTAAATACTTTCAGTCCGGCGTCCGCGGCCGCTCCATGCCGCCTGCAATCCCGGAGAACACGACCTTCCCGTCCCTGAAAACCACCAGGTGGCCTTTCGAGAACGGTATCCAGGGCTCGTTCGTAAGGGGGCATGTCGCGACCACGAAGCCGTGCACCCCCTTGTGCGCGTCCCTGCCCAGGTCTATCTCGAAATCCTGGTCGAGGAGCTTCACCTTTCCATAGGGCGGCACCCTGCTGACAAGGTAAAGGGGGCGCTTCCCGTCCGCGCCCCGGTAGGCGAACAGGTGCTCGCCGTCCGAGAGGAGGCAGTTCATGAAGCCGAGCCTGTTTATGCGCGAGAGTTGCGAGAGCAGCCAGCGGAAATCCTCCGCGCCCCAGGACCGGACTCCGCGCTTCCTGATGCGCTCGAGAAGATGGCAGAACGCGTGCTCCGAATCGGTCGTGCCGATGGGGCGGTAGGCCCCGAGTGCCAGCCTGCCATACCCTTTCAGGGTCCCGTTGTGCGCGAAAACGTAGTCCCGGCCGCCCATCTCCCTCTCGAATGGGTGGGTGTTCATCCGGTTGTGGCTGCCGACTGTCGCGTGCCGGACGTGCGCGAGGACGATTTTCGAGCGGAGGTTCTCGTAGCCTTTCAGGAAATTCGACAGCCTGCTCGCGCCTGCGTTGATGGGCTCCTTGATGACCTGCGCGGAATGGTCCGGATAGAATGCCACGCCCCAGCCGTGGCGGTTGATGCGGCCCCTGCTCCGGAATCCCGTGAAAGAGATGCTGGGCCGGATAGGGCTGTTGAAGCTCATGCCAAGCAGTTCGCACATGTTATCCCTTCTGCTATCGCACGATTTCTGGTCGAAATATTAAAAAGCGTTGCCCGCCTTTCCAGGAATTATGAAAAAGCTGCTGGTATTGTTGGCATTTGGAATACTGCTGCTCGGCTGCACGCAGAGCGGCGGCGGGGCGCCTGCCGGAGGGCAGCCCTCAGGCGGGGGAGCGGGTTCGGGAGGCAGCGGCGGAAGCGGCACGTCCGTGACCATACAGGGCTTCGCTTTCAGCCCGGCTGACCTCACGGTGGCCAAGGGCACGACCGTGACCTGGACGAACCAGGACAGCGCGCCGCACACCGTGAAATTCGGCGACGGCACGGAATCCCCGACGCTCTCGAAGGGGCAGAGCTACAGCCGCACCTTCAGCGAGGCCGGGGAGTTCTCCTATATATGCGGCATCCACCCCTCGATGACCGGCAAGGTCAAGGTGTCGTAGCCCGGCTTGCCCTCTTCTTTTTTCTTTTAAGTGATAGAAAATGAACATATGTATATAAAGACTTCAGGGCAAACAGTATAGATTATGCGGGTATGGCCGTTCAGCAGGCCCAGGCTGAGGGATGTCGAGGAATGCCAGCCCGAGCTGCAGAAATCAGGCAAGGTCCTTTTCTTCGCGCCGCACACGAGCGAGCGCATGGCCACGCTTCCGCTGATTTCCAGGCTCAGCAAGGGGCTGGGGGAGGCGGGCCTGGAATGCCAGACCCACTCGATTGACGACATGAACGCCGCAGTCCTGAGCGTGTCCGCGCATTTGTCATCGGAGAGGTTCTCCAGGCGCGAGAGGAATACGCTCGATGGCATGTTCAGGCTGAAGGACGCGATGACGAGGCTTTCCATAGCCTGCAGGATGCTGATTGCGAACCCGGATGCCCTGATGCTGGAGATGCATGCCTTGGACCGGGACTACCAGGAAAAGGACCGGTTCGATGCAGGCAGCTATTTTTACCGGATACCTGGCAGCCGGGTTCTTTACCTCAGGGATTACGAGGGGGAGTATGCCGGGCCGGTAAGGCGGGGCCTGAGGCTGCTCGGGGAAGGCGGGGGCAGGGGCCTCACAGAGGCGAAGGCAGTCCTTTGCCTTGACGGGCGGGAAATCAGCGAGTCGGCCCTGACGATGCTGTCGATATTGAGGCTTAACCTGCAGAGGGCGGCGCTGATAGAGATACCCGCGCCGTCCGTCCATGAGAACGAAGACGAGCATTTCGGGGCCGGAACGCGGTTCGAGAAGGCGTATGCGCTGAGCGCCTCCCTCAAGCACACGCTGGGCGAGGGGGACATATCCGCCATCATGCGGGCGATTATCTAGCCTCAGCGCATCCGGTTCCATTCCTCTTTCCGATAACGCGACCCTGCAAGCTCCTCTGCCCGGGATATCTCGCTTGCGGACAGCGCACCGAATGCCACTTCCTTGCCGGCGCTGAAGCCCGAGAGGAGGGCGCGGTAGAGCTCGTCGCGGCTTACGCTCTTCTGCTGCCTGACGGACGTGACGCGCTCCTTGACGGAGCTGATGAGCTTGTCCTTTATCTTCTCGTCCGAAACCCTGAGGAGGGAGAACATGCGCTCCGCATCGACCCCGTACAGGATGGTGCCGTGCTGGAGAAGGACGCCGCCCCGCCGCGTCTGGGCGTTTCCTGATATTTTCTTCCCTCCCACTACGATGTCGTTGATGGGCCTGAACTCGGAAGGGATGCCGAGTATGGAGAGCGAGTCCGTAATCCAGCCGCAAATCAGCCGGTATGAGGCAATGATGTCCTTCGGGAAAAGCGCTTCCCGGCCGATGACGCTGTATGTTATCTCGTCTATCGTGTCGTGATAGACCGCGCCGCCGCCGGTCCTGCGCCTCACGATGTCCACTCCTTCCTTCGCGCACCTTGCCGAATCCACCTCTTTTTCCAGGCTCTGGAAGTAGCCGATGGACACCGCGGACGGCTTCCAGCCGTAGAAGCGGACGGTGGGCAATGACGCTCCGGACGCGACGGCCTCGCTCACGGCCTCGTCTATCGCCATGTTGAGGAATGCATCGTTCTCCGTATAATCGATGACGCGCCACCTCAGCGAGGGTCCCCCGTTTCCGGTTCCCGGTTTCGTGTTCATCCGCCCACCGCCTTCCTGAAAATCCTCGCGAGGTCGCCGCAGGTGGCGCCTATCAGGAGCGCGCCGCCGAGGGCCGCACTCAGCCTTTCTGCTGCTTCCGCTTCCGGAATCGAGAGCGGGGCGCTGACCAGCGCCTTCTCCAGCGCGTCTATGGCCTCTTCTGGGTGAAGGAAGAAATCGCCGGTTATCCTAATTTGCGCGACCTTACCGCCCTCTGCCCGCACTTCTATGCATACGAGCTTGCCGCCAGGGACTTTCTCCTCGCACCTCATGAGCTGATATCCGCGGGAAAGGATAATAATTCATCCGGCAGGCTCTGCAGAGATGACGGCGCGCCCGAAGGCCACGAAGAGGAGGAGGGAAAGGGAAAGGACGATGAAGAGCGGGGCGAAGCCGAAATTGGCCACAAGGAGGCCGCCCATGGAGAGGAAGAGGAACTCGGCGATTTTAAGCGGGGAATAGAGCACCCCGATGTCCGTGGACACGTCCTTGCTCCTGAAAACCTGGTCCACGAGGAGGTATTCGCCGATGATGTTGCCGCATCCCATGCCGAGGGCGACAAGCGCGAGCAGCGGAAGCGCCTCATGCGCCCCGAACGGGATGAGGGCGAGCGCCGGGACGCTGAGCAGCGTGAGGAGGAGGACGGTCCTCTTCGAGAGGTGCATCTTCATGAAGAGCAGAGCGAAGGCCGCCGTGGCTATCGACATGAGGGCAAGGACGAGGCCGACCTCCGCATAGCCCATCTTCAGGGAGGTTATGAGGTATATAGGTATGACGAATCCTATTAGCATGTTGTAGGGGAGCCAGACCAGGAGCTGCAGTATGGCGGCGTGCCAGAACGTCGGCGGGCGCTGCTTGGATATGCGCTGGAGGTTGTGTTTCCCGAGACTCAGGGTTCTTCCGCCCTTGGTGCGGGGCCACATTATCAGGCCCGCCAGGACGAGCGACAGGAGGAGCAGGAATTCGAATGCCCCCTCGAAAGCGAGATAGGCGAGCAGGAAGCCGATTGCGAGCCGGCCAAGGCCGTCGGCAAGCTGCCTCATGTTGGAAAAACGCGCGAGGGCGGTTCCCGGGTCGGCGCCTTTGAGCCTTTCGAATACCTCGGTGCGGGCGATCGCCCAGAAGCCCGATGCCCTCGCGCCTTCTGCAAGCGTCGCCACCGCGAACCCGAGCGGGGAGACTACGAGCAGGTAGAGCATGAAGGACGCCAGGTTGGAGGCCGAGTATATCGCGGATATCGCCTTCGTGCCGATTTCATCCGCCATGCTGGCAAGAAGGATGCGTATTACCATGAACGAAAGCGGCCCCACTGAAAGGATGACGCCTATCCAGGTGATATCCACGTCGCGGTCGACGAGGTACAGGGGCACGGCGACCGCCATGGCTGCCACTATGAACGTATAGAGCATGTGCCGGACCAGGAGCTGCTGGAGCTCTGGATTGTCATGGCCGTCGTCCATTCTTACACCCGGGAGGGGTGATGATGGTTACACTCCTCCGGGTTAAAAGGATTTGGCTGGAAAATTGCATCCGTGGACATCGAGATCGCCGGGAAAAAGTATGCCGTGGAGCGCACCCTCAGCAGGAACAGGAACGCCTGGGCAAGGCTGAGACGGGGCACAATACGCATCAGCATCCCTGCCCGCTGGCCCGCGCATGAGCGCGAGAGGACGGGCGAAGACCTGCTCCGGAGGGCGATACGCTCCATCGAGACCGGCAGGTGGAAAGACGATGCGAACACGAAGGTCGGGTTCCGGAACGGCCAGCGGATTTCCGCGATGGGAAGGGATTTCGGGGTGGAGTTTCTGCCTTCGGGAAGGTTCGGGTGCCGTCTTGATGGCGGGCGCATATCGGTAAGGGTGGTGGAAACGCACCCGGACAAGGAGAAGAAGGCGTCAGCGCTCATCCGGCGCAAAATCGTGGAGGCCGTCATGGATGATTTGCTCGCGCGGGTGCATTCGCTCAACCGCCAGCATTTCAATTCCGAAATCCGAGGCGTCAGGATTCGGGACAACACGAGCAGGTGGGGGAGCTGCTCCCGCGACGGCTCGATCAGCCTGAATTTCAGGCTCCTCCTCATGCCGCAGGAGATACTCGATTACGTCATAATCCACGAGCTTGCGCATACAAGATACCGGAGCCACGGGCCGCGGTTCTGGGCCCTTGTAGAGAAGGCTGTCCCTGACCACATGGAAAGGAGGAGGTGGCTGGGGGAGAACGGCTGGAGATATCCGGATTCCGGTTTCCAGCCGCCAGTTTCCGGTCCCGAAACCCAAGGCCAAACCCAAAACTCAAAACCCGAAACCGAAAACCCGCCCGTGCAAGACCGGAAACCGGATGCCGGGAACGGAAACCCCCCTCCCGGCCAGCAGAAGCTCGAGGACTTTTACGAAGAGCCATACTGAAGCGTCATTCTCCGATTACCTTCACGAGCACGCGCTTCTGCCTCTGCCCGTCGAACTCGAAATAGAATATCTGCTCCCATGTGCCGAGGTCGAGCTTCCCGCCCGTTACCGCCATGACCGCCTGGTGCCCCATGAGCTGGCGCCAGATGTGCGCGGCTGCGTTATCCTCCCCCGTGTCGTTGTGCCGGTAATCCGCGCCGTATGGGACGAGCTTCTCCAGGATGCGGAGGTAGTCCCCGTGGAGGCCTGACTCGTTGTCGTTCACGATGACCGCGGCGGTTATGTGCATCGGATTGACCAGCACGAGCCCTTCCTTCACGCCGGAATCGCGCACGACATCCTCGACCTTGTCCGTTATCCGCACAATCTGGAGCTTCTTCTCGGTCCTGAATGTCAGGTAGGCGGTCTTGGATTTCATCGCATCACCGCGGCTGGGGATATGCATAAGGGGATATCGCATCGCGCGCCTTGGCGAACTGCGCCTTGGCTGCTGCGAAATCCTTCGCGTCCAACGCCCCCACTGCCTTGTCCAGAGCTTCCAGCACCGGGCCGAGATAGCCGTCCGGCTCCTTCGACAGCTCCTCCAGGATGAAGTGCGGCTTGTTCGCCTTCACGAACAGGATGAGCGAATCCACATGCTCTCTCGCCCTTGCCTTGTCGTCCTTCAGTATGCACCTGTAAATCGCCCTGAAGCGCCCGAGCTGGTAGTCCACGTTCATGCCGACCTTCGGCTGCACGCCGGATTCCGCAAGCGCTATCAGGCGCTCCGCATCGCGGCCATCGCGCCTTTTCACCTGGAACTGCCCCGCGTTCTCCTTCATGAAATCCAGGACTGGCTGCTTGTGCTTCCTGTAGCGGAGCTTCCTGCGCAATTGCGCGAGAACTTCCAGTTTGGCATTGTCCTTCTCGCAATAATCGCGGATGATTTCCGGAATCTCGGCAAAACGGGCGAACTGCGCGAAAAGCCACTTGTCGCGCTCCGGGCGCATCGAGCATTCCCGGAGGCTGTTGTGCTCGACGATGCCTGCCACCTGCTTGTCCCGCCAATCGCCGAGCCGGTTGCGGACCGCCACGAAAAGCGAGCACGCTGCCCCGACCGTGAAGCCCCTCTTGTCTTCCGGCCTCGCGAGGGCCTCGTCGAGCTTCCGGATTGTCTCTTTTATCCTTGCCGGGGCGACCACTTTCTTGACCACGACTTCCTTGCTCTCGAGCGCCGCGGCGACCGATTCGAGGACCGCAACCGCCCCCCTGAGCTCGGCATCCGTATAGCGCACCTTTCCGTCCGCGCCTTTCTTCCTGTTTGCAAGCTCCAGGTTCGCCTGCGTGAGCGCATCCACGAGCTCGTCGGTCTTTGCCATTTCAATCTGGTAGCTCTGCCGCACGTGCTTGAGCACGCGCACCGCGCTGATGATGTGCGTGTCGAAGCGGACGAGCTTCCTCGGGATGTCGCCGTCCTTGAGCCTCGCCTCGATTTCCGGCCAGGGCTTCCCCTCGAGCTTCTCCTTGTCCTCTTTCTTGAAGCCCATGCGGACGTACCAGCGGTCGACGACTATGTGGAACGCGCCATGGCGCCGCGTCTCCCGGACCCTTCCTTCCTCGTCCCTGCCGAGCGCGAAATCCCCGCTCCTTCTTGCGAGCCCTTCGTGCTGCTCGCGGCCCGCCCGGAATTTCGATGCCCTATCTGCGGCGCGCCTCTGATTTGCCGCCTGGAATTGTGTGCTGACCGTATTTCCCATGCAAGACACTTCCGGTCAATGGTTATTTATTCTCCGTCTCCCGCCCTTTCAGTACGGCCGCAGCCAGCAGGAATTCATAATGCCTGTGCCCTGCCCCCCCGGGGCGCTTCCCTAAATGAAAGCAGGACATCCCGGACTGCCTGCCGCGCCCCATCAGGGCCGGTCTCTATGACCAGGTAGAGCACCCCGGCCGCCGCGTAGCGCACCTTGGGACGCTCGTCCCCGATAAGCCCGGCAAGAAGGGAGATTGCGCTCCCGTTTCCTGCGGTCGCTCTCGCCCCGAGGGCGTCGAAGGCCTCCCTGCGCATGAATTCGTCATCCGGCTCAAGGGCCTCGAGCAGGACGCTTCCCCGCCCGGAATTGACCGCGAACAGCGTGAGGGCGCGCGCGGACAGGCAGCGCATGTTCTTGTCCTCGGACATAAGTCCGGCCTCGAGAGCCGGGACCGCCGTTATTATGTCTATTCCCTCGCGCGCCGCTGCGCCGAGCGTCCAGCATGCAGGGATGGAATAATCAGGGTGCGAGAGTAGCAGCGACGCCTGTTCTATCCTGCCTGGCGAGGCACGCATCATGCCCACGGCCTTGAGCCTGTCTCCGCCGAAAAGGATGCGCTTGAACGCTTCGGCTTCCGTGTCCGTAGCCGGCCGCTCGGAATGCGGCATCAGGGACCGGAAGAAACGTCTGACCGATTCGCACATGCCGCCCGCCTTCGGGCCGCCCATCTTCTCCATGCTGCCTGCCAGAAAAGCCACCTCAGTGCAGGAAGATGCATAAAAGGTCTTATAAAGACATTTTTTCACACTCGAATCCGCAGGTCGGGATGCGGTAGGACTAGGCTGATGCATAGGAATCATGAGCAATATTGTTGCATACCACATATTTCATCCAAAAAAATATATATAGCCAGCGAAATCCTGGCTATTCCGGGGGATGATATGGGCAAGCTTGGCGCCGGGGCTTTCGGACTGATAGCAAAGCTATCCCCACACCTAGAGAAGGCCTCGGCCCTTCTTGCTCCCTTCTTGCGGCGCAAGCCGATAGAATTCGAGCCAGAGGAGAGGCTTGCCATCTATCTGAGGCTCAGGGAGATGCGGAGGAAGATGGGCATCCCTGAGCCAGAACACCAGGATTCGGAGGAATTCCATGAAAGGCCAGCTTTCAGCCGAGATGCTGATAATGATAGTGGTGATAATGGCGGTCGTGGCGATAGCCGCCACCCAGCTTATAGGGACCGCGAAGGAGACCGGGGAGAACATCAAGAACCAGACAAAGAGCCTGAACGAACTCACTGCCAAGGCGCTGAAGGGTGAGTCCGGGGAGAGATGCGTTGTTGACGACGATTGCCTGAGCGGGGGCTGTACGCATTACAGGTGCGACTAGAAGAGAACTTGAAACCGTAGCCTCAGACCGGAAACTGAAAACAGGAAACACAAAACCCATTAGACGTACCTGGATTACATTGGAGAAACAGATTTGCACCCGGGAAACGGGGCACGCCACAATTTCGCGGCACGCCCCTGCACCCTCAAGGTCCGGGCGAAGCACGACCAACTGCCTTCTACAGCAGCCGGCCAAAGCCACACGGGCAGCCTACCAACGCTCTGGCAAGCGGCGACGGGGCAAGCCCTCAGGGGGAAAAGCCCTCAGTCAAGCGCCGTTGCAACCGGCGATCGGTTGCCGCCACACCCGAAATGCCCAGGTGCATAGGATAATGCGATTTTTTCATTTATAAATGTTACACCGGAAAGTTTGACATCCGTCAAACGTTAGACGCATGTCAAAGTAGCCGCCTTTTTTTAACCTTGCACCAGAATCAGCATCGATGATAATCGAGATCGCCCTGGTGCTCGTTGGCCTCTACCTCATATTGAAAGGCTCTGACTGGGTGACCGACGCCGCAGTGCCCCTTGCGGCATTCCTGAATACGACCTACGTTGCCGTAGGCCTCGTGCTCGTTTCCGTCCTATTGAGCCTCCCGGAGCTCCTGGTCTCCCTCAGTTCGCTCATCAAAGGGCATACGGACATAGGGGTAGGCGTCATCATCGGCTCGGTAATAGTCAACCTTGGCCTTATAATCGGCATCTCCGCCCTCATCAGGCCCCTCAGGATACCCAGGCACGTGATAACCCGCGACGCGGTGTTCATGCTCGTCGCCACCATGGTAGTTACGCTCGTGGTGCTAGAGGACCTTCAGGTAACGGCAAGGGACGGCATCGTGTTCCTGCTTCTGTTCATCCCGTATCTCGTAAACGTCTGGGAGCAGGAGAAGAACCTGGCTGCGAAGGAGAGGAGGAAGGAATCCGAGATGATTTCGAAGACGCTGCAGTTCGTGGGGAAGCTGGGCGGGGCCGAGGTCATCATCCATGACAGCAGGGTGATATTCGTCATTGGGATGCTTATGCTTCTTGCCGGCACCGAGCTTTTCACCGGCTCGATGATAAGCCTTGCTGCCATCCTCAACATCCCGGAGATTTTCATCGGCCTCACGCTAGGCGCCATCGGCCCGAGCATCCCGAACCTCGCGGCCGCGGTCCAGGCGGTGAGGAGGGGCTACGACGAGCTCGCGGTATCCGAAACTATAGGCTCCAACATATTCACCCTCCTCATCACGCTGGGCATCCTGGCCATCGCCCGGCCCTTCACCATAGACCTTGTAACGGCAGGGGTGACCGGCCCGGCCCTGCTCCTCGTTACCGGCACTTTCTTCGTCTTCGCCTTAAGGGGCACGATAAGCCGCTCTTCCGGCCTCGTCCTCATCACGCTTTATGGCATTTCCCTTGCCGCCGAGTACCTGTTCAGGATAGGGCTGTAGCTATTTCATTACCTTGAAATTGAACATCGGCGTCTGGAGGGCGCCCCAGAGCCTGAGCCATATCGGAAGGAGCATTTCGGTCCCTCTTGCCGTCGTGATGTCGCCGAGGTCTATTACGTTCTTCCACCCGTACCACTCCCCGAGCAGCCGCACGACCTCCTTCTTGGCGCCGGCATCGTTTCCGCTCACGAAAACGTGGTGGTCCCCGCCAGCCACGAGCGCCGGTGCCACCTGGAGCATGGCGTTCACGGTGTTCAGCGTCTTCACGACGCGGGCTGCAGGGAAGGAGCGCTGAATCCTCTCGCCGAGGGAGTCCGTATTGCAGAAAAGGAGCGAGGGCGGCATACCTTTCGAGAAATCGAGGGGGTTGGAGATGTCGATTAGTATTTTTCCCCTGAGATTTTTCTCGCCGGCCGTCTTCAGTGCGTCCATGGAGTGCTCGCCTTTCGTGGCATTGATGACGATTTCCCCATGCGCGGCCGCCTCCGGGAACGTGCCGAGATTCACTTTCTGGTTCTTTGCCATCCACTCCCTGATGGGAGGGTTCCCGAAAGCGTCCGGCTTCCGGTTCGCGAGCGTCTTCATAACGTCCCTGGTGCCGATAATGACGTCGTGGCCGAGGCCGCTTAGTTTGGCGGCGTGCGACTGCCCCACTGTGCCCGTGCCCAAGATTCCGATTTTCATGGGATGCAGTCTCCAGGGCGGTATTTATGTTTTGCCAGTGAGAAAAAAGACACGCGAAATAAGGAGAAAAAAGCCGCGTAAGAGGTTTATCCTTTTAGCGCAAAGCCCTGCGATTTCGTACAACATCCAGCATTTTTACACAGGATATCGCATAAAGACTTCTTAAAGATGCGTTGAAATGCCTGGCTCGACCCGATAATCATTACTTCTTCTCCTTCCTTTTCAGCTTAGATAAAATCGGGACATCAAGCTTGAAGGTCTGGCTAAATGCTTCAAGGCGCCTGACAAAAAGCGCTCTTAAATCATCGGCTAAAGATTGCGAATTCAATTCGTCCTCGATGACCTTCCAGTTGAGGTCTGGATACAAAACCTGCATGTCCGGCAGATCCCTTTTCCTGCCTTCACTGGCCAACCCCTTGAAAAGGAAAATGTCCTCTTTTGAGAGGAGGTAAACGGAAAGGTCGCCATACTTCTTGAACAATTCGGCTCTCGTGATCATCGGGTGGGATAAAACCAGCTTATTTATCACCTGCATCACGAACAGATCGAGATGGAACCCGTCTTTGTTTTCGAACATTCTTGTTGCATGGAGAAGCTCGTGTTCGCTTTTGACCGTGAAGGGTTCGACATACTGGGCTCCGAACAAAGCGTCGCAGAAGAGTTCATAATCAGCGTTATCCCTAAAGACGATATCGATATCATTTGTGGTTTCTTTCAGATTGCGGAAAGACATTGCGCAGCCGCCAATAAGGTAAATGCTGACGGGTCTCTTGACCCTAGCTCCTATCTTTCCAAGTTCCTGATCGATATACGTCGCATCAAACATGTGCAACCCCCTCCACCTCCTCCCAGGTCGGGAACCCTGATGGGGAAGACTTTCCTTTTGAACGCATGAATTCGATGAGGTCGTTTATGAACTCTTCACCCAATCCAAAGCGCTGCTTTTTTTCTAAGAGCCGCTTCAGGTCCAGATCATTCTTTAACATGAGGGCGCCGACATAGGCAATGCTGCGGGCATCGTTCGAGATGGCTAGCGTATGGAGTATAATGTCGGCTGGTTCTGGACGGATATTTGCATAATAGTATTTTCCGGCAAGGATCAGCGATATCCCGTATCGGGCAAATGCGCTGTAGGCTGTTGGCCAGTATCGATTGGAGCTGATTTTTTTATCGGTGACAAAGACAGCCTCTAGACCTTTGGCGCTGTTGAACGAAAATCGGGTTTCCTTTACTGCTCCGAGTTCAGCTTCAGCTTCGGCGAGATATAGGTGCATAAGCACTCGACGCGAGAAGTCAGCGAGGGGGTAGGCGTCTTCGCGTAGTTCGTAAATTCCCTTGGAAGCCATGAAAACGATACCGAGCGACCGAAGTTTTTTCAGCATCCTTTTGGCAGTCACGGCTGGCAGGTCAATCTCTGAAAGTCGAAATGAGGTCTTTGTACTAAGGAAACTCAAAAGGAATGGCACAGCGCCAATCAGAATATCAGCTAGCCGGATTGAAGAAAATCCGGCTTTGGCGCTGGCAAAACCGAATGACAGTTGTGGATCGATGCGTATCTCTGTATTGCGGCCTATTTTCGCAATGATTACCAAGCGAAGCTTAACGAGTTTTCGCAGGTATTTCGAAAGATTGGATTTTTTTATGCCTAAGGCTGCTGAGAGCTCCTTGGCGGTTGCCTTTTTTCCAAGGACGAAATCGAGTATCTCGGCTTCTCGTTTGCTTAGCTTCATCGTATCAAATTATATAACTATAAGCATATAAAGTTATGTTTTTTGATACGAAAATGCGAAGTTAACAAAACCCTGTCAAAATTGTTAACTTTGTTAACTTGTTGGCATGTAGGCCCTGGAGAGTACCAGACTAAGTATTTATAGTTGCTGTTTATATATATTTGTGTTCTTAATTCTATATTATTATACACATATTTGGTTTAGATATAAACGGGGGACAATGCATGCAAAATCTTGATAGGAAAAGGCTGGCTGAAAAAGCCAATTTTCCTAAACTTAGGGAAGTTGTCGTAGGAGTTTCTCTTATGTTATCCGGCCCACTTTCAGGGTGCGGCTCTGACCTTTCAACAGCAGATCGTGGATATCATACGCCTATGCCCAGAGTAGATTATTCTGATATAAGCGAGGTTGAGGGCCGACTGGTTTCCATTGTGCGGAATTCGCAAAACCGGGAAGACATACTTAGGGCTATTGATGGGCTAAGCCGTTTAGTTTGCGACCCGAACGCGACACTTGGCGCAGGAGCGTTGGTGATCGTTGCAAGATGGTCGGAATCAGACTTGGCCAGGTCAGCGGCGGTAGGCCGTCTCGCGGGAAATGCAGACGCCTTGGCGGAGGTCCTTGTTTACGCCTACCCGGAGGATACCAGAGAAGAGGCGCTTGGCCACCTTTTACGGATACTTAACAATCCAAACATCTCAATGAGCAAAGAAACGCTGATTATAATAGCGACAGAGATAGACGCCCTTGCCACCGAGGGAAGATTCATAGATTCCACCTATTCTGCTGCGAGAATTGCCGCAGTCAACCGCCTTCGGGAGGATGCCGGTGCCCTGGCAGAGATTGCAGAATATTCCGAATTCGAGGACAGCGAGCGGCTTGCACGCCGCTATTTGCGCGAGCTAGGTGTCCAGACCCAGTGAAGGGGAATCTGGCAAAAAAAGAATAAAAAGCCGGGTAAGGGAGATATTCTCCCTGGATAGGAAT
>JBFMCO010000028.1:0-77877 GCA_040754495.1 Microcaldota archaeon
GGGCCCGAACGGTCCGGCACCGGAAATACGCGACGAGCGCAAGCGAGCGTCTTGGCGAGCGAAGCGAGCCCATCAAAAAGAAACGACAATGGACGAAATATTTAAATACATGGAAATGCAAAAAATAGAACAGGCAATCCGTTCCCCCAGTTTGAAAAAAAGGCCCAGATTGCCCCAGCGGAATGTTTAAATAGATGAAAAACCATATATTAACACACAAGAAAAGGAGGCACCAGGCATGATACTCGGGGACAACCTGCTGAAAAGGCTTGCGGAAGGCGACAGGGAGGCTGCCGCGCACCTCAGGGACATTCTCAGGACCGGCGTTATAGAGAAGGATGACGCCGCGGGTATCCTTGGCCATGCCGTCCAGGGCATGGCGAGGCAGTCGGCTCGTAGAACGGAAGGATTGCTGGCGAAGTTCGAGCTCTATTCCATCGTCAGCGAGCTTTGCTGCATCGTCGTGCCTCCTTCCGGAGGCATGGAGCAGGACCTCATGAAAGCGGCCGCCAACGTGCTTTCCGTAGATGACAGGGATATAACCACGGTGTCGCTTTACGAGGACCTGGTGGCGCTTGCCATGAACGGCCCCGAAGGCTGCTACGACAAGGTACCGAAGCAGATGGCGCAGGCCGCGAAATCGACTGCCGGGGGAAGCTTCAGGCAGACGATATCCACCGGCGCCGCGATTGCGAGGGCCAGGGAGGGCAGCATAGAGGTAGACGGCACCTACCTCGAGGCCGCGAGGGTATGCCTCCTCAACGCGATGCATTACGGCTCTCCTGAAACCAGCACGTATGCCTACGAAGCCGTTTCGCTCATACCGGACAACAAGGCATCCGACTACCTCCTGGACGCAGCCTGGGGAACGGAGGGCGAATCCAGGGCGAAGGCGCTCGGGGCGCTGTTCGCGCACTATGGCGATGACACGGTAGCGCTTTACACCATCTCCATCCTGGCTAAGGAGAACCTGGATGTCCGGGCCGAGGTGGCGCAGATAGCCAAGGGGAACGAGGCTGCCGGGAGGATAATGGCCGGCCTCAGACACGGAGACGAGCTTGACACCGCCAGGGCGGACAAGGAGATGCTCCTTGAGACGGAATACCCGGACCCGACATGCCCCCAGAGGACCTACATAGAGATGGTATTCAATGCCGTGGAAACCGCCCTTTCGCCGGCAGGGGGTGGAAGGGGGGTCGATTATGAGACTTCGGTCAAGCAGCTCGCCACATGGGGCGCGGACCCCGGGGGCATGGCAGACCTCTTCGACAAGCACAGCCTGAAGCTCATAAGAAGGAACGTCGAGAACGCCCTCCTCCATGTGCTCGCCACGCATCCGGATTGCGGGGTGAGGGAGGAGGCTGCCGCAGGTCTGAAGAAGATAGGAAGCGACAGGGTCGAGGCTGTCCTGGAGAGGATAGTCGAGAGGCTGGGTGAGGGATGCCCGGCTGGCGCGCTTGCGTCTGATACGCTTGCTTCCATAAGGGGAAGCAAGGTCGAGATATTCGAGGTCGTGCTTCCGGCCCCGGCCAAAAGAAAGCCCCCTGCGCAGCCGCCGAGGCTCGTGCAGTAAAACAGGAAGTCATTAAAACCACGTCTGGCAAATCCAATCGATGGCGAGGGTGCGGATTCTCAAGAGGCAGGACAGGGCCTACATGGAGCTGCCCAGGGAGATGGCAGCTCACGACGAGGTGGAGGTTTTCCAGCTCCGCGAGGGGTACTACCTTCTCAGCGTGCCCCTCGGCCAGCCTTCCCCCCGCCAGGAGGGGGGCATCAGCGAGGCCGAGAAGGAGGTCCTGAAGAAGCTCCTTTCGATAAGGTTCGAAAACCGCACCCCGGAGCACGTCTCCGGCGCCCTTTCAGAAGAGGAGCTTTCCGTGCTGAAGGGGCTCGAAGGCAAGGGGCTCGTATACGTATTCAGGGGCGGCAAATACAAGGAAGGGGTTTATAGCGTCAAGGACAGCGCTTATTCCCTGGCAAAGGACAAGAAGGGGCCGGAGGCAGGGGCCAGGGCGGCTGGCGAGGGAGGCCGGAGGCAGGAAACGGCACACGTACAGTCCGAGCCCCCGCAGGGAGGGGGGGCCATCGTCACCCTGAAAAGCAGGGGCTTCGTCGTCGTCAACGACAAGAGGGAGGCGGTCGCCCTATCCGACTCGCTCGGGAGCGACATGAAGAGCGGGGCCGTGGTTGGAGTGAAAGGGTTCGACGGCAAATTCTACATAGTTACAAGAAGCTATTTCATGGCCGCCCAGGCCTCCATAGCGTCGGTGCTCAAGGATGACATGGACGCGCCCTCCATCGCCTCAGCTGCAAAGCTGGACCCGGAGGGCTGCATGGCCGCCCTCAGGCTCATGGCCGAGAACGGTGACATAATAGAGAAGAAGAGGGGCGTGTTCGCGCCTGTGTAGGCGCCTCGCGCGGGCCGGGAGAGGATTAAAAACATTTTTATTCATTTAGACCAACATGCAAAGGAAGGTCTTACCGCCCCCGGAAGATAGGAACAGGCGCATCAACGCAGAGCCGCTGACGGATGGATTCGGCTCGATTACCAGCTCCCGCATCAGGAGCGCGGTCAGGAAATTCGCGGCGGCCCACCTTAAGGGCGAGCTCAAGGCATTGCCGCTCGAGCCGGGCGACAGGCTCCTTCTTTCCGGTTCTAACCAGCTGGCCGTGGACTATCTCGGAGTGGAGGCAGGCTCACTCCGGTACAGGGTAGGGCAGGGCGACATAGCAAAGCCCCTCATGAGGGCCTCCAGGGGCCTCAGGTTCGACATTTACGTCTCCTGCTACTGGACGCGCGGCTCTGTCGGCGAGTCATTCATGCTGCCGGAGAGCGCCCTTGCCACGGTCTCGGGCGTGCAGGCCATAGAGATGGTGGTGCACGACAGGAGGGACGGCGCGGTGTTCCCGAGCTGGCTTTCTCTGGGCCTGAACAAGGAGAAGCTGGTTACCACGCCGAAGGAGGTGCCGTCGCACCAGCGCCAGACGCTCAAGATGCCGGAGAGGCCGAAGGCGACGAGGAAGAGCGTCATGCCGCCTGCGGCCCCGAGGCAGGAGAAGGAGACCGTCTCCACGCTGTCGCCGTCCGAAGCCGCCCGCAAAGTGCTTGAGGCTGCGGGGGCCGCCATCCATTTCGCCCCCCTGACCGTCCCGGAGATGGTAAGCGACGGGATGACCGTGACCGTGGGGAAGACGAGAGTCGCGGTCTCGAAAAATAAGGGCTCTATCGAGCTGAGGTTCGTCAGGAACGGCAGCATGGTTTCCTGCGGCATTGATATCGAACAGGCCAGGCGCGAGAGGGGCATAGCGATTTCGGACGGCCACAGGGTGTCGTTCAACGCCTACCCCCTCCAGGGCAACGCCGCGGGGACCGCAAGCGAGTACGTGGTAGTGGCTACCGTCCTCACCCCAGGCAACGACATCTACGGCTCGTTCGTCTTCGGCGCCTCCTAGACCGCATTCTTTTTATTGGATGGGTGAGGATTAGCCAATCGCCTATGATAATCAAGGACGAGATACACGGCACGCTCGAATTCGACGAGCTGGAAGGGAAGGTGATAGACAGCGCGCCCTTCCAGAGGCTGCGCAGGATAAAGCAGATGTCGGTGACGAATCTCGTCTATCCGGGCGCCAACCACACGCGGTTCGAGCATTCCATCGGGACCGCCCACCTCTCGGAGGTCATAGCCAGGAGGCTCGGCCTGGAGCCCGACCTTGTCCGCAAGGTGAAGCTCTACGGGCTCCTGCATGACTTGGGCCACACCGCCTTTTCCCATGAGGGCGAGGATGTCGTGAAACGCCACATAGGAGACCACGAGTCGCTCGGAAGGAAGAGGATACTGCACGGGGAGGTGGCGGACGTGCTCTCTGAGAATTACGAGCCTAAGGAAATTGCCGACATCGGCAAATCGCCTTACGGAAGCATAATCAGCTCAGACCTCGGCTCCGACAGGATGGATTACCTGAAGAGGGACGCGCTGAACACCGGGGTGGCGTACGGGATAATAGACATCGACCGGCTCGTCCACACGCTGGCGATGAAGGACGGCCAGCTCTGCATCGGCAAGGGCGGCCTGGAGGCCGCCGAGTACCTGCTTGTCGCGAGGTTCATGATGTTCTCGGCGGTCTACATGCACCGCACGGTGAGGATAGCCACCGCGATGCTCTACCGCGCCATGGAAGGCGCGATAAGCGACGGCACGGTGGCGCCGGAGCTTTTTGCCGAGCTTGACGACGAGGGTGCGCTCTCTGCCATAGCGAAATCGGCCGGCGGGGGCCGTTTCGCGGAGGCCATCCTCAAGCGGAGGCTTTACAAGGAGGTCCTCTCCCTGCCCAAGGATGGATGGAGCGAGGAGAGGGCGAGAGAGCTCGAAGGCAGGCTTTCGGGCAGCCTCGGAAGGCCGGTCCTGGTAGACTATCCCCACCGGTTCTTCAAGCCGGTCGCGCTGAAAGCCGTCACGGATGAAGGCCTCAAGCCCATAATGGAGCTGTCCACGCTAATCCAGTCGCTGAAGAAGGCAGAGGAGGACCGGATGAGAGTGCTCGTCCTTTCTGACAAGGAGATGCGGGATTCGCAGGCGGAAAGGATAAGAAGGATTGTCAGCGCGCGGCAAAGGAAGCCGCGTGGACGATGAGGACGACAGCGACTATCGCTATGACCAGCGCCTTGGGCTCGATTTCCATCCCGCTTATCTTGACGTCCGGGGAGAACCCGATGATGCCCGCGGAAGACATCGGCATGGAAACCTTTTCCTGCTTCATGAGCCGGATTTGGGGCGAACGATATAAAAGCCTTTGGCATACCAAATAGAATGACTGCGGGAACGACGGGAAATGTGCCGGAGGCGGGAGCGCGCCGGCGTATCCGGTATAGGCCGCAGGGGAGCCGATGCTATGGGCGATGTCGAGATTCACAGGACCGCTGATATGAAGAGGCTGAAAAAGCCGACCGTAATCATGGGATTCCCGGGCACCGGCTTAGTCGGCAGCGTCGCCGCATCGCAGATAGTCGAATCGCTGGAGATGGCCTTCGGGGGCTACCTCTCGAGCTCGGACTTCGCCCCGCTCGCCGCCATCCACGACTACAAGCCCATGCCGGCCGCGCGCATCCACTATTCCGAGAAGCACAACATGGTCGTCATTATTTCCGAGATGACGATTCCAATCGGCTCATCGCTCGATGTTGCCGACAAGATATATGAATTCGCGAAATCCGTGGATGCGGCCGCGATAATCTCCCTGGGGGGCATCTCCCTGCAGGACGAGAAGAAGGGGGTCTTCGTCGTCTCGAGCGACCCGGAGATAGTGAAGGACGTCATATCGAAGAAGATTGCAAAGCCCATAAAGGAGGGCGCGACGACCGGCGTGACCGGTATCCTGCTCGCCAAGGGCTCGCTGGAGAGGTTCCCCATAACGACCATACTGGCCGAATCCTCCGAGGAGTACCTGGACCCGAGGGCGGCAACGAACGTGCTCAAGGTCCTGATGCGCATCACCGGCGTCCAGATAAACACTGGAAGGCTCGAGAAGGAGGCCGAGGAGTTCTCGAAGGACATCAAGGAAGCGGTCCTGAAATCCCGCATCGTGAAGAAGAAAGGCCCGAGCGCGAGCGAAGGCGGCTCTATGTATGGATGATGGGCCCGCCCCCATAAACTTCTGCGATTTCTTTTCCATGCCTAGCCATGGAAAGGCTTGACGTTAATCAAGTCAAAAAGCATTTTTCGGGGGAGGGTCAGAAAAGTAGAGAGAAATGGGGAGGGGGCGGAGCCCCCTCCGCGTTTCTTCTTGCAGGAGGGAGGGTTCGAACCTCCGAAGGCGCTGAGCCAGAGGATTTTAAGTCCCCCGCGTTTGACCACTTCGCTACTCCTGCGTATGTAGACCTGCTGCGCCTGCGCTAATCATTGGAAGAAAAGGGATTATAGAATACGCGCCCGCTTCCCGTCCGTCCAGACGGTCTCCTCGTAGCGCATCCCGTATCTTTTCAGGTAGAACGCGGGCTCCAGCGCCACCACTGAGCCGGCAAGCTTGTCCTCGAACTTCTCGCTGAGGCGCGGGAACTCATGCACGTCCAGCCCCACTCCGTGGCCGATGGAGTGTATCATTTTCGGGAAACCGGCCTTCGCCACGAGGTCGCCGGCCAGCTTCGCCACCTCTTTCCCGGTCCCGAGCGAGGGAAGGGAATCCGCCAGGAACCAGCAGATGTCCTGCAGCTTTTCGTACTGCTCCGTTTTCTTCCGGTCGTTATCGAGGATGAAGCACCTTGTGAGGTCCGCGCAATAGTGCCCGTACCTGACGCCGTAATCCACAAGCACCAGCGAGCCGAGCCTCTTTTTCCCGGCACGATAATGCGGGAAGGACGTGTTCGCGTCCGTGGCGACTATGGGCTCGAACGCAGGCTCGATGCCCATCCCGAAAGTCTGCCTCATGAGCTGCGCATGGACATCCAGCTCGGTCTTCGCCCCCCGCAAATCCAGCGAATCGAAGATATCCTTCGTGAGCCTGACCGCCCGCCTCATCTTCGCGGCCTCGTCCGGCCTTTTCCGCGCCCGCCCGATGATGAGCTCCTGCGAGCAATCCTTGAGGCGGCACGCCTTCCCGATGCGCGAGGCCAGCCTTGCGCTCACGGACGAGGCGTCGTATGAAACGGTCCTGCGCCGTATGAACTTCGAGAGCGTCTTGATTGCATCCGAATAGACGACGACCTTCCCACGGAACTGGCGCCTGGCAATGGCCTCGTTCATGCCTGATGTAAGCAGGATGCGCCTTCTCCCGTCCTCAAGGAAAAAGCTGTGGTCTATGTCCACGCCTGAATGGTGGAAGAAGTTCGAATCGAAATTGTCGCCACGGTAGAGCAGCAGCATGATGTGAGAACGGAGCGCCCGCTTATATTCGTTTCCCACCGTACGAAAAGCAAAGGGGTTTAATTCTTGAGCGGATTAGTCAAACCGGTGATACCTTGAGGTATGCGCTCCTTGCGGTCCTTGCGTTCATGCTGTTTTTCGGATGTGCCGGCATCATCGGCACCGAGAGTTCCCCGTCCTACAACGGCGGCGCGGTGCGCGAAGCCCTCGCGCCGACGTATGCTGCCGGAGGCGCGGACTACTCGGCCCAGAAATACGTCACGAAGGAGGGCACGATAACGCTCAAGGTCCCGGAAGGCGCCCTCGAGAGCAGGGTGGAGGGCATAAAATCCGACCTTGAATCCGAAGGCGCGGACCTCTCGAACGTGGTATACAACGAATACAGCGACCGCAAGCAGTACACGCTCACCGTGAAGGTCGCGCCAAGCAAGTTCGAATCCATAAACGACATGCTGAAAGAGGCCGGCGAGGTCAAGGGCATGTCGGTCCAGCTCGAGGACGTCACCCAGCAGTACACGGACCTCGATACACGGATAAAAAACAAGGAGGTGGAGCTGGGGAGGCTCTACAAGCTCTATAACCAGAGCGACAACGTGAGCGACCTCCTTGCCGTGGAGCGCGAGGTCACCCGGGTGGAGACCGAGCTGGAGCTGCTCAAGGGCCAGAAGGACTACCTCTCATCGAGGGTGGAGCGCTCGACCATCACGATAACAATCTACGAGGAAAAACCCGCGAGCTCATCGCTGACGCTGCCTCTCGAGGGCCTTGCCGCGCTCTTCTTCACCGCCATCGCGGCGGCAATAACGCTGATAGTCGGCCTGGCAGGATTCCTGCTTCCGATAGCGGTCGTGGTGGGCCTCGTCTGGCTCGCGTACACGAAGCTTGCCGGGAAAAAGAAGGGGCCGAAGGCGCCTGAGCACAGCAAGATACCTGCTCCAGAGTAAGGAGGTCGGGCAGCCGGTTTCCGGCAGCCCGTTTCCGGTTCCCGGCAGCGTTGGCGGGGTTTCCGGTTGTGGGTTTTTGCTTCCGCCACGAAACAACCCACGGCTGGCGGCCGGGTGCGCCTAGACCTCGACCGTCTGCTCGTTCCCGGGGTCCACTTCCACGATCAGCTTCGCCTTCTTGTCCGATGAGGGGAACACGAAATCCACGCTCTGGTCCTTCCTTATCCTCTTCCTCTCGAACCGCACTTCCTCGGTGCCGAAGCGGGCCACCACGCTGGCCTTGGCAAGGTTCCTCCTGGCGGTGATGGTGAGGCAGGTGTTCTGCCCCTCCTTGCGCTTGGAGTAGGAGAAGGGCTTCATGCCGAGGGCTATGAAAGCGATGATTGCCACCGCTATAAGTATGAGCGAGCCTGCGCATATCAGGGGGAGGAGGTCTTCTTCGGTCATACGAACCCCAGCTTGGATTTCGATTTCAGCGCAACAACTTTTATATCGAGCGCCCGGAGCTTTCTCCGCAGGGCGCTGTCGTTCGTGCACACGATGGCCCGGTTCGCCCCGGCATAGGCGGCTATCCAGTCGTCCACGTGGCCGGTGCTCGGAATAACCTCGATCCGCCCCCTGTTGGCCTCGACGAGTTTCAGCGCCAGCCGCGCACTCATCCCGTCCTTGCCAACAGCCTTGGATATCTTCCCCAGCTCCGAGATTGTCCGGGACGCTATCACGAAATGGTGGCTGACGTCTACGAGGTAGTCCAGCTCCCTCAGTATGTCTATCTTGAAGCGGAAGGGTATCAGGAGGAAGTTGGTGTCTAGGACCACCGGCCGGCTTGCCATGCGGATAGGTGGGCGGGCGGGCCATAAAAATGTATGCCGGCGGGGGCAATGGTGGAAATTGTGGGAGAAAGTGAATATTTATAAATGTTTCCGGGCATAATAAAGTCATAATCACGGGAGGGTGATTTCCGCATGGCAGTCAATAACGATTTAGTTGCAAAGAAGGGCCCGGTCAGGGGCGAGGAGCACAGCGGCGAGAGCGAGCAGAAAGGACCTGCGAAGTTCTCCAAGATGAAGGGGCTCGTCGCATCCATCATGGTCGCAGGCGCTATTGCAGGCGCGAACGCATGCAGCAACGAGGAGAGCTCGAACCCTCCGGACATCCCGGCAACCGACGGGGGCTGCGAGGCTGATGCTGATTGTACGGACGGCGGAACGACCGACGGCGGGACCACCGATGGCGGCCCGGACGTCGATGCCGGTCCTGACGTTGATGCCGGTCCCGATGTAGATGCCGGCCCGGATGTTGACGGCGGCGTCAGCGACGGCGGAAACGACGGGGGCTTCGTGCCTGCCTGCACTGGCGTCCACGACGAGACCGTCGAGAACGCCGAGTTCCCGAAGAACGACGTTGTCGAGGTCGGCGGATACGGTTTCGAGTACCTGTCCTACACGAGCGGCTCCGTGACCCTTGACATCACGTGCGGCTCCGACAGCTCGGCTGTCGAGTCTGGCGTGGTCGTGGGCGGGGCTGAGAGAGTCGTCGAGGTGCCTGCAGACGGGAAGAGGATAAGGATAAACCTCGAGAACAAGAACACGTTCAGGGCGATCCTTGACGTGACCGTCGAACCCCTTTGATTTTTAATTTTCAGTCTTTTACGCCAAGGACATCGCGGGCCTTGGCGACATCCTTTTCATGCGGCCGGATGGCCACTTCCGTGAAGTCCTGCTTCCTGCTCACTATGTAGAGGCTCTCCAGGCTCACGCCCTTGTTTGCGAGCTTCCTGGTCATCTTGCCGAGCTCGCCCGGGCGGTTCTGCATCTTGTAGATTATCGTTTCCGCCTCCCTGACCTGGGCCCCCGGAATCTTGGAGAGCGCCTTCAGCGCGGTGGAAACGTCGCTCGTGATTATCCTGAAGACCGCCTTGCCGTCAAGGCCGTAGGCGGATATTGCCTCTATATTGACCCCCACGGAGCCGAGCGTCTCGGCGACCTGGGCAAGGGAACCTACGTCGTTGCTGGTTATGACAGTAATCTCTTTCATCAGACACCACCCGGGGATTTTAGGCTCCCAAAATTAAAGAATCTTTCCGTGGCTATTGTGATTGCATGGTGAGCAAAAAGGGCATACTCGACAAGCTCAGCCAGGTGAATGACCCGGAGCTGGGCATGAACATAGTCGACCTCGGGCTGGTGTACGATGTGGACATCAGGGAGAGGAGGGAAGGCGAGCTCCAGAAGGTGTTCATAAAGATGACATTCACAACGCCCGCCTGCCCGATGATAAACGAGATGCTCCACGAGATACAGTCCAGGCTGGACGAGTTCAAGGACCTGGACGTCGAGCTTACCGTGGTGTTCGACCCCCCCTGGACGCCGGACATGATGTCCGAGCGGGCCAAGATAAAGCTGGGGATATTATGAGTTTTGGGTTGCCGGTTTTGGGTTTTGGCCTAAACCGGAAACTGGAAACAGGAAACCGCACCAGGAATGCCGTGATTTCATGAGACTGACGTTTTATGGCGGGGCCCAGGAGGTGGGGCGCGCGTGCATGCTCCTCGAGGAAGGGAAGAAGAACCTCGTCCTGGACTGCGGGATCAAGCTTGGCGAGAAGACCGAATACCCGCTGCTCCACGACGACGAGCTCCGGCGCATCAGCGCCATAGCCATATCGCACGCGCACCTCGACCACAGCGGCTACCTGCCGCACGTGTACTCCAAGGGCGCGAGGCCGAAGATATTCCTCACAAAACCCACTAGGGACCTCATGGGCGTGCTCCTTTCCGACTACTACCGCATCCACGAGGGCGGGCGCGAGAGGCGCAAGCTCTTCTCGTCAAAGGACGTGGACGGGGTGATGAGGGATGCCAGGATCATCGAGTACCACGAGCCAGTGGAGAGCGATTTCAGGCTCACGTTCTATTCGGCAGGCCACATAATGGGGAGCGCAATCACCCTGGTTGAGAACGGCCCGCAGAGGCTGCTCTTCAGCGGGGACATATGCATGCGCAGGACGAGGGTGCTCGAGCCGGCGGAGAAGGGCATAGCGGCCGAGACGCTCATCGTCGAGACCACCTATGGCGGGAGGAATGATGCGATACCCGGCTACAAGGAGAGCTACCAGCGGATGATATCGATAATAAACGAGACGCTGGACTCGGGCGGGCACGTCATAATCCCGAGCTTCGCCGTGGGCCGCGCGCAGGAGGTCCTGCTGGCCCTGGACGACTACATGCGCTCGGGCGCCCTCCGGCCGTGCAAAATCTTCATAGAGGGCATGATAGGCAAGGCCATGAAGATATACCGCCACAACGCGATATACGCCAACGAGGACATCAAGCGCAGGATACTGATGAGCGAGGACGACCCGTTCAATTCCCCGAACTTCCACCACCCGCGCTCGAAGAGCAGGGAGGACGTCCTGAAGGAGCCGGCCATAATAGTCACCACGTCAGGCATGCTGACAGGCGGGCCGGTGCTGTTCTACCTGGAGAAGCTCGGGGGCGACCCGAAAAATTCCATCATATTCGTGGGCTACCAGGCCGAGGGCACGCCAGGGAGCAGGCTGATGGCAGGGCAAAAGAGCATACAGATACGGGACAAGGAAATAGACGTAAGGATGAGGGTCGAGGGCGTGAGGCTCTCGGGGCACGCCGACTACAACGAGCTTGTGCAGTTCGTGAAGTCGGTCAGGGGCCTCAAAAGGGTGTTCCTGATGCACGGCGAGAAGACAGACCTCAAAGACGCGCTCGAAAAGGACTACGAGGTCGTGGTGCCCAGGCTGCTCGAGACCTATTCTGTATAGGAAAGAAGAGAAGGAAAACCCGGAACACTAAACTGGAAACCCGATGCTGGCTGCCGGAGACTCACGTAAATTCCCAGCACT
Source organism: Microcaldota archaeon (assembly GCA_040754495.1). Classification (GTDB taxonomy): domain Archaea; phylum Micrarchaeota; class Micrarchaeia; order Anstonellales; family Bilamarchaeaceae; genus Bilamarchaeum. The sequence goes on from JBFMCO010000028.1 coordinate 11,684, forward strand.
CGGGCTCGCCGACAAAGAACGGCGCGTAGCAGAACTTGGACGCATCCCCGTTTATAATCGCCCATATCTTGCCCGTGCTGCCAGGGCTTGCCGTGATGGTGAAGCCCGTGCCGGAATCGTCCGAGTCTCCGAGCGTCACGCCTCCCTCGGGGGACCAGGTGACGTTCGTGCAGGTCTCGTTCGCGTGCTCTCCGCATTTGATGCCCACCCAGCCGTTGTAGCCGGGGTATACGTTGAGCGGCCCGCTCCCGATTGTGCAGTATTGCGTCGAGCCCTCGTTGCCCGGGTCGCCGCCGGTGGTGTTGTTGCCGCCGCCGGAGCTTACCTGGACCGAGGAGAAGCACACGGAGCCGAGGATGGGGTCGGGCGCCGCCGCGAATCCGGCAAAGCCCCTTATCTTGCCGCTTGTGGCCCCGCCCGGAGCGGTGTACGTAGCTCCGGCGACGCTGTCGTTGCCGATGGCGCCGGCAAGGCCGTCTATGAGGTCGTAATCCGCGCTGTCAGGGTCGGTAGGGCTGCCCGATACGAAGCCGTTCAGCTCGAAGAACTTGGCCTGGTTCAAGGCCATGTTGGCGCTCGGCGGCAGGAGGTCGCACTCGTACGTCGGGTTCGTCACGGTGATGTTGGAGCCGCAGAGAGCGAGTCCGGACGTGTAGTTCAGCGTGCCATCGGAGCCCGGAGGCGAGGTCGTGTATGCCTGCGCCATGCTGCTGGTCCTCGTTATGAAATCGCCCGTAAGGCCGACCCAGAACCAGTTGTTGCCGATGCAGGGCGTCGGGTCGGCTGAAAGGTCGAAGCACTGGACTCCGAATTCCGCGACCTCATTCGTGCCGAGCGTCAGGCTGTCAGGGTCCACGTCGCACGTTATCGGCCCGGTGAGGGGCACGTCCTCGTTGCATGTCGCAGCCCCGCCGCATGTGGCCGAGACGGTCTCGGCCTGGAAATTGAGCGTGGTCCCCCCCGAGGCGCCGGCCTGGCGCTCTATGAGGACATAGAGGTCCATGTCGCTTCCGGAGTTTATCGTGTCATTGAAGTGGTTGTCTGACGGGCACATGGACGGAGGCAGGCCGAGGGTTCCGCAGAGGCCGGACGGGAACGGCTCGACCGTGTATCCCGAATTCGAGCTGGTGACCCCGGTCACGCGGATGGGGTCGCCGTCGTTGTGCATCGTCACCCTCACCTTCATCAGGTCCTCGTCGCCGAGCGCGGTCGGGGAGCTGATGCTGGTCTCGTGCATGTCGCACGTGCCGCCGGAATTCTGGACGTTGATGTTTATCGTGTCCGTGCCCACTGTCGCGGGGACGGCTGGGCCGTTGTGGGTGAAGAAGTCGAGCCAGAACCACAACGGGTTGTCATCGATGTTGAGCGGGTGCTTCACCACCGAGCCGAAGCACTCCACCCCGGAAAGCCGGCTGGATATTGCGTGCGCACCGGCGCTGCCGGCACCGAAGTCCACGTTGCCTGCGCTCGGCATGGCGGAGGAGCCTTTCACGGTCGCGCCGTCAAGGACCTCGAAGGTTCCCTTGCAGAACACCGCTGCGCCGCCTTCCTTGTTGGCATGGAACTGTCCGGTCACGTTGTTGTAGGTCACCGGCTGGTTCGCGAAATTCGACGGGCCAAGAGTATTGTAGCGGTTCACGTCCGCCGAGTAGTCGTTCGCGTCGCCGAAAGTCTTCTGGCTGTTCCACGTGGCGGCTGGGAGCCAGCCGATGTTCCGGTTCTGGGTAACCCCGCCGCTTGGTACCATGGCAGGGCAGAATCCGCCTCCGCAGGTCGGGTAGATTGCGACAGCCGCGAAATCCGGCGTCGCCCACCTTGAAGTGACCGTCGGCAGGACGCGGAGCGTCGCGCCGGTGCAGACCGTGTCGCCGTTCTGCAGGTTGTTCGGGTCCCCGCTAGACACGTCCCCTGCGATCACGCGGAGCGTGAAGTCCGTGGTGAACTGCATGTCGGTGTCGAAATGCCACGTCGGGTCCGAGCCCTGCCAGACCGCGTTGTTCACGTTAGTGGCGAACGACGCGGACAAAAGAGCGAACAGCGCGAAAACGGTCTTGTGGTCCATCCTACCTCTCCCTCCTCTTGCGGGGCACTGCCTCTCCGGAGATGCGCTTCTCGCCCTCCCCGCCCTTGAACCATGCCCCAGGCGTAATCGTGATGTTGAGCGAACCGTACGGCGAAGCCGGGATGCGCTGCTCCTCGGGCCCGCCGACTTCGCCTAGATAGCCGCCGCGGACGTCCACCGACACTCCGCGGTCGAACCTGAAGCCGAAGACGCCGAAGCCGTCGAGCGTGTGGCTGCCGGACGAGATGTTGTAGTCGTACCTGAAGCCCGGGCTGAAGAACAGGGACCAGTTCGGGTTCAGCTGCCATGTGAAGTCGGCCGGCCTGAGCTCGGCACCGACGCGGTGCTGCTCGAGGAAATACGAGTACTGGGGGGTGATTTCGGAGCGTATCCTCATCGTGTTCCCCTCCATCCAGTTGCCCTCGAAGCTTATGTTCGCGTAAACGTTCGTCGGCGCGCCCACTATCCCCGCGCCGACCCTGGACATCCTGACCGGGGCGCGCTGGCCCTCGCGGCCCGGGAACCTCACCTCCACGCCGGTCACGCCGAGATACGCGCCCTGGTCGCCGACCTGCACCCTCTGCGTGGCGCCGGTCTGGTCCGCCACATCCGCGCCTATTTCCCACGCGCGGTAGCCGACGTTGGCATGAAGGACGATTTCCATCGGGTTGCCCCATGCGCTCGCGCCTATGCCTATCTGCGGCGTGACGCCGATAACGTGGCCCGTTCCCTCGAGCCTGCGGCTTCCCACCTGGCGGACGCCTCCGGCTTCGCCTGCGGCGCCCGGAGTTACCTCGAACTGCCGGAGCTGGCCGCTCATGAGCAGGTATTCGTAGTGCAGGCCGAGCGCGAGCCACAGCACGCGGGGCTGGAACTCGCTGTCCCTAGAGCCCCGGATGAACTCGGTGAATGCCTCCATGTTCCTGTCGAACTCGTACCTGACCGTGACCCCCGCCCGCATGACCGCGATGGCACGCTGGTTCACGCTGATGACGTAGAGGTTGTTGAGCTGGCCGTACACCGCGTTCAGGGCCGGCTCCTGCGACAGCTCGGCAAGGCCGGTGCGCAGGTCGCCGCGCGATAGGGCCGCCATTGCCGCGGCGAAGTGAGGATGCACCGAGGAGTTCCATATCTCCTTGTTGGATGGTATCTGGCTGAGCGACTGGTGAAGCGCCTGCGCGGCAGCCGTCTGCGCCGCGATATCGTTCGGATGGTTGGTGAGCGTAGCGTACGCGTTGCCGAGCGAGGTCATCGCGCCGACTGCGTTGCTCTCGCCGCCGAACATGGAGTTCAGGGCCGGGGTGCTGCTCGCGTTTACGGCCACGAGGCTTTCGTTCGCGGAGCTGCTAAGAAGGTGAATCGGGCCCATGTCGCGGAGCTGCGTCTCGATGAGCGGCAGGGACTGCCTTGTTGCGGCCTGGTCCTCGGCCCTCGGCGCCTGCGCAAGGGCACCGCCGCGGCTTGTGCGTATGAGGGCCGCTATCTCGGTCCCTATGGTTTCATATGAGGAGTACTGGGCCTCGCCCTGCCCGATGCCCGCATCAATCGGCACGAGCGTCCTCTCGAGCGGCTGCGCCTGGTCCCCGAGCGTCCCTCCGCCCTGCACGAGCTCGTGCGTGCGGCGGATGGCGGCGATGTGGGAGCGCACGAGGTACGCGACCGCGCCGTCGCGGCCGTTCCCCTCGCCGAGCACCCGGATTGCCTCGTCATAGACAGCCCTGCGGGCGTCGCCTTCGGGCGGCCGGTCGCCCCTCATGAGCGTGATGAGTTCCCCTATGCGGACCGCGTACTGCGCCTGCGACTGCGCGTTCGGCGCGTTAGTCGGATGTGTCGCGCTCATCGGCCGGCTGAGGTCGTTTATCAGCGTAATCTGAGGATTCGCAGCTTCTTCCCTTCTTTCCCGAGTCGCAGGTCCGGTCATAGATTAGTCACCTCAATAATGACGCTTTAACACTTGGGGCGTGGTTATTAAAAAGATGCCCGGCCCGGAACGTCGGTGCGGCAGGGCGAGGGTTTCGGGTCTCCGGTTTCCTGTTTCCGGTTTCCGGTTTCGGGTTTTGCGCTCCCGGTACGGGGGACTGGAAACCGGATGCTGGCAGCCCGTCCGCCATGCTTACCGCCTTTCCCCGCTGTCGGTTCCGAGCCTGACTCCGCCGCTCACGCTTCCGCTGCTCCCCCAGTACCCTGGCGTGAGCACGAGGTTGAGCGTGCCGGTGACCGAGTCCGGGACGTGGTATGCCTCCTGCCCGAAGCGGTCCATGAAGTAGCCAACGCGCGCATCAAGGGCGACCCCGCCGGCGTATCTGAAGCTCGCATGCACGTACGGCTCGAAGCTGTGGATGAGGTGCTCGGTGTTCAGGTCGTACCTCAGCCCCGGGCCGAAGTACCACGTCCAGTTCTGCCCGCTCTGGATGCTGAAGTCTATCGGCCGCAGGTCCGCGCCCACGCGGTGCTGGAAGAACCATGAGTCGTCGAGCAGCTCCTGCCTCTTCCCCCAGAACAGCATGTAGTGGGGCGTGAGCGAGGTCTCGAGGCGCAGCGCGTTGCCCTCGGTCCACCTCTGCGACAGCGTGAAATATGCGTAGGGGTTCGTGTTGAACGTGCCGAGGCCCCACCTGCTCAGCCTGAACGAGGACATCCGCCCCTCGTAGCCGACCATGGCGACGTCGAAGTTCAGCAGCCCGTATATGCTGCCCTGGTTGACTGAGAGCCTCTCGGCGCTGCCGTTTATGTTCACGGTCTGGTCTATGTTCCACCAGAGGTAGCCGAGCCTCCCCGTGAGCGTGGTCTCGACCGGCTGGCTGAACATGCTCCCGCCCCAGGTCACCCCCGCCTGGAGGTCTATGGCATGGCCGTCGCCTTCGACAGGGCGGGCCGGGCCGCGCGAGACGGCCTGGTTCGTGGCCGGGTCTATGGATACCGTCTGGTCCCGCCCGCTCATGAGCAGCCAGGCGTAGTTGGCGCCCACGTCATAATGCAGGACGTCCCAGGCATAAGGCCGGTCGGACGTGCCGCGCCGGTATGCCTGGAACTCGGTGATGTTCTCCTGCTCGGGGAACCTGAGTATGAGGCTGGTGCGGATGCGCGCGAGCGCCCGCTGGCTTATCGTGACCTGGTGGAGGTTGCCGAGGGAGTCGTAAACCGCGTTGAACGCGACCTCGCGCCTCAGCGCATCGAGCCCCCCGCGGAGGTCTCCCCTTGAAAGGGCCTGCATGGCCGCTGCGAAGTTCGGGTGAACGCTCTCGTTCCATATCTCCTTGTCCGAGGGAATCCTGCTGAGTGCCGAGTGGAGCGCCCGTGCCGCATCGGCCTGCGCCGAGAGGTCGCCGGGGCTGTTCATCATCACCGCATACGCGCTCGCGAGCGTGTTCAGGGATTCCTGCGCAATGGACTCGCCGCCGAAGAGGGAGTTCAGAGCGGGCGTGGACGCGGCGTCGAGCGCCACGAACTGCCTGTTGCCGAAGCCGCTCAGGAAGAACTGCGAGCCGAAATCGAACGGGAGCATAGCTATGAGCGGGAGCGACGGGTTCGTTACAGCCCGGTCCTGCTGCGTCGGGTGGTCGGTAATCCTCCCGCCCCTTATGGCGCGGATGAGCTCGGCCACTTCTGAGCTGACCGGGTCCAGCGCCTCGTAATTGCTCTCGCCCATCGCGACTCCGCGCTCGATGCGCACGAGCCTCTGCTCGAGGCCGGCGGTCTCTATCCTCGCGTTCTCGTCTGCGGCCACCATGCCGTGCAGCCTGTGAAGCGCGGTCGAGTACGCGCGGGTCACGGCGTCGAGGGCCGTGCCGCGGTTGTTCCCGTAGAGCGCCATCGCACGGTCGTAAACGGGCCGCCTCGCATCGCCTGATGCCGGGGGGTTGAGAAGCAGTTCGCGTATGTCGTGCAGCCTGACAAGGTTGACCGAGAGGGCTTCCATCGTCGGCGCGTTCACCGGGTGGGTGATTGCGGTGACATCCCCGGGCAGGGCATTCAGCGTGGTGATGAGCTGGTCGTTCGTCGGCGCGCTGGCAGTAGCTCCGCCATCGGCCCTCTGCACCGCGGCCGGCTGTCTGGGCGGGGGCGGCTGGGAGGGGCCTCCGTCCTGGGCCAGCGCGTATCCGGGCGCGATGAGGCCGGCGACTGCGAGCGTGCCCGCGACCATGAACTCCCGCGCTCTCCTCGCGGTCGCTTCAAATCTGGTGGTTCCCCGTGTTTCCTTGTCGTTGATGCCGTTTGTCAGTCTCAAGCCTATCCCCTCCCTCTGCGAATATCCATCCACCCTCTAGTATTACTGCCTTGTAGCGCTCGGCCTCACGATGAGCACCGGCGTGGTGTCGCCGTATTCGACGACCGTGTTGGCAGGCGACGCCCTCTCGAAGCACACGTGCTGCGTGCCAGCCTCGTGGCTCATGCTGCGCTCCAGGCGCGCGTCCCTGATTGGCTCAAGCGTGCCCGCACGAACCTGGTAGAGGACGTTCTCTGCCCTCACCCTGCCGTTGTCCTCGAGGACCGGGACCCACTCGGGGCCGGTCGAGGCCGCAAGGCCCGAGCGCCTCACGCGTACGACGAAGTCGCCCCTCGTGCCGTCGCTGAGCGTAACGCCCCTCATGACCTGGCCGAGGTATCTCGGCGCTCCGGATTCGCGGTACTGCGGGTTCAGGACGTACTGTATGGGCGAGCCGGACGAATCCGTCGGGCCGAGCACCTGGTACATGAACCAGTAGTATGTGAGGTTCTGCTGGCCGTGCTGCCTCTGGTACGTGTCGAGGTCGACCGCGGAGCCGCTCCTGGGCTGTATCATGGTGCGCGTGGCCGAGAACCGGACGCGCCTCGGGTCTCCCGAGAGCCTCTCGACGCTTATTGCGTCCTGAGCCACGTAAGCGGATATCTCCGGCGTGACCACGGTCGGCCTCGGGATGTCCGTGAGGCGGCCGCCCGTGCCGTCCGTGAGGCTTTCGAGCCCCACCTCGGCCACCGCTATGCCAATCCTCGGGTCTACGCGGCCTGCGAAAAGGTCCTGGTCCATGGCCGCTGCGGCGTCCCTGCGGACTCTCTGCGCCTCGGCAAGGGCGGCCTCTGCCCTAGTAATATATCTTACGCCGGGGGCCGGCCTCCTCTGCGCTCCTGTCCCGGCCACGGTGGACTGCTTGAGGTCCTGCACCCGAATCGGCTGGCCGTCCGCGAGCACGACGTTGCCGCCGAGCCGGTTGGACAGCTCGGCAATCCGTATGTCGAGGATAGCAAGGAACAGCCGGTTTACCTCGCGCTGCTGCGCCGCGGCGTCGCGCGAAGAATATGAGACGGATATCTCAGTCATCCGCTCGCCGAGCGCCTGCATGAGCGGCCTGCCGGCCGGAAGCCCGTATTCGCGCGCGATGCGCTGCATCTCGGTCTTGAGCGCGCGGTCCTGCGCCTCGTACGGAGTGCCCGTCCTTATCGGCCAGGAATCCGGCGCGTTGTTGAGCATGCGCAGGAGCGACGGCGTCGAATCATCTCCGCGCGTTATCGTCTGCCTGAAGAGCTCGGCGTATGCCTGCCCCCAGCGGTAGTGGTCCATGCCCTCGTGTGCGACGCTGGCCATGGCCTCATCGCCCGGGTTCTCGCCAGGCACCCAGTGCTGGTCCACCGGGCTGACCGTGGTCCTGCGCCTGCCTGCGAACCGCTCCATGTTCGGGAATCCGCCGAGCTGGTCCACGGCCGCTATCCTGCCCATCCTGAAATCAAGGGCTCCGAAAGGCCCGGAAAGGCTCCTTCCGGACATTGTGCGCTCGGTGGCCGAGGGCCCGAAGAGCGTCGCCTCGTCCCTGAGGCTGATGAGAAGCGATATGTGCCTCTGCTCGGCCGCGGCTGCTGCGGAGCGGCGCTCGGCCGATGTCGGGTTGGCGGCATCCGCGACGGTCACTTCGGTCGCCGGCGTCCCATATGCGGCCAGCGACGCGAACATCGCCGGGGCCTCGCTCACGGCAAGCGGCCTCGGCGCGAGCATGTTTATGGCCTCTTCGGCGTAGTTCCTCGAGATGTTCGGGTGGAACGTGCCTGCAAGGTCCGGGTAGTTCAGCAGGAACTGGGCCCTCGCGCGGCTTATTACGTCGCGGGCTGATGTCAGCGTCGCCGATGGCAGCGATGTGGGGCGCATGCCCGCGTTCGCGACCCAGAGCTCGGCCTCCCTTATCGTGGAGAGGTTGAGCGCCATCTGGAAGAGCGTATCCGATACGAGAGGTATCTGCGCTGCCGGCGGGGCGGTAGCGGTGGCGGCCAGCCAGGCGTTCGCTGCCTGTATGAGCGCATCGTCCGCGGCCATGCCCGAGTCGCGCGCGAGCTGGACGGATGTCTCGAGGAATCCCCTGGCCATGGTGAGCCTCTCCTGGCTCTGCCCGTCCACCGGGACGTATGCAGCGCCGACCCTCCTCGTTCCCATCTGGTACGGGAGATACTCGGTCTCGAAAACAGGCCTCACCGAGCGGAGCCTCGCCACATGCTGGACGTAGCCCTCGTTGGAGAGCGGCGCCCTCCTCGATATCTGGTCATAGACGCCGTAGAGGACGTCGTCGTGCACGTACTGCTTGGACTGCATGAGGGCCGGAATCACCGCGCGCTCGGCATCCTGCCTCTGCCTGGCCGTGACAGTCGTTCCCGGCGTAAGGCCGAGGTGCAGCTCCACGATTCTCGTGCGCACCTGCTGGGAATAAGCGTTGTACGGGTTGAACTGCGGGTCGACGAGCGTCATTGAGGCTATGGAGTAGTTCTCCCACATGGGGATGCGGTCGCTCTGGTCCATGCCGTGGCCGCGGGCGTATTCCCACATGTCCACGAGCGTGTTGACGGTCCTCTCATCAGAGGTAACGGACTGGTAGAGGTCCGCGACCACGCGGAACGGAATCCCGGCGGTCTGGCCCGAAAGGGCCCTTGCCTGGGTAAGCCGGACCTGCATGCTAGATTCAAGGTCCTCGCGGCCGTTCCTCTTGCCGTGCGATGTGCGCGAATAGGTGCCTGCGCGGACCGAGTCGCGCCTCTCTGCCGCCTGGAGTTCCGCCCTCGTCGGCAGGTGGCTGGAATGAATCCTCGCCACCGCGCCGTCCGCTATCGGGATGACGCCCTGGTCGAGTATGAGCCGGTAAAACGCCTGCTCCCTCTGGAAGAGCTGCCTGGCTTCTGCTATCTTGCTTGCATCCGTGCGGCCGGCCTCGAGAAGGGAGAGCATCTGCTCCATGGGCCTCTCGCCGAGCAGCCAGACGCTGGGCAGGAGCTGCGCGATGTCGCGCGCTGCCTGCGTCGATGCGTTAGCCGGGTCCTGGACCCACTGCGAGAGCGCGGTGTACCTGTCGTTGAGCGGGTGCGCCCTGGCCTCGGAGACGGTGTAGCCCGCCGTTGTGGCGCCGGCCTCGAGAGCGCGCCTCCGCGCGTCGACTATCTCGCCGCTGTTTCCGTCGCGGCCGTAGGCGAACCTGCGTGCCTCCGCCACCTTGTCGTCGACGCTTCTCTGGCGGATTGGGGTGCGGTCTATCTCGCGGTTGAGCTCGCGGATGAGCCTCCCTGCCCTGTCCCGGACCGTCCTGCTCTGGCCGCTCTGCTGGATTGCGTTCAGGTCGTCCAGAAGCTGCTGGTTCTGGGTGCGGAGCGTCTCGGCCGTGACGGCCGGAACTACGACCGGCGCAGGCACCACCGTCGGGGCGGGCTGGGCGGTCTGAGCCGGCTGGGCTGGCTGCGGCGCACCGAGCGTCGGGACTACCACGGCCTGGACTGCGTCCGCTCCACCGCCGCTGAGGGCGATGTTCGTCCTGAGGAGAAGCTCGGTGAGCACTGCGTCGTTTATTGAGCTGTCCTGGGTCCTGCCGGTGAGTCCGGACCGTGTGCGCCAGGAGGAGTTGAGCCAGGTGTTGACCGAGCGGAACCTTTCCTGCGGCGTGGTGCCGGTCACTGGGATGCCGAGCCTCTGCGCGTTCGTGGCCAGAGTCTCGATGAGCGTATTGACCGGAGCGTCGAGCTGGGAAATCTCGGCAGGCACGCCGGCGCGCCTCTTCTCGTCCATGAGCCTGCGAACCGCGTCGAGCTGGGTGACGAGCGTGTCCCTCAGAGCCTCAGCAGTCCTAACATCCGCCTGCCGCGAATCCTGCGCAGCAGCCTCGCGCATACCCGGTCCAGTCATAGTAGCACCCGCCGTAAAAGCAACAAGCAGGAATCGCCCGAAATACGACGTCCTGCGCCCGATATGAACATTCCCGGAGTTAGGATTTAAATATTCGCGCTCCCCCCCGACTGAATCTTGAGAATGTCTAAGCCTCGGTCCACCCATGTTAAGCAGCCTCCCCTCGTAAACACTGTTGTATATTATTTGAAACACATGGTTTTTAAACCAATCTTTTCCACCGTCGATAACTATCCGGGAGCCCTCCCTCCGGTGCCCGGGTGCGGTGATATGGGGGATAATATGCCCGAACATGTATATAAATATTATAGAATTTGGTTGTTTGCGCCTTTTGAAGAGCAGGGGGCTCCCTAAAACTCAGGCGGCCTTGGCCGCGGGCTTTGCGGACTTGCCCTTCCGGACGATGAAGCCGGCCACCTGCATGACGATGACTAGGGCGCCCAGGGCGAGGAGGGCGTATTCCGCGATGTTGGTGGGGCGGGCGCCGGTGGTTATCCCGCTCTGGGCGAGGAAATGGAACGGTGACAGGACGAAAGCGATGTAATTGAGCTGTTGTATCCGCTTCCACCACGGCCCGAGGCGGGCGAGGGCGAGGTCGTTCGATACTGCGGCTATCACGAGGAGGATTATGGCGGCGGCGGCCCCTATCTGCAGGGGGAGGAAACCCAGCATCATCTCTATGTTCCAGCCGAAATACAGCGCGGTTACGAGAAGGCCGTGCACGAGCACGAAGATGAACGCGGAAAGGCCGACCGCCCTCCGCGGCTCGACTAACGGGGCGAATTCCTTCGGCCGGAAGACGAAAAGCGGGCCTATCACGAGGCTGACGCAGAGCAGGAGGAACGCGGATACCCCCATGAATCGGATGATAAGCTGCGCAGGCTGACCTTCGAGCGTGGCGTAATAGCCGGCAACGAGCGCGAGCGTTACCAGAAGCAGGAAGAACAGCATGCTGTGTTTCTGCATGCAGATGCATCGGAAACTGGGATTAAAAAGCATCCACTAACTTCCGCGCCAGCCTGCAACCCGGCCCCCGAAAGGGCAATAAGCCTTTGGAGAATCATCTTCCCATGAAGTTTGCCGGGCATATCGTGGACGTGTTCGAAGGGAAGGTGCACCCCGGGGAAATCGAATTCGGGAAGACGGTGCTGTCGGTCCGGAAGACCGGCTCCGCCCCGGGAAGATGCATTTTGCCCGGGCTCGTCGATGCGCACGTCCATACGGAAAGCTCCATGCTGGTGCCCTCCGAGTTCGCGAGGATTGCCATGGGGCACGGCACGGTGGGCGTGGTCGCGGACCCCCACGAGATTGCGAACGTCCTCGGCCTGCGCGGGGTGGAGTTCATGATGCGCGACGCGGCACGCTCGCCGATGAAGTTCTTCTTCGGCGCATCATCGTGCGTCCCGGCAACAGGCTTCGAGACCGCCGGGGCGAAGCTCGGGCCGCGTGAAATCGGACGGCTGCTCCGCAGGAAGAATGTGACGCACCTTTCCGAGGTCATGAACTACCCTGCCGTGATAGCCAGGGAAAAGGAGGTCATGGCCAAGATAGCGCTTGCGAAAAAATACGGGAAACGAATCGACGGCCACGCGCCGGGGCTGCGGGGCAGGATGCTTGATAAGTATCTCTCGGCCGGCATCGAGACCGACCATGAATGCTTCAGGGTGGAGGAGGCCCGCGAGAAGATGGAGAAGGGGATGCGGATACTCGTGCGGGAGGGCTCGGCGGCCAAGAACCTGAAGGCCCTGCACCCGCTGCTCAAAAACAGGAACATGCTCTGCTCGGACGACACCCATCCGGACGACCTGCTGGACGGCCACCTGGATGCAATCCTTCGCAAGTGCGTGGCTCTCGGCGTTGAGCCGATTGATGCGGTGAGGTGCTGCTCGCGCAACACGGCCGAGCACTACAGGCTGCCGGTCGGCCTGCTGCGCAGGGGGGACCCGGCTGATTTCGTTGTCGTGGACGACCTTAAGCGCTTCAATGTGCTCCAGACATGGATAGGGGGGAGGATGGTTTTCGGCGGGAGGCCGCCGGAGAGGAAGAAGCCGCTAGCGCCCATTAACAACTTCAAGGCCGCGCCCATAACGGCGGATGATATACGCCCTCCCTTTTCAGGCAGGTTCCCGGTCATCGGGGCGATAGACGGCGAGATTGTCACGGAGAAGCTCTTTCACGAAGGGAAGGCGCCGGATTTGCGGCACGATATCCTGAAAATCGTGGTGATAAACAGGTACAGGACGGCCAAGCCCGCGGTCGGGTTCATAAAGGGCTTCGGCCTGCGCAGGGGGGCGATTGGCTCGAGCGTGATGCACGACTCGCACAATGTCGGGGTCGTCGGGGCGGACGACGAGTCCATATGCAGGGCGGCCAACCGGATAACCTCGATGAAGGGCGGGCTTGCGGTCTATGACGGAAAGATGGATTCGCTCGCCCTGCCTTATGCCGGGCTGATGAGCGGGGAGCGCGGGGAGGCAGTGGCGAAAAAATACGGCCTGCTGACGAAGAAGGCGAAAAGGATGGGATGCCGCCTGCACGCGCCGTTCATGACGCTATCTTTCATGGGCCTGCTCGTGATTCCGCACTTGAAGATATCCGACAAGGGCGTATTCGATGCTGACAGATTCAAGTTCGTCGGATAGGTTGGTATTTTATTTTGTTCTGAAAAGAAGCATCGTAGCCAAACCTCAGGAAGTTTGATAAAAGATTTACCCTGGGAGTTGTCTCGGAAATCTTTTGCAGGGGTTGCCGAGTGGTCAAAGGCGCCAGATTCAGGTGCGCTTCCCTATTGAAACGATGTTTCAATGGGGCCCAAAGAACGGTTCGCCGTTCTTTGTGGTTTGGAAAAAAGCGCCCAAAAACGGGCTGTTGAAAAATCCTTCCGGATTTTTTTGCAAGTCAGTTTTGGGCCGCCTCGTCGAGAACGGCGTTCCGTTCTCGATGCGCAAGAACGCTTCGCGTTCTTGGCTGTTTCCTAAAAGGCGGAAACGTCTGGTCGGTTAGTCCGTTCGAGAGTTCAAATCTCTTCCCCTGCATATACTCTTTCTTAAGTTGGTCAAAAGCACACGACCTTATCGCTCTTCTTTACCAGTGCGTACAGGTCTTTCAATGAGGAGATGGGGCATAAATTATCGCCTTCTTTGTTCCTCAGCTTAAGGCAGGTACCGCACGCGAGAATGATACCGCCTGCCGACGCAAATTTTTCTGCCTCGTCCTTTGCAGGGAATTTCTCAGTGCTTATCTCCTCATAGTCGACGGCTTTGCCCACAAGGAAAACCCTTACTTCGTCGCCTTCTTTTTTCGAGAAGTTCGCAAGCCTGAAGGCATTCCAGGCAGCCTCTATATCGCTGGTCGAAATCACGATTCCAAGTTCCATGTCAATCACCTGGTCATTCCAGGTCCTTCTTCATCTCTTCATATTGTTTTTTTGCTATCTCTCCCCGCGCATATCTCTGCTTAAGGATCTCTGAAGCCGTAAGCGCCCTGCTAGTCCCGGTAACGCTCCGGTAAAGCCAGAATATGGCCAGAATAAGCGCGACAAACACCAATACCCAAAACACAAGGCCGACTATCCAGCCCCAGCCGCCATACCCCATCATGTCGTAACCCATCATTCCGCCGTAAGGGTAATTCATCATGCCGCCTCCAAATCCTGATCCATAGCCACCGAACCTGCCCATCATGGGCATCATGCCCATCATGCCGCCGTATGTGACGCTCGTATTCGTTTGCCCGCAGTAGAGCACAAGCGCCATCTGTACATGCGCCTGCTCAAGGCTTGCAGAGCCTTCGCCGCCCATCATCTGGTCCATAGCCTCATGGGCTTGCCCCGGATGCATCTGCTCCATAAAATATTCGCCGATTAGTTCAAGCTGCTCCTGGCTGAGCTTGTCGCAGCTGATATTGGAATCGATAAGCTGTTTCGAAGCGGTGGCGTCCTCAGTGCTCATTGTCGCGAATAAAGGAACCGCAAGCGCCATGACCAGCATCATCATTAGAAACTGCTTCATTCTATCACCTCGGATGCGCCGGCTAAATCCCTCATCTGCTTCAATCTCTCGCTTAAAATTTCGCGGATGATATCAAACGCCTTTATGATTTTAGGGTTAGCGAGGCGATAGTAGATATTCACTCCCTTCCTTTTAGGCACAAGAATGCCCCTGCTTTTCATTATGGTCAGGTGCTGGGAGACATTCGACTGGCTCAGATTCGTTTTCCTTGTCAGTTCGGAAACTGTCAGCTCGCCGTTGCGCAGAAGGTTTAATACCTCAAGTCTTGTAGGGCTGGAAAAGACCTTGCACATGTCGGCATGCAACCGATAAATCTCTTTATCCATAGACATTAGGATATTCTAATAAGTTTAATAACCATTCATGTCGCTCGAATCCAGCACTGCTGCCGGACTTGGGGGAAGAAACCGAAAAAAGGCTTAAATCCTCTGCCCCTCGTCTGTCCTGCAGCGCTTTGGCTTAAACCCAGGCTCACAGAACGGCTCCGGGATACCCCGTATCCTTTTCTATGCCTAAGGCTAGGGGTATTGAATTCCAGAAGCGTCATTCTATGCTTTCGCGAACGCCTTCAGAGTTTTTTCACGTTCTTGGCGCGCGGCCCGCGCTCGCTTTGCTCGACTTCGTATTCCACGGCATCGCCGGCTGCGAGCACTGCGCCGCCTTCAATTGCCGAGGTGTGCACATACACGTCCTTGCCGTCGTCGCCCGTGATAAATCCGAAGCTCCGTGCGGCGTTGAACATCTTTACTTTTCCTTTCATCATATCACCTTCGTTTCATCTTACCTGCAAGGAATGTAGATGCAGAGGGTATAAAACATCTAGCGATGCCATCACCATTTTATTTTTAGCCCGCGAAATCAGGAACGGATGAACCAAAGCCCCTATGAACGGACTACAAACCCAAGCTGGTGAGGGGCGGCGGGGACTGGTTTCCGCCTTTTAGTAAAAGGCGGCCCAAAACGGGCCGTTAAACGTCCTCCTCGAACTTGCCGAACTCAATTGGCTGCCTTGTATAGACGCGCGAGCCTGAGGGCACGTTCTTGTTCACCACGACTCCTGAATGAATCCAGCAGTTCGAGCCGATCAGCTTGCCCGGCATCGTGCAGGAGAGCACGCCGAATTTCGTGTTGTCGCCGACGAAAACGCCAAGCTTCTTCTTGCCTGAATTCGCCCATCCCCTCTCCGTGAGGACGTTCACGTTGTCGCCGTCGAAGCGGAAATTCGCGATTTGCGTGCCTGAGCCGAAATTGACATTCTCGCCTATCACGCTGTCGCCAATATAGGTGAGATGCTTGGCATTGACGGAATCAAGAAGGATGCTGCTTTTCACCGTGCTGCCCGGGCCGATTGAGCAGTTCTTCCCGATGCTGTTGAATCCCCGCAGGCATGCGTTCGGGCCTATGACCGTGTTTTCCCCTAGGTATGCGCACCCTTCCACGTAGCTGTTGATGATTCTCGCGCCCTTCTCCATGATTACCTTCCCTTCAATCGTGGAATTCTCGATGTGCCCGCTTTTCGCTTCCATCCCGGACAGCAGGTGCTCGTTCGCCTCGAGCAGGTCCCACGGGTACGCGATGTCCCGCCAGTAGCCTTCAACGGGCACGCCTTTCGCGCCGACAAAAAGGCTCACCAGCTCGTACTCGCCGCGCTCGGATTTCCCGAGGGATTTGAGCTCGCTGAACACGGTAGGCTCCATGCAGTATACCGAGAGGTTCGCGAGGTCGCTCTTCGGGTGCGCGGACTTCTCCTCGAAAAGGCTTATCCGCCCGCCCGAGAGCTCTGCCACGCCGTAGTTGTGCGGGTTCGCGACCTTCTTGAGGCCGACCGTGATTCCGCCCTCGTGCGCCTCCATGACCGCATTCATCACCGAAGCTTCGGTCACGATGTCGCCGGCAAGGGCAAGGAAGGTGTCGTCCAGCAGCTCCTGCGCGCACAGCAGCGCCGCGCCGGTGCCGTTGTCTGAGCCCTGCTCGACGAATTCGAGTTTCAGCCCGAGCCCGGCACTGGAAAGGTATTCGATGAGCTTCTCCTTCATGTGACGGACGACCACGACCGCCTCCTTCACCCCGGCCTTCTTCGCCTCGAGGAGAAGGTGGTGGATGATTGGCCTGCCGCCGGCGTAGAGCATGGGCTTGGGCCTCGTCTCGGTCAGGGGTCGCAGGCGCATGCCGTCCCCGGCTGCAAGAATCACGGCTTTCATGTTTCTCCCGATGGTAAAATCCGCGACTGTGTTTAAGTTATTTGTGATATATCAACATAATCATTTATAAACTGTAAC
Organism: Microcaldota archaeon; assembly: GCA_040754495.1. GTDB lineage: Archaea > Micrarchaeota > Micrarchaeia > Anstonellales > Bilamarchaeaceae > Bilamarchaeum. The sequence continues at coordinate 28,163 of JBFMCO010000028.1, forward strand.
AAACAAATCAGCACCTATGCCGGGGAGGAAGAGGCTTGCTTACGGGGATGGGGAGGGGGTGGAGGCGCGGAGGCCGAAGCTCATCAGGACGCTTGTTTTCGGCTCAGCTTTTTTTGCGGCCATGACCGCGTGCACTCCATGCACCAATGCCGTGCCAATAAGGGAACCCGCGGTGGAGAGGCCGCGCAGGGCGCCGCCTGCCACGGAAAGCGCAGGGCATGCCGAGAGCCCAGGGGCGCCTTCATGCAGGTTCAGCGGGAGAACGCTTGAGTATTCCACCAATGATACCGTCATGAGGCTGGTCAATCTGCTCGATAGCGGCGAGAGCGTGAGGGAGGTAATTTGCCGCAGGGACCGCGCTTTCGTGCTCACAGACACAAGCCGCATAATCGTGCGGCCGGGCTCCGGCAACCAGTTGCCTGATGGGGACGGGACAGCCATAAGCCATTTAGCGTCTTACACGCGGACGGATATGGCCGGGCTGAATTCGAGGGGCATCGTGGACTGGGAGGCAACGGATTCTGCCTGCTATTTCCTCACCAGGGACAGGAGGCTGACGGTGCTCGCGAACGACGAGCTCGGGGATACGGTTCCCGAATACGAGCTTCCCTTCGACACGGCGGGCCTCGGCCGCAACAGGATGGCCTTCCACTCGGGGTTCATTTTCATAGCGCCGCTTTCCGGGAGCGCGGTAGTGATGTCTTTCGGGGAGAACGCGGGGGCCTCTTACCTGCCGCTCGAATCAGCCGACAGGAGGGCGGGGTTCATAGTGAGGGGGGACAGGCTGTTCTTCGGAAAAAACGGAAAGGAAAAAGAGATAATAATAGGCGGGCCTGATGCGCACGACGTCAGCGTCAGATGACTAGCCGCGCTCGCGCTCCGCCCTGCTTCTCCACCGGACATCTATTCGGCTGATGACATCAAGGTCCGGGGTTTCGCCCCTGGCGTGCGCGCTGGCGAACTCCCTCTGGATGGCCACGTACGCAGGCCTCGCGGCGGCCATGAACTGGTCCCGGGTAAGCATGACTTCCCTGCCCTGGGCGTCGGTCGTGGTTATCCGGAAGTCGCTCGGCGCCGCGCTTTCGAGGTAGGTTATGAGCCTGCCGCCCTTCGTCTGGTCCGCGCGCGTCATGGTACCGCTCCACCTCAGGTCCCGGTTCGCGTCTATGGTATATGTCCGGCCGTCCACCGTGACCTCGTAGGAATGCCTGTGCGTCATGACCGGCGCGGGAGGCGTCCTGAGGGTGATTTCCGGCGAGATGTTCCGGATGCCGAGGTTCCTGTTGAGAAGCCTGCGGGCCTCGTCGAACCTCTTGTTGAGGCGGTGGTTGAGGATTTCGTTAAGCCTCGTAGCCACATTCATGAAGTCGCCTTGGGCCATGTAGGGCGGAACTACGACCCCCTCCCTTCCCCTTGCCACCTGGTCGGCGCGGGTGTAAATCTCACGCGCCTGCAGCGGGGAATATCCGAGCGCCTGCAACTGGGATATAACGGTCCTCTGGACCTCCTGCTGGGTAAGCCCCGTTGTCTCTTCCGCTCCTCCTCTCCTCCTCTGGGCTGGTGCTCCTGTCATAATAACACCTCACGGGTTCCTCGTCCGCCTGCCCTGCTGGGGCGCCATGGCGATGCGTATGTCCGGCCGCTCCACGTACTGGCCGTTCGTGTAGGTCCTTCCGACATAATCGTCGCGGAAGATGTCGAGCCTCTGGTTCGGCGCGCCTGAGTTGAATGCGGCCGATTCGGCATCCCTTCCGACGCGCGTAACCTGCGCATACACGACCTGCCCTCCGCTTTCCACGAGCTTGTTGTTGAGGAGGAGGTCGTGGAGGATGGCCCTTGCGGCAACTTCATCCACCCTGCCGTTCGGCCTTGTCGGGAGGGGGTCCGGAAGGGCGACCTGGTAGGTCCTGTTGCCGAGCGTGACTTCATACACAGTAGCTTGGGTCATGCGTGGAGCCGGCCTTGGCTGCTGCGTCGGGGCCGGAGGCTGCGCCCTCTGCGGCACGGGCGAGAGCTGGGTGGGCTGCTGGCCGAGCTGCCGGGCAACCTCCTTCAGGCGCTCGGCTGCCTCCGCAAGGCGCTCGCTCTGCTCCATGAGCCTGCGCGCCTGGCTTGGCGGGATGGGCGAGCGAATCGGCGACAGGGCGTTTGCGATGTCCATCAGGGCGTCCCTTACCACCCTCAGCGTTCTATCCTGCTCCGTTTCCCGTTCTGGCCTTCTTTGTGCTGGTCCCGTCATCAAATCACCTTAAGGATTCCTCGTCCGCCTGCCCTGCTGGGGCGCCATGGCGATGCGTATGTCCGGCCGCTCCACGTACTGGCCGTTCGTGTAGGTCCTTCCGACATAATCGTCGCGGAAGATGTCGAGCCTCTGGTTCGGCGCGCCTGAGTTGAATGCGGCCGATTCGGCATCCCTTCCGACGCGCGTAACCTGCGCATACACGGCCTGCCCTCCGCTCTCGACAAGCCTGTTGTTGAGGAGGAGGTCGTGGAGGATGGCCCTTGCGGCCACTTCATCGACCTGGCCGCTGCGGGTGGTCGGGAGGGCCTGGGGAAGGGCGACCTGGTAGGTCCTGTTCCCGAGGTTGACCTGATAGACGAATGCCTGCGTCATCTGTGGTGCCGGCCTCGGCTGCTGGACCGGACCGGCCTGCTGGGGCGTCTTCTGCGGCACGGGCGAGGGGCGGCTCAGAAGGTTCTCGATTGTGTTGAGAAGCTCCCGCAGCGCGTCCCTTAAGCGCTCCAGTACCGGCCTCGGAGGCGGCCTGATTTGCACTTCCTGCCTAAATCTCTCGAGCGCCTCCGGATTGATCGTTATTACATGCTGCTCCGCTTCAGGTCTTCTTTGTGCGGGTCCAGTCATAATATCACACAAAATGTATATTCGAAGAGAAGATTTTTTAACAGGCTTAGTATCAGATATGATATGCTTGAGCGAAAGAGGGTAGAGGACATACTATCCGGCTACAGGAAATTCAAGATTGCGACCATCTGCTCGCACTCCTCCCTCCAGATATTCAAGGGCGCAAGGGAGGAGGGGATAAAGACCATCGGCATCGTGCAGAAGGACAAGCGCAAGCTGTACGAGTCTTTTCCCCTTGGGCGGCCGGACGAATTCATCGAGGTGGACAGCTACGGGGACATACCGTTCGATTACCTCGTGGACGAGGAAGCGATAGTCATCCCTCACGGCTCGTTCGTGGAATACGTGGGGCAGGCTTTCGACGACATGGAAGTCCCGGTCTACGGCAACCGCGCCAGCATCGCGTGGGAGCGGAGCCGCGAGAAGATGTTCCAGTGGATAAGGAAGGCCGGCATCAAGACGCCCCGGACGTTCAAGCCCGACGAGATAGACGGGCCGGTCATGGTGAAGTTTCCGGGCGCCAAGGGCGGCAGGGGCTATATCATCGTGCGGTCGGAGAAGGAGTTTCGGGAAAAGGTCGGCGCTGACCGCGAGTGCATGATACAGGAGTTCCTGATAGGGGTCCGCGCGTACCCTCATTACTTCTTCAGCCCGTTCAAGAACCGCGGCTACGAGACGAAGCAGGGGGAGCTCGAGCTTCTCGGCGTAGACAGGAGGGTGGAGAGCAGCGCAGACGAGATTGCGCGCGCGGTCTCGCTCGGGATGGAGCCGCACATGGCTTTCACGGTCATAGGAAACGAGCCCCTGGTCCTCCGCGAATCGCTCCTCTCCGAGTACATGGAGATAGGGCGGATGATAAGCGAGACCTCCTTCGACCTCTTCGGGGGCCTGATAGGGCCCTTCTGTGTCGAGACCATAATAACCGAGGAGCTGGAGATATACGCCTTTGAAATCAGCGCGCGCATCGTCGCCGGGACGAACGTATATCCGGAGGGCTCGCCGTATTCGGTCTATTATTACAAGGAGCCGATGAGCGCGGGCAGGCGCATCGCCAAGGAGCTGAAGAAAGCGGCAAGGGCGAAGAAGCTCAAGCAGATAGTATACTGATGGTCAGGATGGCAAGGGACAGCAGACCGGTGCATATCGCGATAATTCCTGACGGAAATCGCAGATGGGCCGAGAGGAAGGGCATAAGCAAGCGCGAGGGCTACGCCATAGGGATACGCAAGATAGGCGACGTCCTCAAGTGGTGCAAGGCCAGGAACGTCCGCATGCTCACCATGTGGGGCTTCTCCACCGACAACTTCAAGCGCGACAAGGAGGAGGTCGGCGAGCTTTTCGGCCTTTTCAAGGAGAACCTGGGGAAGGCGATAGAGAGCGACGACCGGAACAAAAAGGAGTTGCGGGTGCGCTTTTTCGGCCGGCTGCACCTGTTCCCGAAAGAGATGCAGGACATGATAAGGAAGGCCGAAGAGGTGACCTCTTCCGGAGACCGCAAGTACCAGCTCAACCTCCTGCTTTCGTACGGCGGCCGCGAGGAGATTGTCGATGCGGTCAACAGGATAATCGCGGAAGGCATCCGGGAAGTGGACGAAGACGGGATAAGCAGCCATCTTTACACGAAAGGCGTCCCGGACCCGGACCTGATAATAAGGACGTCGGGCGAGCAGAGGCTCTCAGGCCTGATGCCGTGGCAGAGCTGTTACAGCGAATTCTATTTCTGCAAAAAGCTCTGGCCGGACTTCTCCAGAAGGGATTTCGACTCGGCCCTGAAGGAGTACGCAAGGAGAAGAAGGAGATACGGCAGGTGAGAAAGGCTCACTTATGGAGCCCACTGTACCTGTCGCGGTAGCGGCGCATCATGTCGTCCACGCTGTTCGCCTGGTCGATTGCGAAGAGCACCTTCGATGCCATGAACAGGAGCACGACCGGCAGGAGGAGAAGGGCCCGCGCGGTCAGGCTGTCCTCCACCACCATGAGGGCGACGAAAAGGAACATCCCCAGGCCGACGATGAAGTGCATCTTCGATATCAGCGCAAGGAGGAAGCTGAAGGGGCCGTCCTTCTTTTTGTTGTCGGCATCTGAAAACTCGATATGACCTGAGGCGAGAGCCGCGAGCACCCCGGTCTCAGGATGCGCAGCCCTGTCGTCGAGAGCCGAGGAGAGGCACATTGCGGCGAGGATGACGAGAACGGGTGCCAGGTGCCATATATTAACCACTGGGGGCTCAGAAATGCTAGTGGTCATATAAGTGTATAAATGACCGGCAAGAGTTTTTTAATTTCATGCTTACTTTTATGGGATGGAAGTTACTTTTTGGGAAGCCCTGCGGGTAATGGAATCGCTTATAAAAACTACCATCAAACAACCCTATCATGCCGCAGTAGCTCAGTGGGAGAGCACACCCGGTTCTTTTAGGCATTGTTCTGCTGAAAGAATCTGTGAAGCTGAAGACTCTCAGTGAGTCGGAGGCCCTTTTCGGGCTGCCTTATCAAGGCAGAAACGGTGGGGTCGCTTGTTCAATGCGCTTTTTTAGTAAAAAAGCGCCCAAAAAACGGGCTTGCTAAAACGCGCGGACAAATCAGGCCTGCGGCATTTCCTTCTTTTTCTTCTGAACCTCGATGGCGGGAGCTTCCCGGAGCTTCTTCTGGACTTCCTTCATAGGGTAAATCCTGAGGCAAGGCTCGGCGTCATTCCAAATGATTATCACCGGCCCATTCGTCCAGCCGGACGCTTTTAGAGCGGCTCTTAGTTTCTTTGGAAGGGTTATCTGCCTCGCTCCACCGTCGATAAAAATACTCGCCGTGCTCGCGATTTCTCCACTCTCTCCAAATCCTTTAGGGCCGAAAAACCTATCAGTTCCAACCATGCACATGCACGTTAATGGTTGTTTATTTAAACCTTTTCATCTCGACACATGCAAAGGGTTTTAAATGTTATTAATGTTTGCAAATGCATGAAAACGCAAACAAATATCTCAGCTATACGCCTCCATCGCCCGACGGTCGAGCGGCTCCGAAAGTTCAAGCCATACCCTGAAATGAGCGATGATAAGCTCCTCAACATTCTCATTGACAAGCTGGAGGCCGCCGAGCCCAAACCGGAGGCATCATCGTGAAGCACGGAGCTATCCTATGCGCCACAGTGGGCTATTTTTCAGACGATATCACGGCAGAATGTTTCAAGCTCATGACCCGCCAGCTCGCAAAAGCAGCGGAGGAAGTCGAGGAGGACGACGCCGCCGAGGATGAGGACGTTTGCCCGGTCTGCGGCTGCGAGCCCTGCGATTGCGAGGATGAGGATGGATGAAACGCGCCCTCCTGCTTCTTGGAATCGCGGCCTTCCTCATAATCGCATCGGTAACGGCACGGCGCGAGCCTGAAACCGTCCAGGGCTACCGGACAGAGGAGCATCTCACACGGGCCTATTCCACCATCAACCATACCGGGCCCAACCGGACGGCCCGATGCCGCCTCTTCATAGACGGCTCGATGAGCTGTGGGGCGAGGCCTTGAACGCGCATGGGAGGCCGAAAGGCCGGGGGGCTGGCGGCGCACTGGTCGCCATAATCGCCTCTGCCAGCCCCTTTCCCGGTCCTCAAGCAGGACATAGTGGAGATGGGGCGGCGGACCTTCGGGCAACCGCTGCCCTTCTCTTTCTGACGTGATGCTGATGCCGCCCGCCCGTTCCTATCCTCTCCGCCGCTGCCTTCGATGCTACCACGAAACCCGCGAGGAGGACGACCACTGCCGCCGCTGCGGCGGCCGGATGCAGTTTCTCTTTCAAGACCGCTTATCAGGAGGTCCTACCCATGTCCCCGCCCCAAAATTCCAATAAGAATAAAGCCTCAAAAAAAGAGGAGTTTCTCGCTGGTAGCGAGCCGACCAGCGAGCCGCACGTCGAAAAACCAGCGAGCGCCCAAAAATCGCCCTCCGACGATGATTCCAAAAGGAATCTCGCTGGTTTCTCGCTACCCAGCGAGCCCAACGTCGGAGAATCAATACCAGTGTCCGCACACCGGTTGCAGTGGAAATTCTCGCTCCGTTCACACCGCCCGCAGCGCCCGCCTTTCCGCACCGTGAAGATGCGGAACTGGGAGCAGCGCATATGGACGCATGAGGGCGCGACCTTCGTAAGCGGTCCGAATACGCTCCAACTCTTCCTGGAGCTCGGAAAGCGCCGCTCGACCGCCTCGACCTTGCATGCGGGCGAGCTCGGAAACCGCGCCTGGGACACGGACCGGAGCATTTTCGACAGCTTCTTAAGCTGCCAGTGGGGGGCCCGCTCAATTCGAGCGCCGAAATCCCCCAGGAACGCCGAAAATTCATGGTCCGTCATCTGCCCACCCGTCCTTATACTGGTGGGCTATGGCGTTATGAAATGTATTATTTTGCCGGGCCCTCACCCTTCGGCTCGAAGTCCCCGCAGCGGCAGAGCGAACAGCTCCCCCCGGCGTCGTGGTCTCGCATCTCGTGGCCGCACGTGCATGTCATGCCAGGACCTCCAGCTCCTCCGGCTCGTCGTACAGGGGCCGGATGACGAGCTCCGGTTCATTACAGGCCTGCGGCAATTTTTTCCTACTGATTTCCGCTCCGGAATTGCGTTCCTCTGTGAAAAAAGTTACACTAATAAAGGCATACCCACAAAATGATGCCTTATGAAACTAGTTATACCAAAGGGCTACACGCCCGCTCTGGACGTGAGGAGAACCGAGGAGGCGATTCCGAGGATAAAATCCTTCTTCGAGAGGAGCCTTGCGGAGAACCTCAGGCTCGAGAGGGCCTCGGCGCCCCTGTTTGTCAGGAGAGGGACGGGCATAAACGACGACCTGAACGGCGTTGAGAGGAAGGTTTCGTTCGACATCATGGACGGCGCCATCGATGTCGAGGTGGTGAACTCGCTCGCGAAATGGAAGCGGATGGCTCTCGCCCGCTACGGCTATGGCCAAGGCGAGGGCATCTGGACCGACATGAACGCCATCCGCCGCGACGAGGAGCTGGACAACCTCCACTCGGTGTACGTGGACCAGTGGGACTGGGAGAGGGTCATAAGCAGGGCGGAGAGGACGGTGGAGTTCCTCATGGCCGTGGTGGACCGCATCTACGATGCCATGAAGAGGACGGAAATGATGATATTCGACAGGTACGGCGTCGAGCCGGCATTGCCGGAACGCATGGAATACGTCACAACGCACCAGCTCGAGGAGGCGCATCCGAACCTGTCAAGGAAGGAGAGGGAGGTCGTCGCGGCGAGGGGGGCCGGGGCCCTGTTCCTCATGAAGATAGGGGGCAGGCTCAAAGACGGCAAGCCGCACGACGGCCGCGCCCCGGATTACGACGACTGGGAGCTGAACGGGGACATAATAGTCTGGAATCCAGTGCTCCAGTCCGCCTTCGAGCTCTCCTCCATGGGGATACGCGTGGACAAGGACGCGCTCCTGCGCCAGCTCCGCGAGGCCAACGCAATGGACCGCCTCGGACTGGAGTTCCACAGGATGCTCATGGATGGCGAGCTTCCGCTTTCGGTCGGCGGCGGGATAGGGCAGTCGAGGATGTGCATGTTCCTGCTCAGGAAGGCCCATATAGGCGAGGTGCAGGCCAGCGTCTGGCCCCCGGACATGATTTCCGAGCTGGAACGGCACGGCGTCAGGCTGCTCTAGCAGGCGGGGAAGGATTAAATACGCTTCTGCCTAGAAGCTATAACACAGAAACAAACCGGCCAGTCTTACTGATAGGGAGCTAAGGTCGGCAAAAAATTTTCCGCTCAGCTTGAAGAAGGTGATGGATTGAAACTCGACCAGATGGTGCTCTGCTGCTGGCACAAGCCCAGGGAGGCGATAGTGGTGCTGAAGACAGGCGCAGCCATTCCCAGGGAAGTGCTTGACCGCATCCCCGCCAGCAGGGAGAAATCCCTCATGATGGAATCCGGCGGGATGTGCGACCCGTGCGCTGCAGGATTTGTGGCAGGACTCAAAGGAAGGAAGCCGGCCGAAGAAGGGATAATGAAGGGCGGGCAGGGCTAGAGCGAGCGGATTATCTCCATCAGCCTCTCATACTTCGTGAAGCCGGCGCCCTCGTTTATGTGGCCCGCGCCGGGCTCGGTTATGAGTTTTGCGTTCAGGAGCTTTGCCATCCTCTGTCCCTCTGAAAGCTCTATGTAAGGGTCGTTGTCCGAGCTTATCACGATGAATTTGTCCGCCTTTTCCCGTATCCTCTTCCAGTCGAAATCCCTGTCGACGAAATTTCTTATCTCACGTATGCCCAGGTCCTTGGCGAAGCCCGCGACCATTATTACCGCCTTTGCCTTCTCGCCCGGCCCGAAGCTCTCGAGCAACCGGAGGATGGCCGGGCCGCCGAGGCTGTGGCTTATCAGCACCCATCCGTCTTCAGGGCGGAACTCCGGGACAATGCTCCGCGCCGTGGCGAGCCAGGCTTCGAGTTTAGGGTTCTGGGTTTCGGGAAAGTCAGGACTCAGAACCTCATAACCCAAAACCCGCAGCTCGTCCTGCAGCCAGCCGCTCCAGCAGCTTCGCCCATCGCCGCCCCAGCAGTGGAAGAGGAAGAACTTCATCCCAATCACAACAGCTTCAGCTTCCCGAAAACCGCGTCCAGCTCAGACTCGTCCCACGGCCCGGCCGCGAAGCACGTGATGGTGCCCGGCTCGAGCTGGGTGTGCCCGGCGTCCCGTATCAGCTCGCACGGGATGCCTGCCGCCTTCCCCTTGTTGTAGAATTCGAGCAGCTCCTCCTCGCTCTGGACCTTGAGGACGACTTTCATCTGGCCTTCCATCTCCCAGGCGCGGGTGATTTCAGGATTGGATTTGGCGACGCGCTTGTAGGCGGAAAGCGACGCGTGACTGGACTGGGCGGCGAGCTTCCCCTTCCCCATGCCCAAATCCGCGCGCACCACAATAGTCTGCTTGAACATCGCAATCAGATGGCAGGGAAAACTTAAAATGAGCAGGCTTTCAGCCGGCGCTCCTCGCTTCGGCGGATGAGGCTGCGGGAGCGGCAGCAGGCGGCTTCGACGTCCTCGCTTTCGATAGGTCCACGAGATTGTCCGGGACGTCCTCGTGGATGCCGGCCGGCCTCAGCATGTGTGCAAGGCGGAGGAGGCCCTCCGCACTCTGCGGGGCGCGCATGAGGTCGGCGGACGAGTACCTGCCTTCGCTGATTATGTAGGTCCTTATCGTCGCCGGCTCGTACCAGATAACCGGCTCGCCGTTCGAGTCGAACCGGCATCTGGCCTCGTACCGCTCGAACTCCGGGACGCCAGTGACAGGAACGCTTCTCAGCGTAAGGTCGAAGCCCATCCCGGCCACTCTGTGGTGCAGGTCCTCGTCTATCGTCCTGTCCGTGGTCAGGAACTCGAGCCTTGCCGCCACCTTGAGCCCCCCGTGGAACTCGTCGACGACCTCGATTGTCGCCCCGAAGAGCTCCCTGAGCTTGCTCCGCGCGTCCGTGAAGCGTGCGTAGCTGTCGAAGAAATTCCTGCGGAAGAGCGATGAGAATACGGAGCGCACCTCGTCATCAGGAAGAACCCGGATTCCTTCCGGCAGGGGCTCGGCTTTCTTGAAGCTGCTGCCGTCGCCGGAAAGGCGTACGCCTGCCCTTTGCGCTGGAAGGTTCCGCATCATGGTCACCTGTGTATTTCCGCACAAAGAAGACTTATAAAGGTCTGTCACAAAAACAGAGCATGCTCCCTGAGAGCGAAATCGTGCTCCGCATGGTGGCCGCGACCATCATCGGCCTGCTTGTGGGATTCTCCAGGCGCCAGAAAGTCGCGGGCGTGCGGACTTTCGCGCTCTTCTGCCTGGGCTGCGCCATATTCACCCTCATCTCGATAAGCGACATTTTCGGGCCGATGACTGACCAGACGAGGATACTCGGCCAGGTGGTAACCGGCATCGGCTTCCTCGGGCTCGGCGTCATCTGGAAGCAGGGAGTGAAACCCACTGGCCTCACCACCGCCGCGGCGATATGGGTGACTGCGGCAATCGGGATGCTCATCGGCCTCGGATTGTGGGTTGAGGTAGTGGTCGCTACAGTACTGACGCTCTTCCTCGTCTATTCCAAAGGGCTGCTCTCACGGATGGGCATCTCGGACTAGATTAGCGGCATCCGGTTTCGTGTCGGGTGCATGGTTTTCGGAGTTGAGCCGGGAGGAGGGGCCGGACCTCAGGAAGTTTGATGACCGGGCGAAGCGCAAAGCGCTTCGCTGGTCCCTTGGACGATGCGTCGTCCAAGTGGAAAATTTAACCGGAGCACGGACTTAGGAGATTTTCCAGTACTTCTTGTTCTTCACGAAGTTCTTCTGCGCTTCTATGAGGTCCAGATAGAACGCCTCCTCGCTCCGGTGGAGGCGCCGGAGGACGCGGTCGGCCGTGGCCGGCCCTATCCCGTATGTGGAGAGCGCGATGAGCGCTTTTTTGCCGTACGTGCGGATGAGGCCTGCCGAGTATTCGAGGTCATGCGTAGCCTCCCCCTCCCGGCCGAGCAGCGCGAGGGACATCTGGCCGCACTTGTGGCATTTCACGCTCTCCGGGGCGCCTGCAAGGTGGAGGAAACGGGTGGCGCCGCAGCTTACGCATCTGAGCTGGAGCGTTTTCGTAAGAGCATGCTCCTTGAACGTGGAGACCATGCGCTCGCGCGGCTCGAATCCTCCGACGGCTTCCGCGCCGGATATGCGCGCAAGGCCTATTGCCGCGAAGAAGCTCGGCTTCTTCCTGACATCGAAGGCGAGGCGCGTCCTGCCGGCACGGACATCCCCGAGCAGCTTCTCCAAGCCCTCGGTGTCGAAGTAGCGGAAGAAGATTGAGCGCATAGCCTCCTCGTACACGACCGAGTGCCGCATGGCGCTCAGGAAGCGCCCGCTCACGCTCGCATCCTCAGAGAGCAGGCCGAACATGCGCCCGACATGCAGGAACTTGAAACGCAGGAGGGCGGAATTCTCAAGGGCCTCCTCGAGATGGGCGCGCACATTGCGCAGCTCGCGGAACGCGCGCTCCACTGTGTCCTGCTTCAGGGGAAACGGCAGCTTCACCATGACGCGGTAGGGATCCGCGACGGCTATCACGCTCTCGCCTATCAGCCCCGAGAGCTTTTTGGAGAATATGCGCGAGAGGCATTCGTTTATCCTCGTGCCGGTGCAGGAGTGTATCACCACGATGTCGTCTATCATCTCCACGACCATGGTCCGCTCGTCTGGCAGTGGCGAGACGTCTTTCTTCGCGGCCCGCATCCGGCCGACATGCTGGGCGACTTCCAATGAGACTGGTATGTCCTCGCCGGCCCAGGAAGGCACCATTATGTCCGTGCCGCCGCCCGGCTCGGCCAGCACCTCGCTCCCGGTTATGTCGATTACGTGCCAGGGCATGCCGTGCGAGAGGAAGCTCGAGCCTTCTGCCAGGCTGACCACGAACTCCTCGTCCAGGCTCGAGATGACGCGGTTGGTGGTTATGTCCTTCATGAGGAACCGCTTCGTTTTTGGAATCGTGCTCAGGAAGGACGAATAGTACTGGCGCGCCCGGCTCTTCGCCCTGATGCTCACCCTGTGGGCGTCCTCGTCGTAGAATACAAGGCCCTCCGCATAGAGCTGCAGCGCGACCATGCGCAGCTTGTCGTACGTGATGCCGTACGCATAGGAGCGGGAGAGGATGGAGTGCGCCTTCATCAGGTCCATCCTGCCCAAATCGAGGCAGAGGCCGACAAGCTGGTGCGCGATTACGTCCAGGGCGCCGCGCTCTGCCCGCTTGTCCTCCATCCATCCGTTGCGGGCAAGGACTGCGATGACCTCGCTTTCCAGCATGTCGTCGAAATCAGAGGGGAACACGATTCCTTTCGGCGTCTTGCCGAGGCTGTGGCCGGAGCGGCCGACGCGCTGGAGGAGGCGGAAGACCTGGTGCGGGGAGCCGTACTGCATGATGAGGGACACGTCGCCTATGTCTATCCCGAGCTCGAGGGACGAGGTGCAGAGTATTGAGTTCAGCTTTCCGCTCTTGAATTCGTCCTCGGCCGACTGGCGCACGTCCTTTGCGAGCGAGCCGTGGTGGACGCCGATGGGGGCGCCGAGCTTCCTCAGGGACGCCCCGAGCTCCTCGGCCGTGCTGCGGGTGTTCACGAATATGAGGGAGCGGTTCCTGGCTGAGAGCTCGCTGATGCGTTCGAGCTTCCTGCCCTCATGCTCGACCGAGACGTCCATAGGCCGGTTCCTGCCGCTCTCGCAGACCACGTGGGCGCGCTCGCCGAAGAGGAGCTTCGCGGCCTCGCTCTCGTTGGCCACCGTCGCGGTGAGGCCGATGCGCTGGAACGACGCCAGCTCCGAGAAGCGCTCGAGGCCCATCGAGAGCTGCGCACCGCGCTTGTTGTCGAGGATGTCGTGCACCTCGTCCACTATCACGAACTCCACGGTGGCAAGGTGCTTCCGCATAATCCTGCCGAGCATGAGGGCCTGTAGCGACTCCACGGTCGTGAGCAGGATGCGGGGCGGGCTCCTGCGGTGCTTCGCCCGCTCGGCCATTGTCGTGTCGCCGGTGCGGATATCGTGGCTTATCTCCAGCCGCTCGCACCACCAGCCAAAGCGCTCCTTGAGGTCTCGCGAAAGGGCGCGCAGCGGGGTGATGTAGAGCGCCTTTATTCCAGGCTCCCGGTTCCCTGCATCCAGCCCTGCCTTTATCTTCTCCAGTACCGGGAGCAGCGCGCTCTCGGTCTTGCCTGAGCCCGTAGGGGCAAGTATAAGGACGTTCTCGCCGGCAAGCAGCCTGGGTATGGCGAGTTTCTGGATGGGGGTAAGCTCTCCGAACCGTTCCCTGACCAATTCGACTACCGTAGGCATGGCTGACCTTGATTAGCACGGAGCATGATAAAAAACGAACCTGCTAGAGCCGTATCTCGAAGACGCCGCGCTCGGGGCTATCTTCGGGCGGCTTCCTCTCCTGCTTCCTCTGCCACTCTTCATAGCGGCGCCAGGTCTCCTCATCGGCGCCGTCCTCCACAGTGGGCTGCGGACGCCTGTCAGGCTCCTGCTTTTGCTTCCTGCGGTCGATAAGCGGGATTATGTATGCAGGGGGAACCCATGACGGCACCGGAAGCTGGGTAACCGCTTTCTGGCTTCTCTGTTGCCCGAACTGCAGCTTCATGACTCTATTGTGCCTGACACTGTTTTTAAACTTATGTCACACAAAATGGAAGATTTTCCAGCCGGGGCTTTTATAGCGGAGTAAATTTGGCCAGTGATTTGGAAAATTTACATGTCCAGGCACAATAAATGGCCGATTCTTGGAAAAATTTTACAGCAAAGCGCCGTTCCGGCCTTGCGGCAGCGTGAATACATTTTATATTCACGACGATTTTATTTAGTTGAGAGGGTTTTGAAGCGATTGAAGAAGGGCAGTGGATGGGGATGCAAAACCCCACTATGAAATGCTGAAGAGGGTTTTGAATGGATGAGAAGGAACTGGACAGCTTCAGGCAGGCTGGAAAAATCGCGTCCAAGATACGGGAGGACAGCAAGCGCCTGATAATGGTGGGGGAATCCCTGCTGGACATAGCCGAGACCGTGGAGAAGATGATAGACGAGGAGGGGGCGAAGCCGGCCTTCCCCGTGAACATCTCGGTCAACGACATCGCCGCGCACTACACCCCGGAATTCGAATCCGCAGCTTCGCTCGGAGAAAAAGACCTCGTGAAGGTGGACCTGGGGATAGAGGTCAACGGGGCCCTCTCGGACACCGCATATACGGTTGACCTGGACGGCTCGAACGAAAAGCTTGTGCTGGCATCATCCGTTGCGCTCGAAAACGCCATAAAGGCCATCCGGCCGGGCGTCGCGGTGGGCGATGTTGGCGGGACAATCGAGCAGACGATAAAAGGATACGGGTTCAACCCGATTTCCAACCTGTCCGGGCACATGATAAAATCGAACGAGCTCCATGCGGGAGTGGAGATACCGAACATAAAGACGAACGACCCGTACCGCTTCGTCGCCGGGGACATATTCGCGGTCGAGCCTTTCGCGACGACCGGGAGCGGGTACGTTGAGGATTTGGAGCAGGTGGAGATATTCTCGCTCTACATGCCCTCCAAGATAAGGATGAGGCAGTCGCGCAAGATTGTCGAGCACGTGCTGCAGAACTACGGGATGCTGCCTTTTGCTGAGAGATGGGTGCGCAAGAGCTTCCAGTCAAAGCTCCTTGTCAGCGCCGCGCTCAAAGAGCTGCTGCAGAACCACTTCATCCGGGGCTACCCGGTCCTGCGCGAGGTGTCGCGCGGGCTTGTCTCGCAGACCGAGCACACGATACTGGTGACCGAAAGCGGGTGCGACGTCCTGACAAGATGACTATTTCAGCGAGACAAGAACCATGCTGCCCCGCTCCCTGACGCTCTCGTCCAGCGCCGGATAGGCAGCCGGCTGATAGGCGGCCGGGTCGGGAAAGAACATGGCTGCGGGCGGAAAGTGCAGATGCTCAAGCGTTAGGCCGGCGCGATCAAGGAACCCGAGCAGCTCGCTATTGCCCCTTGGCCTCCGGGGCGAGAACGCCTCGTTCAATCCCATGCCCGGGATATTGCTGACCACCAGCCTCCCCCGGGCCTCAGGAACGGGAGGAGGCATGAGAGCGTCCTGCGATAATCCACGTAGTTCAGGATGTCGACCATGATGAACGTGTCGAAGAGCGGAGGGCCCGTGCGTATGTCAGCGCCGATATGGCGGGCAAGGAGGGCAAGCTTCTTTTTCTGCGAAAACGCGTCCGGCTCCGGGTGCTCTATGTCGGCCTGCAGCTCGAGGACGTTCCCGCTGAGACTGTAAGGGTACGGCATGCCGATGTCCACGCGTACTACGCGCTTGCCCTCGGACGGATAGTAGAGGGGGCGGGCCTTGCCATTCCGGCCGGCCACGCTGCCGCTCCCCAAATCCAGCAGGCGCTCGCCTAGCGTCCCCCTGAGCTGCATCCGGTCGAGAAGGGGCCGGACCTGGGCGTATTTGAAGTCAGGGGCATATCCGGAGCCCCACTGGCCCTTCCAGAATTCCCGCCTCGCCTCTCCTTCGCCCTCGATGCGGCGGATTGCGGCGCGCATGTCACATCTTCCCGGTCCGGCCCGCGAACGCGTACGCGCGGTCCAGGTCGTTGAACTGGCGGTGCCGGTCCTTATCATCTTCAGGGCCCTTTTCCTCCTGCTGCTGGCAGAACTCTGCCAGGAGCATGGGCGTGTCCTCTTCAAGGAGCCGTTCCCTCCCTACTACCCGGTTGCCCCTAAGAAAACGGAACTCCGCGGACTCACGGACGATGACGAAGGCGCTGCCTTTCACGAGGTCGTTGCACCGCTCCGATTTGCGAAAGCCGTAGAAAGTGGAAAGCTGGCGGCTGATGGATTCCCGAATTGCCTCGCCGCCGCGGATTTCACCGGACACGAGTGGCAGCCTGGAGGAGAATTCATCGCTGAATACCACCCTGCACGACTCGCTGGTTTCGCATGCATGTGCCCTTATTGAGGAATGGAGGACCGTGCCCGTAGCGATTGGCGGGGGGGCCTGGCGGCCCGCGCACGAGGATAGCGCCAAGGCGGATGCCACGGCAAGTTTCCTGAGATGCATGGGTCCTTATTTGCACAAATGTATTTTTAATACCACACACATCAAATTATAGAAATGCTAGGTAAAGACTAGCTCAAGGGCCCGTGTGGCAACCTGGATAACCGGCAGGGCTTCGGATGCCTTTGACCGATTGCGGTCTTTTGCTGGAGCCACCCTGAGATGCGGGTTCAAATCCCGTCGGGCCCGTTTTTGTCAACTTCGCTCGCTTACGCTCGCGGTTGACAGGCATTGCTTCAGGACAGGAATTGCTTCTGGACCGGCCTCAGGGCAGGATACATATCGGCAAGCGCGGCTACTGCCTCCTCCATGGGCCCGGACAGGTAGTGGCCGCTCGCGCACCCGAGGGCTAAATCGCTGATGATGGCGCCGTAGCGCTCCTGCGCGTCGCTCTCGCGGGCTTCTCCGGCATCTATGTCCCTGAGCAGTTTCCTGGCCTCGTTGCCGGCACGCAGGAGGCTGAGGAAACAGAGCACCTCCGGGTCCTCGAAGATAGTAAGCCCGGACATTCCCGGATGGGCGCCGTGCACCGTGAAGCTGGAGACGCCGGAGCCGCCCATCACTGCAAGAGCCGAGAACTTAGAGCCGTCCGGCGCCTCGACCGTGGAGAGATAAGCCGGGTGCCCGAATTCGCGCAGCATCGCGGCAGCCAGAAGGCTGGATTCCTCCATCACGCTTACGGTGATTATCCTGGGGCCGCTCTCCTCCTTGGAATGTGCAAGCAGCACCTCCGGCCGCATCGGCTTCCTGGTCTGGTGCACGTGGGTGCGGGCCGCGCGTATCATGGCCGCGCCCCCTTCACGCATCAGCGGGAGGCCGAGGCTTATGACAAGCATGGCGTCATCAGGCCCGGCAGGCATTGCCCCCGGGGCCGCATGGTCCACGAGCCTGGCGACTTCATCCCCTCCCTTGTAGGGACATATGGCGGCTGCGTCCAGGCGGCTCGATTTGAGGGCCTGCTCCAGCATCGGGTCCTGCAGGCGCTCGCCCAGCCGGAGGAGAGGCCCCTTGCTGCTGCGCGGCGGGCGGAGAGGCGGGTTGAACGTGTAGGTGTGGGGCATGGAATCAGCCTTTTTCAGGCTCCTTTTTGGCGTCGCTTATCCATTTGCCGAGAAGCACCTGGACGGTATGTGGGAAGCCGTTTCTGGCCATGATGGAGTCGATAGCCGTTTCCTTGGCTGCAAGCACTATGGGGTCCTCGCTTTCGATTGACTCCGGGTCAATCTCCTCGGCGAGTATGCGCCCGGCCACCTGGGCAATTGCGTCGGCGGCTTCCTTCCCGTTGTTGATGCGGTGCCTGTTGATGTCGGATTCGAGCAGGGCCGAGCCTGCGCCGGCCGAGAGCATGGTCATCGCACGCGGGATGAATGGGTTTCCGTCCCACCTTTTCACGGACTCGAAGAGGCATCTGGCTATCCTGTTGAGCTGGTTTCCGGCCTCGTCCGGAGAAAGCTGCCTGTCCTCCAGGCTCTGCGAGATTATCTCCGCGACAAGGTGCCTTATCCTCGTTTCGGCCAGCATCGCATGCGCGGCCCCCTGCGCCGCCCTGTCGCTGAGCAGGTCTATCGCGCCCATATCGGGATGGAAGCGCGTGAGGTCGAATGTCACGAGCGGCACGTCCTTCGTCATGTCTATCACGGCCAGGAGGGGCACGGTCGCCTCGCCCCCGTCAAGGCCCGGCATGACAGCCTGCGCTGGGTATGCCATGATGCCCCTGATGCGGAGCGCGGCCGCGGCCAGCATATACTGCTCGAACGGGTGCATGAGCGCGAACTGCTCCGCGCCCGTAACATGGGACTGGAGCTTTCTCCCTTCCTGCCCCAATATGAGGCCGGCGGATGGAATCTCGTCCGGGGGGAGGTACGCGGTCATGGCCTCCCCGTAGACGAAGCTGTGGCCGCTGGAATGATGCCTCGGCAACCGGTTGTAATCAATCATGCTCCGGGCCATCTCAGGCGGCATGCCGCTGGAAACAAGAATCTCAGGCCTGATGTCCATCAGCCGTTCTATCATCGGGTAGAGGTCGCTGCCCTTCAAGCCCCTGAAGACCGCTTCTGCGAATCTCTCCACGTGGCCGTCCTTGTCGGCATAAGGCCCCCTCTGGAGAGGAATCGCATGCCTCTCCAGTTGTGGCATAGCCATCTCAAGCTGCGCAAAGATGTCGTCGCCGCCCCGCGCTGGCCCTTCACGCACAAGGGCGAGCTTTCCGCGCACCCCAGAGGGCCGTTCTCCAAGGCCCCATACGTAGCCTTTCATGTGGCCCTCATCTGAGCATCCGGCCGCTTCCCGTGTGCTTACGCCTTCAGAACCCGGCGTCTCAGAATCAAGGATTCTGCCGAACCGCACCCTCTGGACGGTTCCGGCGAGTATGACGTGCTCCGCTTTCTCGAACGCTGCCCTCTCGGCATAATCGCGCTCGTATGCGCCAATGCTGCCCGGGGATTGCGCCTTCTCCGGCCCTGCAGCGACGGCAGCTCCGGCGCTGGCCGCAAGGGTTTCGACTGACGCTGCCGATGCTGGCGTTTCGGCAATCGGCTCGGCTTTCGGCTCCGGCGGCTTCGGCGGCTCGTCCCTGCCTCCTCCGCTACCCCTTTTCTTCCTCATGTCCCTGAGCAGCCCCATGAATGTACATCCCTCTGGCGTGGTTTATGTTGTAATTACTGTTACAAAATATATAAAAATGTATAGAAAACAGCAAAACCGACCGAAACGACGGTTGCCGATAGGTGATTCGATACTTTTATATTAGCTAGCTCCAACACAACTTGAAACCTACACTTCGAGCCAGGACTTTTCCGCTTGGAAACTGGAAACTGAAAACCGCAAATGACAGTGATGTTATGGATTTTGTCTGCAAGATAGCCGGCCAGGCCGGGGCAGGCGTTATGACCACCGGCAGGCTGATGGTGAAATGCTTCACGAGAGGCGGCTACAACGCCATAGGGTATCCCGAGTATCCGTCCCTCATCCGGGGCGGCCACAACACCGTGCAGGTCCGCGTAAGCGACAATCCTGTGAATTCCCCGCTCCAGACGCTGGACATAGTGATTGCCCTCAACAAGGACGCGATATTCTACCACATGAACAGCATGGCAAAGGGCGGCATCATCATCTACGACCAGCTCATAGACGCAGGCAAGTTCAGGATACGGGACGACGTGAAGATGTATCCGCTCCCGCTTTCCAAGCTGACGCAGGAGGCCGGCGGCACCGAGCAGATGAAGAACACGGCCGCGCTGGGGGCGGCGCTTGCCGCCGTGGATTACCCCTTTGAAGTCCTGGAAGGAATCATGCGGGACGAGTTTCGGCGCAAGGGAGAGGAGGTTATAAAGAAGAACGTCGGGGCGGCCAAAGCGGGCTACGACTACGTGAAAGGCAACGGGATAAAATGCCTGAAGACGCTCAAGCCGCTTTCCGACAAGCGGAAGATAATCATAACGGGCAACGAGGCCATAACCCTCGGGGCGATAAGGGGAGGGCTGAAGTTCTATGCCGCCTACCCCATGACGCCCGCCTCCAGCATCCTGCACTACATGATAGAGAACGAGAAGGCGTTCAACCTGGTCGCGAAACAGACCGAGGACGAGATAGCGGCCATCAACTATGCAATCGGCGCGTCCTTTGCCGGCGCCCGGAGCATGGTCGGCACATCCGGCGGCGGGTTCGCGCTCATGGTCGAGGCGCTCGGCATGGCCGCGATATCCGAAACGCCCATCGTCGTGGCCCTCGCGCAGAGGATAGGCCCGAGCACCGGCATGCCAACCTGGACCGAGCAGGGAGACCTCAGGTTCGCGCTCCACGCGTCCCAGGGCGACTTCCCGAGAATCATACTCGCCCCGGGCGACGTGCAGGAGTGCTTCTTCCTGGCGGCAAAGGCCCTGAACCTTGCGGAGAAATACCAGGTTCCGGTCATACTGATGTCGGACAAGAACCTCTCCGAGAGCGTGTTCTCTACGGAAAAGTTCGACCAGTCGAAGGTGAAAATCGAGCGGGGAAAGATAGCGCCGGGCCTCCCGCCGCTTCCGCCAATGACGCGCTGGAAGCGGTATGAACTCACCGGGGACGGGGTGTCGCCGAGGGTATTCCCCGGGACGGAAAACGGCATCCATGTCTCGACTTCTTACGAGCATGACGAGACCGGATTCAGCTCGGAGAGCTTCATCATGCGCACGAAGCAGGTGCAGAAGAGGGCTTCCAAGGTGAAATCCATCCTGAAGGAGATGGAGGCGCCGGGGCTTTATGGGCCGAAGGACGCCGAGGTCACGCTTGTTGGCTGGGGCTCGATGAAGCTTTCCGCGCTGGATGCCCTGCCGCTCCTTGAGCAGAAGGGGATAAAGGCGAACTTCCTGCACTTTACGCATATCTTCCCGCTCGATGAGGCCGTGGTGAAGGCTGCGCTCGCCGGCGCGAAGAAGACCGTCCTGCTCGAGAACAACTCCACCGCGCAGTTTGCCGGCGTGCTCAGGGAGCACATGGGCGCGGTGATGGACTTCCACATCCTCAAGTACGACGGCAGGCCCTTCTTCCCGGAGCAGATTGCCGGGGAGGTGGAAAGGCTGAGGAAGGCCGGATACAGGGGCGACAAGGAGACTGTCGTAGTTGAGAAGGAGGACCTGGAATACTACCATCCGCAGAGGCATGGTCTTTAGGTGATTCTTATGGCCATCATGGACTTCAACGTCAGGGAAAAGAGCCAGTGGTGCATCGGCTGCGGGGATTTCGCCATAGTGGGCGGCCTTAAGCAGGCGCTTGCCGAGCTGAATATCCCGCACCACCAGGTGGCGATATCGTCGGGCATAGGGTGCAGCGGCAAGACGCCGCATTACCTGAACGTCTACGGGTTCGAGGGCCTGCACGGCAGGTCCCTCCCGGTCGCATCAGGAATCAAGCTCGCGAACCACAAGCTGACCGTGCTCGCCATGGGCGGGGACGGCGACGGCTACGGCATCGGGGCCGGCCATTTCGTGCATATCATGAGGCGCAACTACGACATGACGTACATAGTCCATAACAACCAGATATACGGCCTCACGACCGGGCAGGCTTCCCCGACCACGCAGCTCGGCATGAAGACCAAGACCACGCCCGGGGGCGTCATAGAGATGCCCTTCAATCCGATGGCGGGCGCCATCATTGGAGGCGCTACGTTCGTCGGGAGGGCTTTTGCGGGCGACCTCCTGCACATGAAGGCCATGATGAAGGAGGCGATTGCGCACAGGGGATTCGCGCTTCTCGACGTCTTGCAGCCATGCGTCACGTTCAACAAGCTTAACACATACGATTTCTTCACCAAAAGATGCTACAAGCTCCAGGATGCCGGGCATGATTCGTCGGACAAGCCCAGGGCGCTCGATAAGGCGATGGAGGACTTCCGCTCGAATTACGAGAAGATTCCGGTCGGCGTATTCTACAAGGAGAGCAGGCCGACCTACGAGGACAGCCTGCCGCAGCTGAAGGAGAAGGCGCTTGTGGAGCACTCGCTTGATGGGATAGACATCTCGCCAGCGTATGCGGACCTCGAGTAAGCATCAGGCAGGCTTTGGCGGAGGCTCCTCTCCGTCCCAGACGCTCCAGTCATAAATTGCATTCACCGGTATCCCTCCACGGACCATGAAGGTTTTTCCGTATTCGCATCTGACGCCCATGCATTCCGGGTCGGCGAAAATGCTCCTGCTTTCCATTAGCCTTGGAACGTCTATATGGAACCGCACCTGCACCTCCCCGGTTCCATAAACCGAACCCCCCATGTCCCCGGCATCCTCCTCGTATTTCTTCAGGTACATGAACGATTTTGCCGGTTCGGTAATTGCCGGGTTGATTATTACGCCCCCTTCAAGGGCGCTTATGAAACTGCGGAAAGATGAGCGGTCGGGGCGCAGGTGGCCGTCGAAAGCGAATGCCGCCCGGTCATGGTTCAGGAAGCGGTCGGGAAGCGAGAGCGGAACCAGGTGGACAAGATAGGACGACTCGGCATCCATATAGTCTTCCACGCTCGGGGGGCCTGCCTGTCCCGGGCGCCTGCTCATCAGGGCTTCTTCATACGCCCGCTTCCACCTGCGCATCTCTGCCAGCACTTTTTCCCTGAATTCCGGCGGAACCGCGTCTATCAGCCTGTATTCGTAGATAATCCCCAGGCGTGCGGCCTCTTCCCTCCGCCTTTCTATGAAACCATATGAGAAGAGGGTCTCAGAATCCGATTCATCGAAAGAATCCCATGGCATGCATTGCCGGTACGGATAAGCGAACTCAGGCAGGCTGACTTTTTCCGGCTTTATCGGGTCCGGCTGGACCTTGTGCCTGTTTTCAAGTACCCTCGAAAGGGCGGTTTTTACCTCCCTCCGAAGAGCTGCTTCCCGCTGTCTGCCATACATATTGTTATATTTAATGGTAAAATATTATAAATCAACCCATAACAGCGCCTGCGGCAATAAGCAGGATAAAATAGTTATCGGGGGCAGAACCATTATCGTGCAACTAGTCCCGCGGGCGTACCAGCTCTCAATCTACGAGTCCATCAACAGGCACGGCAACACGCTAGTCGTACTGCCGACTGGCCTTGGCAAGACGCTGATCGCCCTCATGCTCATCCGGGACAGGATGAAAACCGGGAGGTGCCTTTTCCTCACGCCGACAAAGCCCCTTGCGAAGCAGCACCAGCATTCTGTCATGAAGACCCTGGAGCTGCCGGACAAGAACGTCGTGCTTGTTACCGGCGAGGTGAGCCCGAAGAAGCGCAAGGAGATGTACCTTACCGATGTGATTGTGAGCACCCCGCAGACGATAAAGAACGACCTTGAGAACGGCGTGCTCGAGCCGAAATTCTCCCTTGTCATATTCGACGAGTGCGTAGCTGCTGATACGAAGGTTTTGTTAGCAGATGGCTCGATGGCTCCGATATGGAGGATAGTTAAGGAAAGAAAGCCGGTTTGGGTGAACTCGTATAATGAAAAAAGCGGGAGAATAGAGCCGAAAGAGGTCATAGGTTTCCATCGTATCCCCTGCAAAAAGAATTTTGTCAGGGTTGAGGCCGGCGATACGCTCGTAGATTGTACCGAGGACCACCTTTTTTTATGCCAAAGCGTGGACGGGGTCGAATGGAAAAAAGCATCCGAATTGGACGGGGGGACTTCAGTCCTTGTACAGGAGGCATTCCAGGGGAAAGGAGGGGGTGTAAAGATCTCTTCCGCACCACTAGTCAGCGAGGCGGCTATAAAAAGCACCTACACAGGCAACTGGAACCGGGCCAAACAACATTTTTATAGAACTATTGAAAAATTGCAAAAAGCAGGGATATTTCCTTTCACATACCAAAATCCGAATTGCCTGACCATGGCTAGGCTTTTTGGCTATGCACTTGGCGACGGGTGGCTGACCAAAAAGAATGGGCAGGCCACATATTTAGGTTTCTGCGGGCCGACGGATGATTTAAGGCTCGTTGCGGAAGACCTGGATTCCCTTGATAGCCGATACTCAAACATAAGCAGCAGAATGACAAACTCGCTGGTATCAGGCCCATACGGGGATGTGACGATAAGGGGACGCTCCGAAAGCTTCCTCTGCGCTTCACCACACATTGTCCGAATTACTTACGCTCTTGGCTTCCCTGTGGGGGATAAGGCAAAAACAGAGTTCGCATTGCCTAATTGGTTAATGAATGCGCCATCCCCGGTAGCACGTGCGTTTCTCTCTGGATTGATATCAGCCGAATGTCATGTGCCCACACCAAGAGGAAACGGACGGACAATCTTCGCAAGCAAATTAGCATTCTATAAAGATAAAAAACTCGAGACGAACGGTAGAATATATGCGAGGGACCTGGTGGCTTTGTTTAAAAAAGTAGGCGTCAGGGCAGTTTATGCGATAAGAAAAGGGAATAAAAGAAAAGATAAAACAGAAACCTTGAAGTTTGAGATAACAATTGGAAACTCTCTTTCGAACCAGCTTGCATTCCTAGGCAATGTCCCTTTTGCATATTCGAAGAGAAAATCCTCAAAAGCAGGTTCCATACTTGCCTACTTGCAAATGAAAAGGGAGGCGCTTTGTGAGAGGGAGCGCTACTGGAAAGCCAGTAAAAAACTGCACGCCAGTGGTTTGAGTGCCAGTAAGATATCAAAAAAACTCGGAATAGCAGCGCATACAATTGAATCATGGTTATACTTGGGAAGGAAACCCACCCAGACAAGCATATTGGTTCCCTCCTTCAACGAGTGGATTAGCCATAATCGCGACAATAGCGCAGCTTCTTTTCCACGGCTGCAGGTAAAGAAAGTAACGAAGATAAAGAGACCAAAATACGTATATGACCTGAGTGTCAGGGACAATCATAATTATTTTGCCAACAATGTCCTGGTTCACAACTGCCATCGTGCAGTAGGAGACTACGCGTATACAATCGTAGCGGAGAAGACGCGCGGGCCGGAGACGCTCTTCGTCGGCCTCACCGCCTCCCCGGGAGGGCAGATGGACCGCATACGGGAGGTCATGAAGGCCCTTTCCATCGAGAACGTGGAGATAAGGGGCCACGACGACCCGGACGTCGCGCCGTACGTGCAGAAGAGCACGGTGAGCTGGGTGCCGGTGCCCCTTTCGGACCATTTCAAGGACATAAAGAGGGAGCTCGACCCGCTCGCATCCAAATACGCCGAGCGCCTCGCCTCGATGGGATTCCCGCCGCCCCTCAAGCACAAGGGCAAGTTCATGCAGCTGCGCGAGCGCATCCTGAACATCCCGCACAACATCAAATATCCGGCGCTCGTCGCCTATTCGGTCCTCCTGCATCTCTTGCACATGACCGAGCTGCTCGAGACGCAGGGCGTCTATCCCCTGCGCGACTATTTGAAGAAGCTGGAGGAAAAAGACAGCAAGTCGGCCAGGCTCCTGCTCCACGAGCCTGGCCTCGCGCGCATCAGGGCTCTTTGCCAGAAGGATGAGGACCACCCGAAGATGCCCGTCCTCATCGACATGGTGAAGAAGCTTTCTGGGAAGAAGATGATTGTCTTCGTGCAATACCGCTCGCAGATTGCCAGGATTGAGGAGGTCCTTAATTCGAGCGGCGTGAGCGCGAAGCGCTTTGTCGGCAAGAAGGACGGCGTCACGAAAAAGATGCAGGAGGAGACCATCGCGGATTTCCGGGAGGGGAAGTTCGACGTCCTCGTCGCTTCGAGCATAGGGGAGGAAGGGCTGGACATACCGGCCGTGGATGCCGTGATATTCTACGAGCCTGTCCCGAGCGAAATCCGCAGCATACAGAGGCGCGGGAGGGCAGCGAGGCTGAAGGAAGGGCAGATAATCGTGCTCATGACCAAGGGCACGAGGGATGAGTACTACTATTACGCGGCGAACAACCGCGAGAAGAGGATGAAGAAAATCCTCGGCGGCATGCAGAGGGCGAAGAAGAAGCCGGGATTCGAGAGGGCGGATGCGCTTTCGAAGGATTCGGAGAGCGATGCGCAGCCCCGGGTGCCGGAGCCGGGAGGGCTGAAAGCGGAGGCTGGAAACCCGGAACCGGAAACCATAGGGCGGAAGCCGCCCTTAACCGTGGGGCCGGGGGCGGCGGCAGGAAAACGCAAGCAGCCCCCGAAACAGACGAAGATGACCGATTTTTAAACACTATTATATAGTTTTAATAACATGCGTTCAGTAAGGCTCGCCTGGAGCGCCGGGGCAGGCGCCGAGAGGCGCTACGGGGCCTGGGAGAAGACGAAGGCATTCGCCCGCGCGGCAGTCCGGCTGGAGGACCCCCTCCTGTCGGTCGCGAAGAGCGGCCTTCTCGGCCTCCACGACATTCCTGATTCGAAGTGGGACTCGTACCGGAGGCGCTGCCGCAGGAAAGGCGTCGTGTTCGATGAAGCGGAGGAGGAGTATTTGTGGGCTTCAGGCGCATACAGGTTCCTGAAAGCCGGGAGGGAAGAGAGGGAGCAGGCCCCGAGGACGCTGAAGATATTCGACAGCTACCGCAAAATAAGCGGCCGCCTTGAATCAGCAGGCGGAGCCGAAATTCAAAGGCTCACCGTGTTCCTGGACGACTTGTGCGCCATGGCGGACATCCTGGCCCAGTCCGGAGCCGTGAATTCTAAGGACGGGCTTGAAGACCTTTCCACGGTCCTGCTGCTGCACTCTAGGTTTTCTTCACGCGGCTCACGCTCGTCTCAAGGATGAACGCAAGCTCGTCCTCCGAGAACTCGTAGAAGTCCATCAGCGCGTGCGGGTTCTTCTTGCCGAACTCCTTGAGGAGCGGGAGGTAGCCGAGCGAATGGCGCCTGCTCGCATGCACTTTGGCGCCGATTTTCGAGCCAATCGCCTTCAGCATCGCCCTGCGCTCCACCGTGCGGGACATGTTCCGCAGGTAGGTCGGGAAGCTGTACTTGGTGAATTTCCTGTATGCGCCCGCTTTCGCGAGCGCGACGCCCGCGGTAGACAAATCTATGGAATATTTCAGGAGCTGCCAGTTGGTCCTCCTGATGCGCCCGTCGAAGATGTCGGCTTTGGAGAGCGTGGCGTATGCGCGGGCGATTTCGTCGGGCTTCTCGTATTCCGCGGGGATGTTCTCGTCTATCCACAGCTTGATGAGGTCGTAGTCTATTTCCCCGCTGATGGCCTCGCGCACTGCCGAGTAGCTCTCGGCCTTGAGGATGCCGCGGATAATCTCGAATATGTCCTTCTCATGCACCCTTGCAGTCGGGCCGAGCGACTGCAGGTCGGTCAGGGCCGCGCGCATGTCGCCTTCCGCGCGCAGGGCGATTTCATCGATAACGGCAGGCGCGAGGGGGAGCGACTCGGCCTTGGCAACATGCTCGAGATGCTTCTTGAGCGAGAGGCGGTTTATGCGCTTGAGCTCCACGATGTCGCACTCGGAGCGGATGCCGGAGAACGTCTTGTCCCAGATGTCCGTCGCGGTGACGATGGCCGGGCACGGCGCCTCCGCGAGGAATCCCTTTATGGCTGCCCCGCCTCCGCTGTCGGCCCTGCCCGCAAGCACGTCCGCGTCGTCGATGAGGATGAGCTTCTGCCTGCCAAATAAGCTGCCGGCCATGGCGGACTGGCCGAGGATGCGCTCGACACGCTGGCGGTTGCGCAGCTCGCTCGCGTTCATCTCCACCAGGTCGAGGTCGTATTCCTGCTTAAGCGCGTAGGCGATGGACGTCTTGCCGGTTCCTGGAGGGCCCCACAGGAGAATGGGCTTCCTGCGCTTGCCTGCAACCCACTGCAGGAGCCACTGGCGGATGTACTCGATTTTTTCCTGGTTGCCGACTATCTCCCCGAGCTTTTTCGGCGCGTATTTGACTGTGAAAAGCATCAGGACACCTCGCGGATTTTCCCGCTCTTGGCCCAGAATTCCTCCACCGCGGCTTCGGGCGCTCCTGTCACTATCGTCCTCTCGTCCCTGCTGAGTATCCAGCTGTACTTGCTCCACTTGAACCGCTCATCCATATAAACTATGGCCACCCGGTCGCTCTCCTTCCTCCGCGCGCGCCCAGCGGCCTGGAGCGCCTTTATTGTCCCGGGATAGAGATAGCCGTAGTCCCACCCCCGGCCGAACCTCTCGTCGTAGTAGTCTATCAGCGCCCTTGACTCGAGACCCATCTCGTCGAGGGCCACCCCGACTATGACGACGCTCTTTATCTGCCCGTCCGCATAATCCACGCCCTCGGAGAGGGATCCGCCCTGCACCCCGCACAGGACGCCGCCCGAGTCGAAGTCCCTCAGCATCTGCCGGATTTCGTGCGGCCTCATCTGCGGCCTCTGGACATGCAGGTTCCGGGAGAGCATGAGGGGCAGGACGTGGTTCTGGACCTCGTAGGACGGGAAGAACACCGCGGTGCCGCCCGGAGTCTTCGATACTATGGCGTCAAGCTTGCCGGCTATGGCCGCGTAGCCCTCTGCGTCGCGTTTTGAGTACCGGGTTGTGAGGTTTTCGGTTATGACATTCACCACGCTCGACGGGTCGAAAGGCGAGGGGTAGCTGCGCATGACGGTCCGCTCCCTGTCCAGGCCGAGGACGTCGCGGTGCATCTCCATGGGCAGCAGCGAGCCGCTCATGAGAACGGCTGACGCGCACTGGTTGAGGATGGCCGTCCCTACGCTCGGGTCAAGGACCTTCCGGGACAGGAAGAAGTTCACCCCGCGCCTGCTGAGTATGCGGACGCACGAGCGGTCGGCCCCGTCATTCCACTCTGCAAGGAACCTGGCGAGCCGGAGGCATGCGCTCTTGCGGCCGGTCTTCTCCACGAATGCCTCGCCGGACTGCTCGAGGCGGGCGACCGCCTCCTCCATGCCGAGGCCGAAGCGCCCGATGAACTCCTCGAAATCAACTGCCGAGACTACGCGCTCCCTGGACTTGCCGAGGAGCCCCTCGCTCCATGAGGCGAACTCCTCCTCCACCGGCCCTGCGTCCAGGCCGAGGAA
Organism: Microcaldota archaeon; assembly: GCA_040754495.1. Lineage (GTDB taxonomy): Archaea > Micrarchaeota > Micrarchaeia > Anstonellales > Bilamarchaeaceae > Bilamarchaeum. The sequence goes on from JBFMCO010000028.1 coordinate 57,017, forward strand.
CCGCATCTCCTTTGCCATCCTGGCGAATATGAACGAGCTGACCGTCCTGGAGAGGCTGCTGCGCACGCGCGGGGCGAGGTTGTGCGCCTCGTCCACGATTATTATGGAGTCCTCTACCCTCTTCTTGATTTTCATGAGGAAGATGTCCCTTATGTGCGGGGACATTATGTGGTGGTAGTCCGCGATGATGACGTTCGAGGCCGAGGCGAGCTTGAGCAGCCATTCGTACGGGCAGGAGAGCTGCTCCCTGCCCATGCGTATCAGCTCGTGGTGCGAGCGGCCTGTGCCGTAGCCTTCCAGGACGACCTTGAACTTCGCTTCCGCCTTGGCTTCCTGCGCCCGCCCGTACCCTTTCGCGTTGCCGAAGAACTGGCACTCGGCTTTCTGCCTCTTCCTCTGGCAGGCGGCCTGGAAGCTCTCGTTGTCCAGGCCGGCTAGCGTTTCGTCGATGCAACAGTGCGAGCGGCCGACCATGTCCACTGCGCGGATTGGAAGCGAATATTTCCCCGCTATGCCGCGGACGACGTCCATCGCGATTTTATGCTGGGAGATTTTCGGCGTTAGGAAGAATACTGTGCGGCTCTCCTCCAGCGCGTTCGATATCGCGGCGGCGAGCGAGGCGTCGGTCTTTCCGAGGCCCGTTGGGGCGTGCGCCATGAACGTGCAGCCGAAGGATATGGCGCGGTGCATGTCCTCCATCAGCTCCTTCTGGTGCGGGCGGACCGAGGGGTGCCTGAAATAGAGCGCCATGTAAGGAATTTCTGCGGGAGCGTATTTAAGCCGTTTCCGGGGCGGTTTCCCGGACCGGAGAGAACTATTAAGAACTTCATAGGAATACCTAAGAGCAGACACCCGGAGGCGTATCTTATGAAAGTGCTGCTGGTCGGAGACCGGGCGCGCGAGAACGTGCTTGCTGAGCAGCTTGCGCGGAGCTCGGAGCTGTATGTCGCCATGCAGCATCCCAACCCGGGGATAATGAAGGCCTCGCAGAAGGTATTTGTCTGCGACTTCTCGAACATCGAGGCAATCGGGGGATGGGCGGTCAGGGAAGGGATAGATTTCGCGCTCGTCACGTCCGAAACCGCGCTGGCAAAGGGCCTCACGGACGCGCTCGAGGAGGTCGGAATCCGCATGGCTTCGCCGCCTAGCGCCGGAACGGTGATAGGGGAGAGCGCGGTTTATGCGATGAACATGATGAGGGCCGCAGGCATAGCCACGCCGCGCTTTGCGGTCTGCAAGGACGAGGCGGAAATGATTAAGGCGATGAAGGAGATTCCCAGGATGGTCGTGAAGCCTTCGGTCAAGGTCGAATGGAAAGGCACGCGGTTCGGGGAGACTGATTTCAAAAAGCCGGCGGAGGCCCTCAGCCACGGGAAGAAGATGATAAGAAGGCACGGCTCGGTCGTCATCGAGGAGCTCGTGGACGGGGAGACGTTCTCCATGCAGGGCCTGACGGACGGGAAGTCGCTGTCGGTGATGCCGCCGGTGCATATAGTGAAGAGGGCGCAGGAGGGCAACAAAGGAGAGCTGACCGAGGGAATGGGCGGCTTCTCCGCAGGGAAGCTGCTGCCCTTCCTGAGGCAGGCAGACCTGGACTACGCCCGGGACAGCCTCTGGAAGCTCGTCGCCGCGCTCAAGTCCAAAGGCGTCGAGTACCGCGGCCCCATCCGGGGCGAGTTCATGGCCACCGGAAGCGGCACCATCATGCTTGACGCGTACGCGACGCTCGGCGACATAGACGCGCTGAATAATTTCCTGCTCCTGCGCACGCAGCTCGGTGAGGTGCTCACATCCGTCGTGGAAGGCTCGCTGAAGCCGTTCTCGTTCATGGAGAGGGCGACAGTGGTGAAATACCTCGTGCCAGAGGGGTACCCCGGGAAGGCGAAGAAGACCGGGGTCGAAATAGACGAGAGGGCGCTGTGGAACAACGGGGCGAAGGCGTATTTCGAGAAGGTCGAAAGCCGGGACGGGTCCCTGGAAACGACCGACCAGAGGGCGCTCGCAATCTGCGCCGGCGGCCAGACGCTGGACGAGGCGCAGGCGAAATGCGAGGACGCGGCCTGCTCGGTGCGCGGCGCGCTATCGCACAGGAGGGATATCGCTTCACCCGAGTACATCAGCCGCACCATAAAGCACATGGCCCTCCTGCGCAGCCGGTAGCAGGAACTGGTTTCCGGCATCCGGTTGCCGGCAGCCGGTTTCGGGTTGTGGGTTTTGGGTTTTGGCGGAACGAAAGGCCGGGAACCGGAAACCCGGAACTGGAAACCCTGAAGAATGGCCGTGATTCAGATGAAGTTCCTCTACAATGCCCCTGCGCTATTCCACAAAGGCGCGATAATTGTCGGCGACACGCATTTCGGCATGGAGGAAAAGCTCCGCCGCAGGGGAATCTACGACGACCAGTTCAGCATGCGGCTTGCGGAGAAGCTGTTGGGGCTGGTCCATGAGCATCGGGCGAAGAAGCTGATATTCCTTGGAGACGTGAAGGAGGACATCACCATGCTCGACCGCAGGTGCGACGAGGCGCTCTCAAGATTGTCAATGGCCTGCCAGCTCACCATTGTCAGGGGCAACCATGACGGGGGCATCGAGCAGTTCGGGCGCGCCCGCGTGGAGCCGGCAGGGGGCATGGTGTACGAGGGCCTCGGCCTGATGCACGGGCACTCGTGGCCCTCGCCGGAACTCATGATGTGCGACTATCTCGTGATGGGCCACCAGCACCCGATGGTCTCGATTACGGACGCGTTCGGGAAACGGCACAGCGAGCCGGTGTGGCTTGTCGCGGAATGCTCCGCGGAAACGCTCGCGAAACGCTATCCGGAGTCCAACAGGAAAATAAAACTCGTCCTCATGCCCGCATTCAACCCGCTGGTCGGTTCATCCATAAATGCCGACGATAAAGAGCGCCTCGGGCCGATTCTTAACAACAAACTATTTAAACTCGACGATGCATTAGTATTCCGTCTGGACGGCACACGTCTTGGTAAGCTCGAAAACATTGTTTGAGGCGGCCATATATGGGAAGAAGGAGACGCGGACGCGAAAGGCTCGAAACTTGCGTATCATGCGGCCGGGCGGTGCCGCGCGACAAGGCTGTTGAGTACACAAGAAGGACTCACTTCACGACCGACTTGAAAGAGGATAATGTTACGTACACGGGTTTCAGCGATTCCTATTATTGCATCAGCTGCGCCAAGCACAGGAGGATATTCGAGATGAAGAAACAGCAGGCGCAGAGGCAGAGGGAAAAGAGGGAACTCTATGGATGAGATATCCTTCGATGGCAAGAAGTACGTAGCTCTGAAACAGGATATCGGAAATCTCCCGCTGATTGTTGTCAAGGCAAAGAAAGGGTACATAGCCTGCAGCTACATAGACAAGGACACCGCGGAGAAGGTCGGCGACATAGCCGCCTTCGTGTCCGGCGTCAAGTGCCTGGACGACCTCAAGAAAGCGAAAATCAGGCAGGCGACCACCTGGGCCGAGGACCTCGGCATCCGTGAGGGCATGAGCGTGAAGAAGGCGCTCGAGCTCATGGACGTAGTGACCGAGTAATCCGGCATCCTGAGCCGGTTAGGAGAAGCTTCAGCGTTTGCCGCGTATGACCCCTATCACGAATAGCGGCAGTATGTAGACGAGCGCGCAGATGTTGTTCGGGTTAAGCGTGTAGTAGTTCTCAGGGGCAATCTTCGCGAGGTTCTCGGTCTCGTCATAGCACATGTCCCGCGTCACTTCGTCCCCCAGAAGCGCGGTCCCGAAGTCGTCCCTGCGGGTTATGAAGCCGCACGTGTCCGAGTTCCTCGTTATCTTTGCGACCTCGAAGTAGCAGTTGTTGGAGACGAGCTCGGCCTTCCTCCGGATGTCCTTCTGCTGGCCGTTCGGGTCGTATGGCGAGCCGTACGTGTTCCAGATGGCGTCGCAGATGTTGACCGCCTCGCTGCAGGGGCCGAAGGAGCCGGATGGGCGGGAGCCGCACAGGTATGCCATCGTGATGGCCGCCTCGCTGTAGCACCTCATCTTCTCCGCGTCCCTTGTCAGGGACGGGTCGCTGTTGCACTCCGGCACGGTGCGCAGGCCGAGGGCTCCCGAGAGGAGCAGGAACGATGAGAACAGCATGAGGACAAGGACTGGTCTCACACCGACCCCTTCTCTGCGTAAGGCTTGAGAAGCGTCTTGGCCTTCGCGAGCACGATGCGTATCTCCTTCTCGTTCTTGGCCCCGGCGCATATGACCTTGCCGTTCTTGAAGAGCAGGAGCGATGCCTTCGGGTCCTTGAACTTCAGGATGGCACCCGGGAACTGCTCGGGCTCGTACTCCACGTCCTTTATCTTGTAGGCGATTTTGTACAGGTCGAGCTCAAGGCCCAGGTTGGCCGAGGCGACGATGTTCGTTATCTCTATTTTCGGCTTCTTGGTCTTCGTGATTTTCTTCGCATAAGGCGTGAGCATCTTTATGGTCTTCTGTATCGTCTTCTCTATGAGCTCCCTCTTCTTGCAGCCCACGCACACGACCTTGCCGTTCTTGAAGAGCAGGAGCGATGCCTTCGGGTCCTTGAACTTCAGGATGGCACCCGGGAACTGCTCGGGCTCGTACTCTATCTCCGGAATCTTGTTGGCCAGGGCGTAAAGGTCCAGCTCAAGGCCCAGAGAAGCAGAGGCTACCATGTTCGTTATGACGAAATCGGGTTGTTTAGATTTAGACAAGGAACCACCTGTTAGGCTAGCCTAACATAGATGACCTTTATAAATGAAGCAATTGTTTAAAAACACTTTCCATTATCAATCCCGTAAAACTAATTACCAGTGATTCACATGGTCAAGGCTTCGAGAGGCTCATTCAGCAGACGGACGAGGAAGCTCAAGGGCAAGAGCGTAACCAGCGTAGCCACGCTGGTCCGGACTTTCAACGTCGGAGACAAGGTCATAATAGCACCGAGGGCGAGATTCGAGGCCCTGCCGCACCTGCGCTATTCGAGCAGGCACGGCGTTATAAAGGAGAAGCGCGGCAAGAGCTACGTAGTGGAAGTGGGCGACTTTAACACGAAAAAAAGCGTGATAGTCGGCCCGGTCCACCTGAAACTGGCATCCTGAGGTGTTAATATGAACATCAAATCTTCAAAGCCTGTTCCAGTCAGCCTTTCCAAGGAGATAATGGCAAAGAGGAGCGAGGAGGGCGAGCTGGGCTATGAGCAGTCGCAGACGCTCGACAACACTGCGCGCTTCGCCGTTTTCGACAGCAAGAAGGCCCAGAAACTAATCGAGGCGCTCGCCGGAAGCGGCAAGATCAGCGAGGAGCTGGCGGTCAAGATAGTGGATGTGCACCCGGACAACGCGGCTACCCTGAAGGCCATCCTAGTCAAGGACAGAGTCGAACTCTCAGAAGAAGAGCTTAACAATATCCTCAAGGAGCTCGCTTGAGGGAGGGGATGGGATGGAAGACTATGCATGGGTCATCGAGTATTTGCCATCAGGCCGCGCCGACGCCATAAAGAAGGAGGCGGCAGTGCAGCTTCTCGGGACCAGGTTCTTCACGCTGCTCGAGGCTACGGTCAACCCTAACGCCACGATAGTGATGGGCCAGAAGGTCTATGTGGGGAAAGAGGGGCGGGAAGAGGTAGCCCACATCAAGGGCAGGATAAAGTACGACGACCTCACAGGAGGCGCAAGGGACTTCCTGCCGACCATGCTCAAGAAGGCCGTCCAGGAAAGGGAAGCGGATTTCGTCGCATTCATCAACACTGCAAAGCCCATCTCCATCCGGGTCCATACGCTCGACCTCCTCCCGGGCATAGGGAAGAAGAACATGGAGGCGCTCCTGCGGGAGAGGGAAGTCAAGCCTTTCGAGTCTTTCGCAGACATACACGCGAGGGTTCCCAGCCTGGCAGACCCCATGGGGGTGTTCATACACCGCATCCTCAGCGAGCTGGAGGGGAAGGAGAAGTACTACCTTTTCACGAAGCCGCCGTTCCAGCCCAGGTTCCCCGGAAGATGAGCTTGTGAGACACCTTCTGCTGCTGCTGTTCCTAGCCCCGCCGCTTTTGGCAGCCCCTTATGAGGTTGGGCACGACGACAACATGTCCGCGGTGATGCTCAGGATATACGCGGTGGTGGACACCAACGCGACTACGCAGGCGGAATACGAGGCGTTCCTCGGCGCCCGCACGCTCATCGTCCCGGGGAGCGGCATAAACATAGGAGAGCGCTCGCTCCTGGAGATGTCAAAGGCAGAGAACACCTGGCTTGCCCGGGCGAAGGAAGGCAACGACAGCAACGCGACATTCTCTTCGATTTCGGCAGGCAATTACCCGCTCGTGATACTTATAGGGGGGACCGAGCAGAATGAGATTACCCGGCAGGCCGTGGCCGCAGGCTGGTTCAACCAGACGGACACGGTCGAAGGCGGCTATGTAGTCAAGACCGGGAAGCTGCCTTCCGGGACGGTGGTTGTGGCGGTATCCGACAAGCTCGGGTTCAAGGAGGGCAATCCGCAGCGCGAGAGCGTCGCATATTCGCCGCTTGGCGCCATCATGCCGAAGGAATACGTCCCTGCGGCTGCCACCGGCATATCGCTCCTTCTCCTCGCGCTCATGAACCTGGGCAGGACCGTCTTCGAGTTCAAGGCACTCGACATCGGGAGGAAGGGGAAGAAGGTCGGGGAGGGCGCGGTGATGTACCGGGGCCTGAACATTACCGAGATGGCGGCCATCCTCGGGGCTTCGCTAATCCTCGGCATATCCATCAGCTGGCAGTATTTCGGCGCCAATTTCCTCGGCTGGCTCGCAATCAACACGATTATCTGCCTCGTGGGAGCTGTAATCCACGAGGTCACGCACAGGATTTTCGCGCACCACTTCAAAATCAGGATGGAGTACCGCTTCTGGTCCGCGGGCTCGCTCCTCACGCTGGTCAGCTCGTACCTGGGCAACGCCTTCTCCATACAGGCGTTCATACTGGAGGAGGTGGAACCGGGGACGGCGAAGTGGAAGGTCGGCCTGATGAAGCTTTCGGCTCCGCTCGTCAGCACTTTCATAATGGTATTCTTCGCTTTCCTGCACTATTCCTCGCCCTCGCCCATCTACAAGATAATATACACGACGAGCGCGCTCTGGGCCATGGCAGAGATACTGCCCTTCGGCTCGCTTGACGGGAAGGACATAAGGGACTGGAGCCACACGGTCTGGTTCCTGGCGTTCTCCCTCATCAGCATATGCTACATCGCGGTTACGTTCCTTATCTAGCAGCCGAGGCAGCCGGACAGCGCGTCCGCCATCTCTTCCGCGTCATGGAACCTTCTCATCGGGTCCTTCTCCAATGCGCGGGCGGCAACGAATGAGAGCCGCGGCGGTATCCACGGCGAGCGCTCGTGCATCATGGGCGCGTGCGCGCTCCGGTGAAGCGCCATCATCCCCTCTGCGCTGTCATCGGATATCAGGTAGGGGTAGTGGCCGCTCGCGAAAGAATAGAGCATTACGCCCACAGAGTATATGTCAGCCTTCCTGCCCAGTCTCGCGCTGCGGTAGGTCTGCTCCGGGGCCATGTACATGGGAGTGCCGACCGGGATATCAGTGCCCTGGGCCATATCCGGCATGCCCGGGACGAGTGCGAGGCCGAAATCCAGTATCGAAACGGCATTCTGGTTCTCCCGGAGGACGAGGTTCGAGGGCTTCATGTCCCTGTGCACGATGCCAGCCTTATGCATGGCGGAAAGGGAATCGCACACGCTGATGAAAGACTCGATTAATGCCCTTTTCGGCCTTGCAATGAAGCCGTTCAGGCTGAATGGGAGTCCTGCCGCGTATTCCTCGGCAAGATACGGCTCCGGACCTTCCAGCGATGCGGCAATCAGGGCAGGGATGCCCGGGTGGCTGATGTGCGCGAGGGCCGCCGCCTCGTTCGCGAGCGCGGCCAGAGGCCTCTCCCGCCCGAGCATTTCGTCTTTGAGCCTCTTGAGCGCGACATGGTTGCCTGTCTTCAGGTCGGATGCCAGCTGGACGTAGCAGACCGCCCCCTGGCCGATTTCGCATTCGGGCTTGAAGCGGCTGGCCACGACGGCGAACATGCGCCTGTCCGAGAGCGTTGCCCGGCTGGCGCTGGATTTGTGCATGCTTATATTGGGCTGCGTAGGCTTTAAATACATATATTACCACGAAAGACGACCGAAATCCTAGACCGGAAACTGGAAACTCAAAAGGATACTGGGCCCACCCAGGATCGAACTGGGGATCTTCGCTGTTTGCTCTCTGCATGCCATGATGTCATGCAAACGTAAGAGCGACGTCTTCACCACTCGACTATGGGCCCTGCGTAGAAATGGCTCAGGACTCTTTAAAATCACTCCAGGTACATCGCCTTTTTGCACTTTGCGCAAAAATCCGCCCCCTTGTAATCCACCCCGGCTATCGAATCCGAGAACACCATCACGCATTTTTTGTCGTCGCAGTGCGGCAGGCCGAGGGTATGCCCCAGCTCGTGCATGATTTCCTTGAGGATGCGGTCCTTGAACAGGGCGTTCGCCAACGCATTGTCCTCGACCGGCCCGTAGAACCTCGGGTCCAGCCTCGCGGTCGAGACTATGGCCGCATCGCCCCTGGCAAGGCCGAAGACGAAGTTGAGGGGCGCGGAGAATATGTCCTCCCGCACCACGAAAATGGTCTTCTCGCCCGGGGAGAAGAACCGGCCTATTTCATCGAGGAGAACGTCAGCGTCGTACTGCTGGCGGCCGCTCCGGAACGAGCGCGTCATCGGGAAGTCCATGAACTCCAGGTCCGCCTCGGCCCTGAACTCCTTGCGTATGGCCTCCACTATCCTGGTGAATGCTGGAATCGTGCGCCCTACAAGGACAAGCGAGACGCGCATGGAATGATAAGAAAGGGAGGGAAATAAAAAAGAAAGTTTCTCAGACGTTGAAGTACTTCTGGAGCTCGTAGCCGGAAACGCCCTTCATGGACTCCTTGTGCTGCCTGAGCTTGACCTCCAGGTAGTCTCCGAGGAGCTCGGTGGGCACGACCCCTTTCAGGAACGCGGTGTCGCTCTGCAGCGCCGACGCGGCCTCGAACAGGCTGTCCGGCAGCTCCTTCTCCACGCGCTTCTTTCCTCCTTCCTCCTCGAGCGGGTCTCCCGGGTCGGTCTTCTTCTTTATGCCGTCGAGGCCTGCCGCTGCCACGAGGGCCTGCGCGAGATACGGGTTCGCTGCCGGGTCCGCGCCGAAGTAGGCGATTCTCTTGGTCTCCTTGATGTTCTTCTTGTAGCTCGGCACGCGGACTAGCGCGTCCTTGTGCGACACGCTATAGCCCACCCTGAAGCCCTCCGCAGCCAGCCTCCTGTAGGAGTTTGGCGTGGGCGCGGTGAAGAGCGAGAGCGCGGCCGAGTGCTCGAGGAGGCCGCCGATGAAGTACAGGCCGCTCTGGCTGAGCTGGCCGTAATCCTCCTTGCCGTCGTAGAAGATGTTCTGCTCGCTCGTCTTCCACAGGCTGATGGCTATGTTGAACGAGTTGCCCTTCTCGCCCTCGACTGGGTACGGCATGAACGTCGCGGACGCGTTGACCGCGGTCGCGAGGTTCTTTGTTATGAACTTCAGCGTGTTCACGGCATCGCCGGCCGACTTGAGGCCGCGCGGGGAGAGCTCGAAGCTCTGCTGGGCCGTCGGAGCGCGGCCGTGCCTGTGCGAATCGACGAGCACGCCGAAGCTGTCCTCCAGCGTCTCGGATATCTGCGTCCTCGCGGAGTACATGGAGTCGCGCGGGGTGGCCGCGTATGCTCCCGTGTCTTCGTTGGAGAGGACGGACGGCCCCCACTTCGCCTCGCGGGAGTCCATTATCAGGCCGGTTCCCCTGCCGCGCGTTGTCTTGTCCGCGGTGGCGGTGTCGAAGATGTAGCAGTCCATCTCGCTGCCGACAAGCGCGCTCTTCACGCCTGCCGCGCCGAGGTTCGTCTCCATCCTGTCTGCCACGTAGCGCGGGTCCTTGAGGAACCTCTCCTTCCTGACCGCGACATAGACGTCGCAAATCAGCCTGACCGTCGCCGGCTCCCAGGGAAGCCTGGCAAGGGTGTCCGGGTCCGGGAGCAGGACGAGGTCGCCCTGCTCGGATGCACCGAATACCTCGGAAAGGTCCGCCGCGTGGAGGCCGTTCCCGAAGGACGCCTCCTCCAGCTTCCGGGTCGACACGCTCACGCGGTGCATCTGCCCCTTTATGTCGAAAAACTGGAGGTCGACCCAGCGTATCTCGTTAGTAGCGATATATTTCATCACGTCATCTATAGCCGACAAAATACCACCTCGGGATGACTATCTTAGCCATAAATACTAATAAATAGGTTTCGAACAATTCCGGCGTCAGCATGCGCTTTTGCGCTCAGCCGCGAGGCGCCTCGCCACAGGCGTCACGTAGTCCCCGTTCAGGCATCCGGTGCATATGGGCTGGCCTATCGCCTCCCGGAGCCCGGCAAGGGAGAGGTAGCCGAGGCTGTCGACTCCAAGGAAACGGGCGACCTCGTCCTCCTGCTTGTCGCTCGCGACGAGCTCCCTGTAGGATTTCATGTCCACCCCGTAGAAGCATGGGGCCCGAATCGGCGGGCAGGTTATGCGGACATGGACCTCACTTGCGCCGGCGCCGCGGACCAGAGAGATTATCTCCTTCAGGGTGGTCCCCCGGACGATGCTGTCGTCTATGAGGACCACGCGCTTGCCGGCTACGAGCGAGCGGACCGGGTTGAGTTTCAGGCGCACGTTGCCGCTGCGCTCCTCCTGCCTGGGCATTATGAACGTCCTGCCGATGTAGCGGTTCTTTATCAGGCCCTCTTCGAGCGGGATGGACTGCGCCCTGGCGTAGGCCTCGGCGGCAGTGCGGGAGGTGTCGGGGACCGGGACCACCACGTCGGCATCGGCCGGATGCTCCCGGGCGAGCAGCGTCCCGAGGCGCTTGCGCACCTCCAGTACCTCCTTCCCGTTTATGACCGAGTCCGGGCGGGAGAAATACACGTATTCGAACATGCAGTGGCGAGGCTCCTTCTTCATCAGCGATTTCCGCTCCATGGGGCTTGCGAGGATGACGAGCTCGCCGCCATCGACCGAGCCTTTGAACGGTATGCCGTTCACGTCGAGGGCGCAGCTTTCGCTGGCGAACGAGACGAAGCGGTCGTTCTCCCCCCATACGAGGGGCCTGATTGCATGCGGGTCGCGGAAAACGGCCAGCCTGCCGTTGATTATGGCGGCATCGGAGTACGCCCCGTCCAGCGTGCCCATGACGTGCCTGACTGCGTCCTCTACGCTCCTGCCCTGCTTCAGCTGGGAGTGGAGGAGGTAGGCGATAGGCTCGGAATCCACGGTGCCGGTGAATGCGTAGCCCTCTGACTCGAGCGATGAGCGCACCGCGTCATAATTGGCGATGTGGCCGTTGTGCGTCACCGATATCCCGTCTATCACGGAAGGCTGGATGTCCTCCATCAGGCAGCGGCCCGTGGTCGGGTAGCGGGTATGGCCTATGCCAAGCCTCCCTTTGAGCAACATGTCCTCCTTGGTGAAAATGTCGCTGACAAGCCCGAGGCCCCGGCGGGCAACCAGTTTCCCGCCACCAGCCTCCAGTCCGGGGTTTGGGGTTTCCTGTTCAGGGTTCTGGACCCTGCCCTCCGTTCCGCCAAAACCCAAAACGCCGGACCCGGAACCCGAAACCGCCTGCCATGGGGCTGAAGCCCCAAGCCCTCCAGCGCTTCGCGCTGAAGGCCGGCTGCCCGATGCCGGCTGCTGGGGGCCGAGCACCACCATGCCGGCCGCATCCTGGCCCCTGTGCTGGAGCGCAACGAGCGCGCGGTAGATATAGGGGGCGACGTCCTCGCCGTTTTTCGAGTAGATTGCGATTATTCCGCACTCTTCTTTTTTCTCTGAGGAGAAGGATACCATAAGCTATAGTGGGGAAGCGGATTTAAATCAGTTTGGGCAAAACGGATTCATGTTCGGCACCTCCGGCATCAGAGGCATCTATGGACACGACATCACCATAGGCCTCGCCTCGAAGGTAGCGTCCATTTTCGCATCGGGCCGGCTGGTTGCCGGAAGGGATATCCGGGAGAGCGGCCCGGCGCTGTTCGGGGCAGTCTGCCGTGGAGCCCATTCGGCCGGCGCAGATGTCGTGGACCTCGGCATCGTCCCCACGCCCACTGCCGCCCTGGCAACGAAAAAGCACTCCTGCAGGGGCATCATGATAACCGCATCGCACAATCCGCCGGAATACAACGGCCTCAAGCTCATCGAGGGCGGCAAGGAAATCGGCAAGCCCCTTGAGAGGGAGGTCACTGCAAGATACGGGAAGGCGGCGGACGTGAAGGGCGGCGTGCACGGGAGGACCATACGCGACGCGGCCATCATAGAAGACCACAAGGGACTGGTGGCCGGGGTGGTCGATTGCAAGGCGATAGCCGCCAGGAAGCCGAAGGTGGTCGTGGACTGCAACGGCGCCGCATGCGCGATAACCCCCCAGCTCCTGACCGACCTCGGCTGCAGGGTGGTCAGCGTGAACGCATCCGAATCGTGCTTCAACAGGCCGTCCGAGCCTAGCGCGGGGAATCTCGCCTACCTCTCCTCTTTCGTCCGGGAAATCGGGGCGGATTTCGCACTCGCACACGACGGCGACGGGGACCGATGCATGGTGCTGGACGAGTTGGGGGAGGCATTGGCCCTCGATACCCAGCTCGCCATCATGATAGAGCATGAGCTTGGCCGGAAATCGCGCGGCGGGGCCAAGGTCGTTTCCACGGTGGAGGCATCGCTCACCATACGGGATGTCGTGGAAAAAAGCGGCGGGGAGATCCTCATCACGCCGGTCGGCAGCACCTACGTCGGCGACGCGCTGGAGGAGAGCGGGGCGCTTTTCGGGGGCGAGCCGTGCGGCGAATACATCTACAAGGCCGGCGTCCACGTGCCGGATGCGGTCATGGCAGCGGCCATGTTCGCCGAAATCTTCTGCGCGGGGGGGCCTTTCTCGAAACTCAAAACCCGATACCCGCAACATTTCATGGCAAGGGAGAAGTTCCGGGCCGGCGACAAGCATGCCGCGATGCGGAAGGTCATTGATGCCGTTTCCGCGCTCGGGATAGCCGGGAAGACAAGGACTGACGACGGGATACGCGTAGATGAGGAGGATGGATGGTTCCTGATCCGTGCCTCCGGGACCGAGCCGGTCGTACGGCTTACTATGGAATACAAGGCCAGGGCGAGGCGTGATGAGAGGCATGCCGCGCTGAAGCGCATCATCTCCCTTGCCCTTGCCTAGCTCATTTTACCGGGATGTAGTAAAGCGGCACGAAGACGGTTGGCATGGGGGGCGGGAAGGGGCCCTCATAGGCGCATCCATAGGGCGAGGAGTCCAGCGCCTCCCAGAGCTCCCTTTGCGCAATCTCCATCCCCGAGGAGCTGAGATAGAATATGGCCAGGTTCCGCTGCCTTCCGGGCGGGGAGAATGCCACGACATCGCCGAGAGTCTCTACGCTCACAAGCACGTCTACTGGCCGGCTGCTCAGGAGAAGCCCGGAAAGGCGCCCCATGCACTGCTCCTTCCCGGAGAAGGCCAGAAGCGAGGCGGCCGGGAGCGCCTCGTCGTAGTATAGCGCCTCCCGAATCTCCCTGATGAGGAACGGGGCATACCATTCCGTGACCATGTCCGCGATGCGGCGCAAAAACCCGGGCGCGGATGCGCAGTCCTCGGCAAGCGGCTCCTTCAGCGGCCCGAGGGCTGCCCTCAGCCTCCCCCATGCCTCGCGCTGCCGCTCGTGCGTGACGGCGCGGTCCCTGTACGGTCCGTTCATATGTTGCAGTATTAGTAACAAAATGCTTATATTTGCTAACGGGCGCCTGCCGATAGCCTTGCGAGGCACGCCATTGCGTCCTTTCCCCGCCCGGACGGGACGAGCAGGTGGTCGTGGTGGTATGCAGAGAACGCGTTCACGCTGATTTTTTCCCCGGCAAGGGCCGCAGTTATCCTTGCAAGGAAGCCGACCGCCATCAGGTCTGACTGGACCGACAGCGTTATCAGGGCGAATGGCCCCTGGACGCTTTCCCCGCTGAGAGGGGAGATGTCCTCCAGCGCATCCTCGGAAAACACGACCGTCAGGCCTTCCTCCTCCCGGAAGATGGCAAGAATGGAATCCAGATGGTTGGCAAGGACCATGAGCTGGCCTTCCTCAACGGACGCGAAATAGTATTTCGTTTCCGAAAGGGCCGGGCTCATGGAGCGCAGGAGAGTACCGAGGTCAGATATCGCCATAGCCATCCCCTCAAAACGCTGGACGCAGAACGCACAACCCGAAACCTGGAGCCGGCTGCCGGATGCTCATAACAGCTCCCCCCGTGCCTGCTCTATCTGGTGGCGGGCCGAATCCTGCTTCTTGCGGAACTCCGGGAGGACCGAATTCGAGAAGCGGAGCGGGAGCAGCTCGTCGTATATCTCCTCCATCATCCTGAAATAGAAGCCGGCCTCGTGCTTGTTGCCCCTGCGGAGGGACTCGTACATCTCCCTCTTGAGCTCGCCTATCGCATCAAGGAGGCCAAGGAGGTAAGGTATCTCCGGGACCTTCAGCTGGGCGTAGCCCGGGATTTTCTTCTGCTCGATGGCTGAGAGGACGATGCGCGCCTCGGCGTATTCCTGGTAGATGTGGCCAAGCTGGGACGGGAACCCGTCCGAATACGGCGAGAGGGCCTTGAGGGCTTTTTCCGCCTCGTCAAGGTGCGCCTTCGCGTTTTTGAGCTCGTAGGCGTGCATGCATTTTATTGCGTTAGAGCAGGAGCGCACGACCTTCCGCTGCTCGGCGAGCACGAAATCCAGGCTCTTCTCCTTCTCGGAGAGCTTTTTCATGATTTTCTCGACGCCTATGTGGAGTGACATGAAGGGATAGGCCCAGCGAAGCTTAAAAAGATGGGCGCGGAGAGCCATGCATGGCACTCGAAATTCTCGCGGTCTGCGCAGTCCCGGTCGGGCTAATCCTGCTTTTCATGCTGATTGGCTCGATAAGGGTCCTCTACCAGTACCAGAAGGGCATACTCTTCCAGCTCGGCAAATACCAGAAGACGATGGAGCCCGGGGTGACGGTGGTGCTGCCCATGCTGCAGGAGCTGCGCGTCGTTGACATGAGGATAACCACGGCCGACATCCCCAAGCAGGAGGTCATCACCAAGGACAACATCCCGGTCCTCGTGAACACGGTCGTGTATTACAAGGTCGAGAAGCCCGAGGCCGCGGTCCTCAAGATACAGAACTTCGATTTCGCGGTGAGGCAGTACACGCAGGCCGCGCTGAGGGATGTGGTCGGCAACAATGAGCTGGATTTCGTGCTCACCGAAAGGGAGAAAGTCGCGGAGTCCATAAAGAAGATTGTCGATACTGAGACCTCGGACTGGGGCGTGGACATCTCCGCCATCAAGATACAGGAAATCGAGCTGCCTGCAGAGATGAAAAGGGCCATGGCCAAGCAGGCGGAGGCGGAGAGGGAGCGCAGGGCCGCGATCATCGTTTCCGAAGGCGAGATGCAGGCTTCGGAGAACCTCAGGAAGGCAGCGGAAACCCTCGCCCGCTCGCCGGCCGCCCTGCAGCTGCGGACGCTGCAGACGATACGGGACATTGCGGCCGACCCGTCCGAGAAAATCGTGCTCTTCATCCCGAGCGACTATCATAAGCTTGCAAGCAGCCTGCTTGGCAAGAAGAAGGAGGAGTGAATGCTCGAGCGCAAGAAGAGGTATCTCCAGCTGGCATTCAACCAGGACTCCTCAACTGTCGCGAGGCTGCTCCCGCGCATCCCCCGCGACGAGAGGATAATCATAGAGGCCGGGACGCCATATATAAAAAGGGAGGGCGAGCGCGCCATCCGGTTCATAAGGGGCATGTGGGGGGGATACGTGGTCGCAGACATCAAGACCATGGACGGGGCCGCGGAAGAGGCAGCCGAGGCTGCTGAGGCAGGGGCTAATGGCGCGACAGTCCTCGGAGCCGCGCCGAAAGAGACGCTTGACGTGTTCATCGAGAGCTGCGCCGAGGCCGGGATAGACTCCTTCGTGGACATGATTGGCGTGGAGGACCCCCTCCGGGTCCTCATGAAGCTGAAGAAGCCGCCCCACGTCGTCGTCCTGCACAAGGGAAGGGACGAGGAGAGCACCCGCTCCAAGTTCATCAAATACGTCCATATCAAGCGCGTCCGGAGCAAATTCGACGTGCTCATTTCGGCCGCAGGCGGCATAGACCTCAAGGCGGCGCAGAGCGCATCCTTCAACGGCGCTGACATAGTGGCCGTCAATATCGTGACGCCTGACGACCCCTTCGAGGGCATAGCGACCGACGAGGCCATCGAAACGCTCGCGGTCGAGTTCCTGCGGGGCATAGACTGAGGTGCTCTATGGACGCAGCAATCTTCGCCCTGGGAGCGGCAGTCTCTGTTTCCGTCATACTTGCTTATATCGCCATGGCAATAGGCGGCGCAATCATCCGGCCGCGGATAAAGGACGCGAAGGCGCTGGAAAAGGCGGTGAAGGCGCTCGCGCTCGCCCTTTTCGTTGTGCTGGGTTTTTCCATAGTGCCGGTCATGGTCGGGGTTTTCGTATTCATGCTCGATGAGGCAGGCATCACCGGCTTCCCCGCTGATGCCTTCATCGAGAACGACATGCTGCTCGTGTATCTGTTCTGGGCTGTTTATGCAATCGGGATGGTTATCGCCTTCCCTGCCATGAAAAAAGACTTTTTCGGGCCAGATGGGGGCGGCGAGGCCAAACCGCACGGGCCCACATGGCCGCCGCTGGATTACCAGATAAAGACGGCAGGAGCCATTTTCCTTGCCAGGACAATCGGGGATGAACCCTCGGCCGCTTACGAGGTGCTCGAGATATGGAAGAAACCGGAGGGGTTCATGTTCAAAAAAGGCGATGCCGCCGCAATAGACACGAAGTTTTTCCAGCTCCTCGGATACAGGCCCGAAGACGGACAGCTCGTCGTTTTTTTCATCATGGACAAGCCCCCCTACGACAGTCCGGTCGAGCTGCTCCCTGCCGCGGACGGCAGGGTTGTTTTCGCCCCGGGGGACCCCACCGTGCGCGAGGAGCTTTCGATAAGCGGGCTGAAGGAGCGGGTCCTCCGGGCAGTCAGGAGATAGGCACCGCTAACTGGTGTCAATGATGCGTGTTTTCTCATCGATGTCCTCTATGACCACATTTTCCATGCGCTTTGCGAAATCGAGCAGTTTTTTGAGCTGGTCTTCCCGCATCAGGACACGTTCCTTCCCAGGTAGCGGGCCTTTTCCGCGGATTGGGTAAAATCCGAAGCTCACTATAGAGTAATCCCTGAATCTCCTTATCAGTAGAAAAATGCCGTTTTTCCCGCAGATTTCCAGCGAGTCGAGGTTTTTGCCGGCATATCTCGCAGTTATTCCGTCCCCGATTTTGGTGAAAAGGAACGGATTGGCTTGTTTTGCGGCCATCACGGGGATGCCGAGAATGAAGAAAAGGAAGCCGATAAAGAAGCCCATGGATGGATTGACGGGATTTGGCAGCTGGAATTCCTTCCTCGCTTCTGCAACCAGCAGGCTCATGTACTCCACATAATCCTCTCGGCTCGAAACTGTCCCGTTGCACTCCAGCTCATAGACCGCACTGCAGTAGCGTTCCATTTCATTCGGCGTCAGTTCCTGCTCGAACGCCGGGATGCTGAGGTTATGGCACCGGTCGTACTGTTCGATGAGTTTGGATTTGACGAATGTGTCGTCAGAGAAAGGGAGGGGCCCGGACAGCGAAGGGCCCATGAAAGCGAAGAGGAGCGAGATGCCGGCAAGTGCGCACAAAATAGCGAGGAAGTATTTTGCCAGCTCTTTGGCGTCCGGCGCAAATATGCAGGAACGGATGTCATCGTCAGTGATTGACAGGATTTCATCGCGGTCCAGGGCCTCGAAAGCGGCTTTGGCCATCGTATGATGCTTTGCGGGGCGAAGGATTTAAAGCGTGGGGAAGAATGCTAGCCATGCACGTCGTTCTCTCAATCGGTGGAAGCTCGATAATACCGGATGGCAAGCCGGACCTCGCCTTTTTGCGCGCGATTTCTGCCCTCATAAAAAAGAGCAGGAACAGCTTCGGCATCCTCTGCGGCGGCGGAACGGTCGCCCGCCTCTACGCGAACGCGGCAAGGGAGCTCGGAGCCGGCGAATACGAGGCCGACTCCATCGCCATCCGCTCGACCAGGCAGAACGCGCACCTCTTCCTCACAGCCCTGAGGGGCGCCGGGATAGACGTATATGAGCGTGTCGTGGAGGATTTCGAGCTGGCCAAGGAGCCGTCGCGCGAGTGCAAGGCCGTCGTCATGGGCGGGACGATACCCGGCATCACAACGGACACGGACTCGGTGCTCCTTGCCGAGGCGATAGGGGCAAGGAGGCTGGTGAATGTCAGCAACGTGGATGCCATCTACGACTCCGACCCGAGGAAGAATCCGGCCGCGAAAAGGTTCCAGAGGATGTCATACGACGAGCTGATAGCCCTCGCCAGCTCCAGCGACAAGCGGATGGCAGGGACTAATTTCGTCTTCGACCTCCTTGCCTGCAAGCTTATTGCGCGCTCGAAAATCGAGACGCATTTCGTGTCGTTCAGGAAGATGGACGACCTTGAGGCCGCTGTGGAAGGGAAGAAGCACTCCGGCACGGTAGTCTCGTAGGGCCGGAAGCGGATTGAAACCGGGGAAGAAGAAAAATCAGGAGCTCTTGAGGTATTTCCCGACGTCCTTGTCAGGCAGGCATACGCACTTCCTGGTCTTCATCGGGACGTAGGAAATCTCGACGTTCTCCTGCATGAGCTTCTCCTCCTGCGTCTTGCGGAGGGCCTCCACGCAGAGCCGGATGGCCTCGTCGAGGGCGAGCTTCTCGTCGTATTTGGATTCCAGGAACTCGTCGACCTCCTTCTTGTTCGCGCCGATGGAGTCGGCCTTGTAGGCGGTCATGGCACCTGACGGCTCGGCCTCGAAGAGCTTAGGGCCCTGGCTGTCCACGCCGGCAATCAGGAGCGACACGCCGAAAGGCCTTATGCCGCCGTACTGCGTGTATACTTGCATCAGGTCGCAGACGCTCCTTGCAATCGAGTCCACGGTCGGGGCCTCGTTGTACGTTATCCTGTGCCTCTGCGAATCAACGCGGGCGATTTCGACAAGGCGCCTCGCGTCCGCAATCAGCCCGCTTGCCGTGACGACGATGTGGTCGTCTGCCGTGAACACCTTCTTCAGGGATTCCGGAACGACCAGCTTGGAGTGTATGGACTTGAAGGCGACGAGCGCGACGCCTTCCCTGCACGTTATGCCGACCGCGGTCGCGCCCCTTTTCACGGCCTCCTTGGCGTATTCCACCTGGAACAGCCGGCCATCAGGGCTGAAAACTGTTATCGCTCTGTCATAAGCCTGGGGGGAAACTCCGTACATGCATGCACCTCTAAATGAGAATTTGAATAGATTAGAGTGGGGGTGTTTAAATGCATTATCATTGCCCCCCTGGGCCCTTTTGCGGCATGGGCCATTAAAAGCCCCGGAGGCAAGCATGTCATCATGGCAGGCGAAACCGGGCAGGCCCTTGAAAAGCTGAAAAGCAGGGACAGGGACAAGAGACTGGATGCCGCAAACGCGCTGGGAAACGCTGCGCTGGGCGGTGAAGACATCAGCGCTGCGGCAGGCCCATTGGACCGCGCCCTTTCCGACGAGGATGGCATAGTGAGGGTGAGGGCCGCCTGGGCGCTCGCCATCCATCATTTCCAGAAAGGCGACCTTGACGCCGTCAACAAGCTCAGGGGAAGCGGCGATAGGGACGTCAGGCACGGCGCGGCCCAGGCCTTCGGCTTTGCCCTAAGCAAGGGCATTGACCTCACCCCGCTGATGCCGGAGCTCGAGAAGGACCTCTCAGAAGCCGCCGACAGTTCGCTGCGGTACGAGCTGGCGGGAACCCTCGCAGGCATCTACCTGAGAAACGGCCTGGCTGGGAAGGCAGCCGGGATGCTCAGGCACGAAGACAAAAGCATCAGGAGCCGCGCGGCGTCTTCCTATATGATTGCGGCGGGTGACGGCGCTGACATATCTCCATTGCTTGAGGCGCTGAGGGAGGCGCTCTCCGACGTGGAGCAGGAGGTCCGGCACTACGCCGCTTCGGCGCTGGCAGGGTTTCATGCCCGGAGGAAGCAATGGAAGGAAATCGACGGGCTGCTGGTGAACAAGGACTCGACTGTCCGGTATACAGTTATAACCGACTTGCAATCCCATGCCGGAAGCTTCGGGTTTTCAGATATCCCGAACCTGCTCAAATGCCTCGATGACAGTGATTTTGACGTCAGGAAGGGAGTCGTCTCGCTCCTCAGGATGGCGGCGAAAGAGGGGGAGGACATATCGTTCGCGGTGCCTGCATTGAAGAAAGCCGCCACATACGGGGATGAGGAGGTGAAGGAGGCTGCCGGGAACGCCCTCCGGGAATACGAGCTCAGGAAGGACGCGGGGCAGCGCTGCAGGCACTGCATGGACTGCGAGCTGGGCCCGGAGCCTGGCAACGAATCGAAGAGCCTTGAGGACTTGGCGGTCATCGTGAAGGAGATGGCATGCTGCGGCGGGGAGGTCACGCACAGGATATTCAGGTGCAGGCAGTGCGGGAAGCATTACCTGTCCTCCTATTTCGACCATACGGGTTTCGAGGCCGAGCAGTTTTCCATAGTGGTGATAGGCAAGGAGGACGCCGGGAAACTGGCGGACGAGAATAAATACTTAACTCGGCGCTCGGGACTGCCGGTCACAGACCGGCAGTTTTCTATCCCCTCGCGCCTAGTTGAAGAAGGCGCCGAGCTTCGTCTGGCCTCTTGGGATTCCCTGGTTTTTCACATAC
>JBFMCO010000029.1:0-15340 GCA_040754495.1 Microcaldota archaeon
GCGACAAGCGCATCCCGGATGGAGAGGCGAAACGGCAGGTGGTGCTCGCGGCCCTGCGGAGATTGAAGGATGCCGGGAACACCGGAGCGACTCTGGCAGATATCGTGAGCGAGGAAGCGGAAAAGATGGCGAAAAGGATTGCAAAACCGTAAATCGTTCGAACTTGTGTTTATCAATGGGAAAAAAGGGAATATTTATATATTTCAAATGCGCATATGGATTGGTGAAATTATGACCTCCCAGAAGTTGAAATACGGGATTGCGGCGGTCGCGGTTGTAGGAGCGGCGTATCTCGCCCGCCCATCAGCGTCGCACGAATTTTCAAAGTTCAAAGAACCGGCTGGCCAGGTAACGAGCGCGCCATCCGCGGATATGCCTGCCCCGAGCTATTCCTGGGCAAGCAGGCTTGGCGAGTTCTTTAACACCCACTCGAAAAAGAGCGAATATTCAGGTTTGTAATATGATTTTAGAATATCTAAAACTATTTTAAAAAAGGTGAAAACATGCAGAGGCTGGAAAATAAAGCTAGGATGAAGCTTCCCGAAAGCTTCAGGCAGCCGGAATGCCCGGAAGGATTTTTGTTTTCCGGAAGAGGGACGAACCTGAAAACAGGAAAAGAAATTTCGTACCGGGTTCCGGACACGATTTCGAAAAAGGGCCTTGAAGGTCTCCTGAAGAATGTACGTATGCCCATACACCACGAAGCCATGGTACATGACATTCTGGAGCTATTCGAGTAATTTGAATCGCATCAGATTTAAAACCGGCAAGGCGTACTAGGAAACATGGAAAGGGACCTTGTCAACCGCAACTACCACAAACTATTTGCGCTCATCGCTGCGAAGGAAGCCGGGCGCGTTCTTCATCTTTTCGAAAAAGAGCGTCCGAAAGATTGCCGGCCGCGGAAAGCGGTTGAGGCAATCAGCGCATGGGCGCAGGGAAAGCGCGAGCTCGGAATGAAAGAAGTGCGGACGCTATCGCTCGATTCACACGCTGCCGCTCGAGAAGCGAAATCCGATGCCGCGAGATTTGCTGCCCGGGCTGCCGGCCAGGCTGTAGCGAGCTGGCACGTGCCGACCCATGCCATGGCGGTTCCGATGTATGCCTGCAAAGCGATCATGGCGAGCAAAACTGGCAATAAAAAACCGCATTAAGGCAACCACCTACAGAATACTTTTAGAATTTCTAATATCTTCCTTTCCTTATCGACGATAAATCCTTTTTTCAGGGCAGTTTCGGGTTAGGGGCTACCCTTGATGGTTGAAACTACTGTGGGGTTAAATGTAGGAAAAAGTTAAATATATCCACTTGAATAATAATCATATGGTAAGACAAAAGAACGGACCAAAAGACCTCGGTCCTTCCGAATCCAAGCCGCTGGTTTCAGTCTCAGCGACCTTGAAGCGGGCCGCGGATTTTGCTGCGGTTGTAGGTTTCAAGGGATTTCTCCTGGAATCAATGAAAAGCCTGGACCAGATGAGAATCGAGGATGGGCAGACTGTAAGAGTAAAATCGAAATTTGACGTCGAATATGAAATACTTTTTGAATTGGCGGGGAGGAAACTGACAATCGCCTGCGCCAATGACCTGCAAATCATTTATCTGAAAGAAGGGGAAAAAGTCGAGGTGGCGCTCGATATGTTCGGTGTTTCGCGCGGTGAAATCGAATTCCGAGCAATTACCTCACCCAAGTAAACCGTTTTTCAGGGCAGTTTTGTTTGATGAAAAATCGCTTCGCGATTTTTGGGTAGTTTTGAGCGTGTAGGCTAGCCTGCCGATGGAAAATTCTGGAGGGTTTTTGTGGGGGAAGATGGAGAGAAAAGAGAAGAATTAAAAAAGCAATGGAATATCTACCAATCATGCAGAAAGTAAAAACTAGAAGGCACCAATCAGCGTTCCAAAAAAATGAACTGGACGTTGTAGGAACACGGGGCAAATCCGTGCTTTCTGAAGCTGAAAGAAAGCGTCTGGATTTGATTCTTACGACGGGTTTAGAGGTTCTTATCCCTTCTCTCGCTAATGCTGTAGTTGCGACCCCGATTGTCTGCGAATATCACTTTAAGTTGGCCCCCGGTGTTTCTAAAAAAGAGCTCGGGGATTTCATTTCGAAAAAACTGAACGGATCTTCGCTTTGCAATGTAAAAACCAAAAGGGTATTTGGAGTACTGAAACAGGCTGAAAAAGAAGGGCTGGTGGCCGTGGAGTTGCGCCCTGGATTTCAAATCCCTTCGCCTGATATGTAATATCCATACAGTATACCATTTCTAGTGTTTAATAACCATATCAGTAAACCTTCTTTCCATGCCCATGTGCATTTTTCGCCCCATGGTTCACCATAACAATATTGATTGGTAAAACCTGACCGCGCAATAGGGCTTACACGGGTTAAACTGGGCAAAAGAATGGAAAATGGGGATTTTGCTATTGTTTTGGAATACTGTGACGATGTTGAAATATTTTTGATTTACTTATATGATGTTATCCACAAGCTATTTTACAATCTAATTTTTTGTTAAGTTTTCCTGCATAATTATCTTGCACTCTGTCAGTTTTACGGAAACGCAGTCCCTGTCCGAGTGCCCATCACAGACAACTTCGCCATTGTAATATGTTGTGTGTGTCAAAAATCTAGAGCCATTTGAATAAGAATATGTAGCATAGCCTGATTTTTTATTATAGTTAGGATTACTGCTTTCTCTTTCGGTAAAAAGCCTGTATATCCAGATTTTGTTGTCTTTTGCTTCCTGAACCTTCTGGTCACTTACGAACATACCCGATGCATCTTGGAACCGACAATAAGACAATTCGATATAACCTCTTTCATAGGAAAGTGATTTGTTTGCTACGTCGTCCGTCAAATGTGATTTGGCTCCGTTGTAACCGTCAAGAATATTCTGTGGGGCCCCCACGGTTGTGCATCCAATGGTTAAGAAAGCCAGAAAAATACAGGCGAAGCCTATCTTCGGGCACACCATGTAATCCCTCATATCCTTTCGACTACCTCTTTGATTATTTATCCCCTTCGCCCTCAACCACTTAGCCGAAGGCAAGTTTTGTCAAGTCGGCCAACCCGCGGGGTTGGCAAACAGACTGTTTTGGGCCGCCTTTTCCTAAAAGGCGGAATTCTCAATCTCTTTTATCTTTTCTGGAACTCTTTTTACCTTTCTTTTTTGGTGCTTTTTCCAGCTGGACAGGCAGCCCTTTATATCCGCATGAGCACTCTATCTGGCTAACCGGTCTTGAGCGGAATAAAGTCAGATGCTCTGCTGGATTAACTTCCTTCCTGCACTGCGGGCAAATCTCCATGGTAATATTTCCCTCTGCCGGCTTTTATCTTTTTCTAAAGCAGGAAATCCCTGAGTTTGGGTCGCCCACGAGCCGGAGGCGAGTGCAACCGACCGTTTTGGGCCGTCTTTCGCGTCAGTGTGAGCCCGCAGGGCTCACCAACTGACAATTCTCAATCTCTTTTATCTTTTCCAAAAGAATTAAGGAATAGTAACACTAGCGATAGGCAAGCTCTTTCAGGACGGCTTTTTTGGCATTCATTATGTCCTTGACTACCTGTGAGTCTATGAAGACAGTCTCCTCTTTGCCTTTTTTGGTTTTTTTATCCATGTTTCCCACTTATCTCTTTTAGTAAAAACTCCTTTATAAGCCTTCGGAGTTCGTTTGGATCCTTGCCACCTTCCGCTAACCTCACGATTTCCTCAGCTTCTTTGGGAGTAGAATCGAGTATAAACTCTTCCCTTGGCAAGAGGTTGATACTGAGCAAAAATAAAGCGCAAATATACGCTGTACTCTTGTTGCCTTCTGTAAACGGATGCTCGCATGCAATATAATAAAATGTCTCAGTAGCGACGTACAAAGCGTTCTCTCTTGGGTCAGTCTTATACTTATGCGGCCTATCTGTTAAGGTGTCGTATATATGCCGAATTACCCCCGGGTCCCGGATAGTGGTTGGATCATTTTTACCCATCGCTTTCCGGTCCTCGATGATTATGTCGTGAATTAGGATTATTGCGCTTTCACTCAAAATAAGCGTACCGTTGGGAAGCCGCTTTATCTCCAAACGTCTTTCTTTATCTTCCATTTAACCACGAGTCGCAGGCGAGTGCATCTAACAAAAAATCTCAATCTCTTTTATCTTTTCCATTAATCTCTTGGAAGTATCTTAATCTATTGGTCAATCACGTCTGGAATGGCTTTAATGAATTGCTCTATTACGGGTATAACTTTAGCTGGACCCCTTCCTTCCGTATGCTCAAAATATCCAGAGTCGTTCTTGCCGAATTCTTTTTCAATCCCTACTTTCCAGTCTCCGTGTTTCTCGGTCAATTCTCTCAATAGTCTCTGCACCCTTCTCACTATAGGAATGTCATATCCCCTCTCTCCATTTTCAAAAACATATGTGCCGGTGCAGTAATTTATCCGTTTGCACAGATGTTCCGAACACCAGCCGGCCACTGTCTTTTTTGGAATCCCTTTTGCCAAAGCAAATTTTATAATCTCATTAATCGTCTTTTTTCCGCAATACTTAGTGTTATGAAGAAAGACTCTCCAGTTTCCATGTTCGTTATTCAGTTCTTCAATAAGCCTTTGCAAATCAATCAAAGTCGGACTCTCATTCCTTGATATTTTTCGTATTATATTCCTTGCCCTTCCGCTTAATTCGAACAGAGTGCCTTCCGTAGCTCTTTCCGCTTCCTTCCTTTTTGTTTCAAGATACACTTGAGAAGCCCGCCCTTCGCTGATTCCAAATCTCTTGGCGATAACTGAAAACTTAGTGGCTTCTTCCTCTCTTAATCTGAAGATTTTAAGATTACGCCGTCGGATGTCTTTCATATGTTCACTTTTATCCGTAATCTATAATTTAAATCAATCGTCTCAATCCTGATCGGGCTGGAAAACCGAGATTACCAACTGACAATTCTCAATCTCTTTTATCTTTTCCATCATTCTATTAGATTATTGTTCTCTCAGCCATTTTTCATATTCCTTATGATCTCCAACAAAATAAAACCGCCGGACCTTGCTATCTTCAAATGACTTGTAGCAGATCCGATACTGACCTACTTCCTCAACGAAGAAATCAACACCGAAACGGAGATGGCGGCCAGGCAAACCCTTTTTTATCTGTTGGATCTTCTTCCAAATCCTTTTTTGGGTATCCGGACTGAGCTTCTCGAAATAGTAATCCCATTTTGGATCATACTCCGCACTATACATTTAGACATCTCTTAGATGCGGATATTTTTTCAAAACCTCCTCTTCACTAAGAACTTTTCTTTTTCCAGCAGCAATCTCAGCATCTATTTTCTGCATCTTTTGAACCGCAAGTCTATCTAGTTCCTTCTCTTTGCTAAGGTGGTGCTCTCTGTAATCAAGCAAAGCAAGCCTGATGGCCTCGGTCCGGCTTGCTGCCCTGCCGCTCCTGACTATCTCCTCGATAGTTTCGGCCACTACCCCGCTAAACTGTGCATGTATATTCATTGTACTTCCCATGTATTATTATTGGTATATTAACATATAAATAGCTTATCTTAAACCTGATTTGGGAAAAATTGTGGTGGCGTTGATCTTTCAACCTGAAAATTGTGGAAAACAATTACTGAACCTTCCCCAAAACCGCCTTGACATTAATATGGGGGGTACCCGCCTGTTTTCGTCCGCTCCTGAGCGAAGCGTGTGCAGTTAATCGCAGTTTTGCAAAAGTAGCTTATCATATTCCTTTGGGTTTACAAAAAAAAGAAAATTTACTGCTGTTTTGCAAGCAGTTCATCCATTTGCTTCATCATCGCGGCCTTCTGCTCTTCAGACATGGAAGCCAGCTTGTCGGCGTGCGCCTGCTGGGCGTGCTCCATGGCTTTCCCCCTTACTTCCTCTGCAGTTGCACCCTCGGCCACAAAATGGCACTCGGGGCTGCCTAATTCCGCGCAACTAAGTTTCATTTTACTCACCGGGGTGAGAAAGAACCGAACGTTTAAATGCGTTGCCCACCGTTTAATGGAATTTCCGTCGATTGTGGAAAACGAGGGCTGATTATCCGTCGATTGTAGGAGTTAACTGTCGATTTTTTCGTCCATTGTGGAATTGTTGCACGGTATTTTCTAAACAAGCTCACGGCGGTACCTTCCCCAACACCTTCTTCACGTCGATATGACAATACCCGCCCGGATTCTTCACCAGGTATTTTTGGTGATATTCTTCCGCACGCCAGAATTGCCCTGCCGGCTCTATCGACGTCGCAATAGGCTCGGAATACTTCTTCTGCTCGGACGCCTTCGACTCCTCTGCGAGCTTCTTCTGCTCGGCTGAATGGTAAAAAATAACGGGCCGGTACTGCGAACCGATGTCGTTCCCCTGCCCGTCCGCCTGCGTCGGGTGGTGCGCCATCCAGAAGACCGAGAGGAGCTTCTCGTAGGTCGTCACGGAAGGATCATAGCTAATCTGCACGACTTCCACATGGCCGGTCGTGTCGTCGCAGACTTCTTCATAGGTCGGCTTCTCCTTGCTCCCGCCCATGTAGCCGACTGCGGTCTCCTTCACGCCTTTTATCTGCCTGAAAAGCTCCTCGGTGCCCCAGAAGCAGCCCCCTCCGAAAGTCGCGGTCTCCAGCCTCGCCATACAAGCGCCTATTTCTTCTTCTCCGGCTCCCAGATGCCGAGGAGATTGCCTTCGCTGTCGTTAATGAAGGCTATCCGCCCGACTGTCGGGATGGTCAGCGTCTCGGCTATCTGCTTCCCCCCATTCTTCTTCACGAGGGCAAGGGTATTGTCGAGCGAATCCACCTGCACGTAGCTCGTTATGGGCTGGTTGGGGAACATCCGCTTCACCATCCCGCCCGAATTCAGCTGGCTCATCTCCGAATTCGGCCCTTTCTCGATTTTAGCCTCCCCGGTCATGACCTGGTGGTACTCCATGTCCGAGCCGGGCATCTTCTCTTTAACGATTTCCCAGCCGAAGACCTTGGCGTAGAACTTCCTGGCCCTCTCCAAATCGTCCGCAGGTATCTCGAAATACGCTATGTTTCCCATACAAAACGCCTCATTTTCCCCTGGATGCCGAATTCACAACGTCATAAACCAATAACGACGCTTCAACCCCGGCATACCTGAACATCAGGACTCCCTTGGGTATCCCCTTGCTCTTCATCGATGTATACGCATCTTTGCTCTCCCAAATGGTTATGATTCGGCATTTGTTCCCGTTCTTGATGAAGAACGTCTGGAGCATCCCCGGTTCAAGGGCCTTCGCCCCTTCTGCGAAATTAGCTTCGAGCCTGGCCGCCTTATCCGGCGGCAAATCCCCTTCCAAAATAGACATGACCATACCCATAGCTATCGCCATCCATCCGGGCACTCTCTATTGACCGTGGAACTTATAATCCGTGGCTATAGCCATACTGCAGCGCCTCTTCGACTTCGCCGTAGGAGCCTTTCCACGACGTCACAAAGGCGAATAGGACGCTCAGGTACTTCTTGTTCGGCTTGAAGGGCACCTTGACCTTCAGGCCCAGCCTCCGGATTATCTCGTTATCGGTCTTTCCCCCGGCTCTCATCTTCCGGGTCATCTGGACAATCCGGTTCTGGTCGTAGTCTGACGCCTCATAAAGCTCCACGATTCCTTCAATCTGGCATCCTACACGGGTATTAAGGATGAGATTGCACATCGGGCAGACCGTCGTCAGGTTGGTTTTCTTGTTGTTGCTCGAGTCGCCGTCCAAAAACCATATCGTCTGCCATTTCTCTGCATGGAAATCGCAATAGGTGCATTTGTAATGGTCTCTTTCAAGCACATATGCCCGCAGCCCGTCCATTTCCAGCGCGGTCAATCTGCGGGTATTCTGGGTCAATCCACGGTAATTGGATGACTCTGCATAGGTCGGGGTGAGTTTTTTCATTGATATATTGTGACAGACCTTGTATATAGATGTGCATTTTTGGCAGATTGGAGAAAAATGCGGGTCCGTATGGCCTGGGAAAAGAAGATTTAGAAAAAAAGACGATTAACCCGAATCTCCGGCTAACCTTAGAACCTGGACTTCGGCTTGTAGCAGTTCCTGCAGTATACCGGCCTTCCTTCGGTTGGCTTGAAAGGAACCTGGCACGGTTGCCCGCATTTCGCGCACGTTGCGTCAAACATTTCCCTGTCGCTGTTATCTCCGTATCCCATATATACACCATTTTATGCTATTACACGATTTTATTCTGTTGGGATATCTCCCCATCCTCTTAAATAGGGTGCTGAGGGAGGAAACCACCCCGCTGAAGAAAAAATCAGTCCGTAGGGTCACGCCGCCGATGCCGTTCACGTCGCCAGGCTCGTTACCGGCGCCGCTCTCCGACCGGCTTACTGCTGTAAAACAGGGTTCCGGCGAAGAGCGGTATGACCATGAAGAAGAACCCGTCGCACCATCCTGGCGGGGGCGCCAGGTCGGATATGTCCGAGGGCGGGTCCTCCTTGCAGTTCTTGACCGCGATATCCACGCACCGGTCAGCTTTGTAAAAACAGTGGTCTATGGTTTCGAGTCCGCAGTCCAGCTTGTCGTTGCCGCTCGAATATATGGCCTTGCACGTTTCCAGCCTGTCCTTGCAGGCGTCCACCGCAGGGCAGTCGCCCATCTGGTACGAGATGCTCTCGAGGGGGTATGCGGCAAAAAGGCATGAAACGCCGCTGCCCTGGTATCCTTCATAGCATTTCTGGTCCATCTTGCCGCTGGAATCGAACGTGCATTTAGTGCACGAAGCGCCGTACGCCGATGATGCGCATGAGGCGGCAAAAGAAACGCCTGAGAGAACCAGAAGAAGGACCAGGAATCCGAAAACCTTGAGCAGGGCCATACTCGGGATACATAAAAGGACTATATAAATCTATCCGATGTCGAGATAAACTGCTTTTAGGTATTCGTTGCCCTCGAACCTCTTCTGCCCTCTCTTTACTGTCCCCTCTATTGTGATGACGAGCCTTTCCCCGTTCTTAGCAGGTATCCTTGCCGTTTCTGCTGCCTTGCACAGTATCCTGTCAAGAACCATCGAAGCCGGCCCAGGGATGTCGGCCGGAACCTGCCCGTCCAGGGTCAGGAACAGCCGGCGCCCGGAGTCGCCGTCTTTCAGGTAAACGCATGCCATGTCGCCGTCGGACGTGCCAACGTCCTCGTCGGCAGCAGTGAAAAGCAGGCCCCTCACCCTGAGCGTTTTTCCCAGGTAACGCCCCGGGTCATCAAGGATGGTCGAGGGCTTTTTCGCCCCCCTCCTTCCAGACGCCATCAGGGCAGCAACGGCAGCCCCAACGGCAGCTCCGGAACTCATCAGTCCGCCTCGGCGAGCTTCTTCCGGAGCTGCTCGAGCTCGTCATGGACCGCCCTGTTTTTCTTCAGCGGGTCCATGCGGGCCTTCACCTCGAGCTCCTCAATTCTCGCCTTGATGTTGGCTTTCTTCCTTGACAGGTCCTTCTTGCTCATTCCCATTGAAATCGCCTTATTCATGCGGCTTTACGACGAACCACTTGCCGCCGACGCCCTCGCCCTTAACGTCGCCGGGCTCCGTGTCTGCGGCGTAGTAATAGAGCGGTACGCCGTTGTAGGTCACTTGCGTGGTGTTATCCGTCCTGAGTATCGCCCCCATCTCGCCCGGAAGGCCGGAGGGGATTGCTATGGTGTCGGTGACGAGCAGCGGCGGCCAGTTGGCTGCGCATGTGCCGTAGCACGTGGACTTGTTCACGGAATCGGCCGTGAAGAGGTAAAGCGAATATCCCCGGTCATCGACGAGAATCTCGCCGAGGCTGGAATTGGCAGTCTTCACGGTGTACGACACGACGCACGGCGTCTCGAACTCGCGGACGCACTTCTTGAGGATTTCGCACCAGGAATATCCTGCCGAGGGCTTGCACCCGTGCTCGTCCGTGTCGTTGCCGACAAGAGGCGGCGGAGTGACGTTGCTTTCATTGCCCTTCACCTCAGGGCACGGGGCGAACTCGCAGTTCTGGCCGGTCCGCCCCACTGCGGTCCCGTCCGGACAGATTTTCGCCTCCATCGTGCACGCTGTCGTGTTATCCGAAGGCGGCGCCTGCTGGGCGCAGCCTGCCAGGATTACAAGGATTACCGCTAAAACCGTGAGAATCGCTTTCACATCATCACCATGCTGGAGCTCTCCGGCCAGGTTTATAAGACTCACTTCCTGCTTGCAAAGTACGCCGCGAGGCCCCCGATGGCCGCAGGAATGGCGTTCTTTATCGTCCATAAGACGAAGATGAGGACCACCGCAAGCAGGTATAAAGACATCGGAATGTCGGCCTGCACTACGGCCTCGTTGAGGACGAGCCGGGATACTGCGGTGTCGAAGAAAAGCTCGAAGATGGCTGAAGCCGCCGTAAGCAGGCTGAGCTGGACTATGAAATCTACGGCTTGAGGACGCTTTCCCCCGAAATAAAAGTATATGCCTATGAAATAGGCGACGGCGGGAAAGGCCATCAGCTGCAGGAGCAGGATGGCGATTGCGGAAAACGAGGTGCTGCCGATGCACTTCATCCCGAACTCATCGGTGTCCCTGCCTTCCTCGTTGAAGCAGAGGCCCGCCCTTTCGGCAGCCATGAACATCGCGAAGCCTGCGAGCGTGATTAGAAGGACGGTGGCGGCAAATCTACCGTAGTCCTTAATCATCAGTCGTCCCCCCGATGTTCTTCCATTCCGGCTTCCATGCCGGCGCTTGTGGCCTGGCCCTGTTCCTGAGCCACAAGGCGATCTCCAGGAGTACGATTCCCACCAACAGGGCAACGGCGGCTGAATCCGTAAACCACAGGGCGATCGCGCTGATAACCAGCGAAAGGCTGAAGGAGATGCTGATTCCGTAGGGCAGCCTCTCCCGCACGTCCTCCTCGGAAATCCTGAGAAGCGGCGGCAGCATGATTCGTCCGGCAACGCAGAAAATGCACAGGGCCTCGAATCCCCATGCCATTGTGTAAAGCGCGAGGATTGCCATGTCCTGGAAGGTGCCGAGATTGACAGGCAGGCCGAGGGCAAGGAAGTAGAAGACTGTCAAAAGGGAGCCGATTACGCCTATTATGAGGTATCTCCGGTCGCGTTCGCCAGCCATCCGATCTGTCCTTTACTTCTTCCTGCGCGTCCTCTTCGCAGATTTGGACATCATCGGAGGCTTCGGAGCCGAAGGAGGAGAGTCGTCCTGCATTCTTGGTTCCATGCCGAATCCTACGAGCATGAGGCCTATGAGGTAAGAAGCTATGGCCAGGGGCACTACGAAGTAGCTGCCGGTGATGACCATCCCCAAACCCAAAGCGACGCTGAGCACTCTCTGGTTTCTCTTTGATTCCATACGTAGAAAATCAAGATTCATGTTTATTAATCTAATCCTTTGTGTTTTTATTGTGGTATTTAACATTTCTAATATTATCTTAGTATTTCAAAAATAGTTTAATCGAGATGGTGCCGCCCGCGGTGTGCATGGCCGAGCTTGTGCGAGCTGAAGATGTCTATGGCGTCCATGAAAAGGTGCGTCAGCTCCATATACTGGTTGTGCGACATCCCGAACCGGCCGTGCTTCAGATTCAGTTCCTCGTCGAAGATACGCGCCAGGTACCAAAGCTCCCGCGTTTCCATCTCGCTGAGCGGCCGGCGCTCATTCACCGCGTCCCTGAGCTTGGACTCCATCCACAAGACGACGTCGTCGGAAAAATCGCGCTTCCTCATGTAGATGAGCACGCCCTCTATGTACGGGTCGTGCCTGTCCACCCTCCTTCCGGAAAGGAAGCCCAGTTTCACCATTCCACCGACATGTATTATGCCGGACGTCCTATTTATTGCTTTCAGTCAGCTAAAAAAACGTTCCCGTCCCATTCACGGGCATGGAGGAAAAGGCCTTCCGCGACTGGCTGAGCAGCTACACTGACCCGGAGGCCGCCCTGTCGGCGTTCGCCAGCCAGAAGACTTTTTTCCGCGTTAATACCCTGAAGCTCACGGTCGGGGAATTCGAGGGGAAATCTCGCCTGAGGCGCACCAAGACGCCCTACTACGATGCGGCTTTCGCCCTCGACGAGAACCTTCAGATAGGAAAAACATGGGAGTATTTCCTCGGACTCATCCATCCGCAGGCCATGCCCTCCATCCTCGTGTCCCTCGTCCTCGACCCGAAGCCGGGCGAGACGGTCCTGGATGTCGCCTCGGCCCCGGGCTCGAAGCTCTCCCACATGGCCATGCTCATGGAGAACCGGGGAGTGCTCGTCGGGAACGACCTCAAGGGCGAGAAGGTCTCGGCATTATTTTCCACGATAAACCGGCTGAACGTCCTCAACTGCATCGTGACGACGCTGGACGGAAGCAGGCTTCCATGGAAGGAAAAATTCGACAAGGTCCTCCTGGACGCCCCCTGCACGGCCCTCGGGAGCGGCGCGGCCGCGTTTTCGCGCTGGGACGAGACGCACTCCGAGAGGATCGCCGAACTGCAAAAAAGGATGATTGCGAGCGCATACGATGCGCTGAGGCCGGGGGGTGCGATGGTGTATTCCACATGCACATACGCCCGGGAGGAGAACGAGGACGTCGTGGGGGCGCTTCTCGAATCGCGACAGGATTCGAGGCTCGAAGCAGTTGACCTGGCTTTTCCCAGGGAGCAGGGACTGGGCGAAGAGTTCAAAAGCTGCTGCAGGGTATATCCACAGCATCTCCAGAGCGAGGGATTCTTCATAGCGAGGATATCGAAGGTGGTCGGATGAATGTTAGCAAGGTTATCGCGGACAAGATAAGGAGGCCGGAGCACATGTTCTCGGTCTCGCTGAACGGTGACGACTATTTCTACATACGCTCCGAGCCGTGCGCCATCTACTTCATTCCGGCGGCCGCCGCCCAGGAGCTACTGCGGAAAAGGAAGGGCGGGGCGCTTCCGGAATCCGCGGAGATGGTAGAATCGGCGAGCCTTTTCTTCGTGAAGGAGGGCGAGGAGCACATGCCGCCCAGATACAAGATGCTCGTCGGGCAAAGCCTCGTTTCGGTGAAGCTGGTCAAAGCCACAGACAAGCGCCTCTACGCCCCGCCCGGGAGCGAGGTGTTCGCATGGGAGGAGGATTTCGAGTTCATCTTCGAGATGGACGAGCCCTCGGACGTCCAGAGGTTCGGCGTCGTGGACCTGAAAAGGGGCCGCTCCTACATCTATGAATACCGGCGCGAAAAGCTTGAGGGGGAGCCCCCGCTCCGCTTCTTCAGGAATGACAAGGAGATAGAGATAAACGCCATCGAGTTCCACCTGGGATAAAATGTTCATAGCCAACAAGGAGAGGAATTTCCAGGCGTTCGCGAAGCGCCATTTCGGCATCTCCCTTCCGGCTGATGCGGTATTTTTCTATTCGGGCGGCGTCAGGGTGGGCGCTCCCGGCATCGTGAAAAGCCCCATCCGGGGCGAGAAGGGCTACGCGGCATGCGATGCCGGCTTCAACCCCACGAACGCCTTCGCGCAGAATTTCGGCCATCTTGCGACGAAGAACGTCGTGGACGTGGACGAGGCGAAAGCCAGGGAGTTCGCGGTCGGCCGGGGCCTCGGGGGCCTCGACCTTGGCGGGAAAAGCGGATTCGTCATCGTCAGGTTCCGGGGCTTCGCGGTGGGCCTCGGGCAGTACGACGCCGCGCAAAAAAAGGTGAGGAACCTCATCCCGGAGAAAAGAAGGAGGAAAATCGTCAACTCAGTCTGAGACATCCACGTTCAGGCTGCGCTCAAGGTAAATCAGGCTCGCCCGCTCGAAGGGCACGCCTTCGTCCGCGCTTATCCTGGCCAATGCCGCGAATTCGTCTTTTCCGAAATGGAAGATGCGGACGTTCGCGGTGTTCTGCGCGTAATCCAGGAACCATTCCAGCGCCCTGCCCTTCTTCCGCTCAGACAGCCAGCGTGAAACCTCTGCAAGCACGAACGCGCTCAGCACGATTTTTTCCCGGTCGAATATCTTTATCCCAGCGCGCGCCTTCGCGTGCCTCGGGTGCGCGGGGTCGAAGAAAGCCTTCCAGAATTCCGCTGAAGTGGCTATCATCCTATCACCAGGGCGGCAGGCAATTCATCGCCTCCTGCGTGGAGGAAAATTTCTTCCCGCTTTTGCGCTGCTGCTCGTAGCGCTCGAGCCCGAGCTCCACGAGCTGGTCGAGCGCCTCGGCTATCGTCAGGTTGTGCTCGTCCGCGAACCGGTTCAGCATCTCCTTCGTGCGCCTGCCGGCGTTCCGGATTGTATACATCATTTAGACCATTAATGCGTATTACATGTATTACAATTAAAAATACTGGCACAACGGCCCGAGGCGGCCCGGGCCGGCCCGCGCTTTCCCGCGCATCAGCCCCGAAGCCGCGCCTTAGCGCCTCATCGAAGATGCGAGACGAGCCAGCCCGCGCTCTCGCTTATCATCCTGGAAAAATGCGCCTCGTCGCGGAAGAAATGGTCCGCACCGTCCACCACTACCAGCTTTTTCTCGCATCTGAGCGCATCCATGAGCGAATACGCCTGCGATATGGGAACCGTGACGTCCCTGCTGCCGTGGACGACCAGCGTGGGCGCGTTGATTTTTGATGCTATCGATTTCATATCATAGCCGGACTCGTCTTCATAGACTTCGTAGCTCCAGCGCCTGCCGAAAGGAGAATAAAACCCCTCGCGCTTCCAGCGCGCGACGCCCTCAGGGCCGAGGCGCTCGTCGGAAAGGCGTTTTCCGTCAAAAACCGGGCACTTCAGTGCAAGGGCTGAAAAAGGCAGTTTCGCGGCGGAAATGAGCGACGGGCTGCCGCTGAAGCTGGAGCCGGCAAGGCCGATGCGCGCATATCCCTCCTTTTCCGCAAAGCCGTATATCGCGAGGATATTGTCCACGACTTTTGTGACCGTCAGCCTCTCCACATCACCCTCGCTCTCCCCGTGGCCGTACATGTCGAAGGCGAGCGTGGATATGCCTGCGGCGTTGAGCCTTGATGACAGCCCGGCATTCGTCCGGCTGGCCTTGTCCGAAAGATACCCGTGCGCGAGAATTGCCAGCGCGCCGCTTCCCCGCGCCTTGGCGTAGAGGCAGCACACCCTGCCGCTCAATGACTCAACGAAAACTTCCATCCTCTCTCCAGCGAGGTTTATGCAGGTGGGGATTTATTTGTTGCGGCGGACGCGTGGAAGAGCGCCGCAAGGAGTGGCCTCTGACAAATCTTTTTAATGATTGCGACAGAGCATATTGTCGCAAACGAGGTGTTGATAGTCTAGGACAAAATTAGACGAACTTTTATAAATTGTCCTCCGTAGATACTATCTATGGTCTGGCATCTACCAAAAGGAGATGAATTCCTCCCCAAAATATCCGTTGAAGAGTTAAGGCAAA
>JBFMCO010000030.1:0-4074 GCA_040754495.1 Microcaldota archaeon
GTTTGCCTTAACTCTTCAACGGATATTTTGGGGAGGAATTCATCTCCTTTTGGTAGATGCCAGACCATAGATAGTATCTACGGAGGACAATTTATAAAAGTTCGTCTAATTTTGTCCTAGACTATAAAGAAAGATTAAGGCTCTCGTTATAGTTTATTTCGGGCAAAGGCACGTCTGAGATGATTGATAGATTCGGGTAATAACCGCATACGCGAAAGACGCAAAGGCCCGGTCGTGGCTCGGCGCCGTGTGGACAATCTGCGTGAGCGCACCACTGGGAGAGATCTGCTGAGTCGTTAGATAGGTAAATGCCATTAATACCGGTCGAAAGTGACTGATCCGGGTACAGTTCAAGGGCGAGGAGATTCTTTCCGATAGCTGCTCGACCTCCATTTACCGAAGCAAATAAGTTGAATGGATCGTTACAGGAGTTATCAAAACCACCATGTCTTTTAATATCGATTCTCAGGTCCTCTGAGTTTGCATCTACTTCTGGCAGAAAAAAATCAAAGTCATATTCAAAACTTTCACGACCACCTAGGTTCTCGTCCGGGTATCCGACTATATTATTTTCTCCGGGTTCAACATAGTCCAGGCAGCCCGAATTGACTTTAGCGTCTTCGAGAGGAAATAGGAGAGAGAATACTGCACTTGAGAATAACACCAGTATCAGCATAATGCGCAACTTGCCCATATCATCCCCATCTTTGAAACTGAGCAGGGGCTATTTATAGATTCGAGACAAAAAAATAGTGATAGCCATATTATCGTTAGGAAAAAACTGGGGTAACCACATATTTGAAATGAAAGATAGATGAGGGGGATGTTGTGGACAGCCTACTGGAACATCAGCTCCTCCTTGAGCGGGTTGTACTCGTGCGGCATCTTGTAATAGTCCACAATCAGGTGCGTCGTCGTCTTCACCACAACCTTCGTCGCCTGCATCCTGCGCATAAGCTCGGCAAGGTCCTTGTCGTCCTTCACGCGAGCAATCACGAGCACGTCCTGCTCGCCGCTGATGAGGATGAACGAGACCACCTGAGGCAGCCGGGCGACGGGCCGGAGCGCATCCTCCCACGGCTTCTCCATGTTCACCTTCAGGAACATGAGCACCTGCATGCTCCGGTCCACCTTCGGGAAATTCACCACGGCCTGGTATTTCATGATGATTCCGGAGGCCTCGAGCTTCTTCAGCCTCTGGAGGAGCGTGTTCGGGTGTATCCTGAGCTTCCTTGAGAGCTCCTTTGACATTATCCTGGAGTTCTCGATGAGCGCCGAGAGAATCTTCTTGTCTATGTTGTCCAGCTTTGTTTCTTCCTTCTTCATGCCTCGCACCTCGGACAAGATTCGATGGATAGCTATATAATACGCATGGGCGGAGTGTGGCAAGGCACAGAAAAGAGAAAAATTATTGTTCCGGCCTATAGACGGCCTTTTTGGTTATCTCCAGCGAGCATGAATTGTGCGCCTTGCAGAATCCCTCGCACTCGAGCGCGGTCTTCGGGTCAGCATAGCCCATGCCGCAGGCGGCGCAGACATAGACGGCCTTCATCCCGACGTTCTTCAGCCAGACCATCGCGCATATATCGCGGAATAGCATTTTAAACAAGAAGAGGGATTCCTCCCCATGTTCCTGAAGGAGCTCTGGCGCCTCACGCGGTTCGAGCATGCTCTGATGCTCGCGCTCGCCGTGCTCATAGCGGAAACGATAATCCTGGGCAGGTTCCCGCCCACGGAATACTACATCGTCTTCTCGCTCCTCGTGCCGATTTTCAGCGAGATGGGCTCGTTCGCACTCAACGACTATTTCGACATAGAAACGGACAGGCTCAACAAGAAGGACAGGCCCCTCGTAAGGGGGACAATAGCGCCCTCGTTTGCGCTTTACTTCTCCGTTCTGAGTCTCGCGTTTTCCGTTTTGTTGGCATACATGATAAACTCTACAGCGTTCATCATCGCGCTGGCGTTCAACCTCCTTGCGGCCGCGTACAACTGGAAGCTCAAGGACCTCCCGCTAGTCGGCAACGCCTATATCGCCCTGACCATGGCCATCCCGTTCATATTCGGCAATTTCGTGGTGGGCACGGCACTATCGCCCATCGCGGTCGTCCTCGCCCTCCTTGGTTTCGTGGCAGGGCTTGCAAGGGAGATAATCAAGACCGTGCAGGACATGGAGGGCGACATCAAGGCCAGGGGCTCAAGAACGCTCCCGGTCCTGATAGGGAAGAAGGCATCGCTCATCCTTGCCTCGGTGCTGTACCTGCTTTTCATCCCGCTCAGCGCGGCGCCTTTCGTGATTGGTCTGGAGTTCAGCGTTCCGGGTTTTGTGCTGGTAGGAATCGCGGACTGCATCATCATGGCCATCTGCATAAAGCTCACGAAAAATGATTTCAGGTTCGCGAGGAACGCCAGCCTCGCCGCCTTCCTTCTCGGGATGCTCGGAATACTCGTCGCTTCGTTGTAGATTATAGGCGGACGAGGAATGACATGTGCGGTTTTTTTGACATTTGACGAACACCCATACGCTAGGTTTATAAAGCCCCTGACGGTGGAGGGTTGCACCCAATGCACTGAGGTGAGTTATGGCAGGCAATAAAGGGATTAATTACGGGGAGTATGCCTTCATCGGCGGGCTTGTAATAGCCGTAATCGTGGGCGTGCTATCCGGCTTCGTGCCGGCCGGGCTGATGCCAATTCTGTTGGCATTGCTGTTCGTGTTCGGCCTGGCAGTAGGACTGCTCAACATACAGGAGAAGGAGGTCAATTCGTTCCTCCTGGCCACAGTCGCGCTGCTCGCTGCCGCAACGGCTCTCGACGCGTCGCTCGGGAAGGCGCTCGCGGTGGTCGGCGAATCCGGAAGCTCGCTGGTCGTCAGCCTCGTGGACGGGTTCACGTCGGCTCTCATGGTCTTCATAGCTCCGGCAGCCTTCGTGGTCGCGATAAAGTCCATATACAAGCTGGCGCAGGCGGATTGAGGGGGATACGCCTCCCTTCTTTCTTTTTCTTCTGCGGTTTCCGGTTCCGGGTTTCGTGTCTCGCCGGCCGGTCACCCCTCATCATTTTAAACCTATCCGAATGTTATTACTACGCTCATTTGTGTAGTTCCGAGACTGGAGACCGGATGCCGGCGACCCTTCTCGGGGCGAGCCAAGGTGGCGGATATGAGGAAGAAAGACAACCAGGTCCTTCTGTCCCTGATAGAGGGCCTGATGAAAAGCGACAAACCGATATGGAGGAAGGTCGCCTACGAACTCTCGAAGCCGAGAAGGTCGAGGGTCGAGGTAAACCTGAGCAAGATCGAGGAACTCGCATCGGACGATTCCACGGTACTTGTTCCGGGCAAGGTCCTTGGGGCCGGGCCCCTGAGCAAGAAGCTCACGATAGCGGCGTTCTCGTTCAGCGGGAAGGCCAGGCAGCTCATCGGCTCGGCCGGAGGGAAGGCTGTTAGCATCGAGAGCCTGCAAAAAGCGAACCCCGAGGGAAGGGGCGTGCTCATACTGAAGTGATGCTTATGCAGGTCGTCGACGGAACTAACATGGTTTTCGGAAGGCTCGCGAGCCAGGTGGCGAAACGGCTCATGCAGGGCGAGGAAGTCCACCTCATCAACGCTGAGAAGCTGGTGATAGTAGGCAATCCAAAGCAGGTGAGCGCGCGCTACCTCACGAAGAGGGGAATAAAGCACAAGGGCACCCCTGAGAGGTCCCCGGTGTGGCCGAGAATCCCGCACATGCTCGTAAAGAGGATGATCCGGGGCATGCTTCCGAGGGAAAGCTCGAGGGGCAGGGACGCGCTCAAAAGGCTGAGAGTGTACACGGGGAACCCGAAGAAGCTGGAGGGCAGCCTCAAGCTGGAGAAAGCCGGGTTCGACGGCGTCTCGAAGCACATTACGATACACGAGCTCTGCAAGAGCATAGGTTTCCCGGGATGATCATATGACAAAAGAAACCAAGACCGAAAAGAAGGCAAGGCCGAAAAAGAAGGAGGAGGCCCCCAGTGCCGAGGAGCCAAAGGAAGCGCCGAAGGCTGAAGTCATGCCGGAGGCTCCCAAAGAGGAGAAGGCCGAAGCGAAAGCAG